>JANPJD010000060.1:0-11222 GCA_031425325.1 Rhodobacterales bacterium | reverse complement strand
GCCCGTTTCTGCATCCCAGGCGAGGCAGCTTTCCCCCTGGTTGTCGATCCCGACAGCGCGCAGCGTCGAGGCCTCGGACCCAGCGTCGAGGCAGGCGCGAAGGTTCGACAGAAGCTCTTCCGCGTCATGCTCGACGTGGTCAGGCGCGGGATAAATCTGGCGATGGTTCAGAGCCGCCACCTGCCGCATCTCGCCCGAGGGCTGCATGAGGAAGGCGCGGGTGGAGGTCGTGCCTTGATCAATCGCAAGGACGGTCACGAGACGGTCTCCTCGAGCGTGATCGTCAGCGGCCCGGACCCTGATGTGGCAGGCAAGGGCATCGTGATCCGGCGTTCGGGCCGGCTGTCCAACGACTGACGCGCCAGCACCGCAGCGCCCTGCGAGAACACGAGGCTGCCCCGTGCAGCCCGGTTCATTCGCAGTTGCAACACCGGCAAGGCAGGCGCGCCGCCGCCCCCGGCCACGCGCTGCGGCACGACATATTTCAGCGCATCGCCCCCAACTGCAATCCGCTGGCCGCCCGCATCCGGCAACTCGCCCCGCAGGCTTTGCAGCAGGGCGCGCGCGACCGTCCGCCCTTCGGCCCAGCAGGCCCCCGCCGTCTCGACCGGGCGCAAAAGGTTGCCAGCCGCAAAGAAGCCGGGGTCCGAGCAGCGACCGAACTGGTCCACCTCGGGGCCGCCCGTCGCGGGGTCGCGGGCCAGATGCGTGCCCGCCAGCAGCGCGGCTTCGGGCCGGAACTGCCCCGAGACGATCACCCCGTCCGTCGCGATCCGCCGCGTGGCGCCGTCCGGCCCGCGCACAACCACGCCGGTGACGGCCTCGCGCCCTTCGATTTCGACAAGCTCGGTGCCGAGATGCAGCGGAATGCCGAGGACACGGGGAAAGAGGCCGGTCGGCCAGCGCGCGGTGGTGCTGGCGCCCGGCTCGATCATCGCGACGGGGCGGATACCAAGGTGCCGACAGGTCAGGATCGCGGAAAAGGACACAAGCTCGGTCCCCAGGATGACGGGCCGCCGGAACGGGCGCATCCCCTGAAGATAGACGAGGCCCTGAAGCGCGCCCGTTGCCAATACGCCGCCCGGCTTTGTGCCGCCAAGCAGCCGTGCAGCGCGCGAGGATTCGCGCGCACCGGTCGCGATCAGCACGCGCGAGGCGGCGATCTCTTCGACGCCTGCGTCCGAGGTGACTGTCAGCCGGGGACCGGGGCGAAGCGCGAGCACCGAACATCCGGCTCGTATCAAGACACCCGCCGCCTGCGCCTCGGCCACCAACCGGGCCGCATAGTCGGGGCCGCGCATCAGCCGCCGGAACTCTCGCAGGCCGTAGGGGAAGTGGCCGCAGTGCCGCGGCACGCCGCCCGCCTCGGCCTCGCGCTCCAGCACCAGAACCGGACCCGCACCCTGCCGCCGAAGCCATGTCGCCGCCGCGAGGCCTGCGGGACCGGCGCCGATGACGACCACCGGGTCAGTCGGCATCGGCATGTCCCGCCATGGGCCGGGCGAACCTGCCCTCGGTCAGGCGCGCTAGCTCGGCCGTGCAGGCGAAGCCCTGGCAGCGCCCCATCGTCACGCGCGTGCGGCGCTTCAGCCCGCCGAGGCTTCGCGCGCCGAGCGGGCCGTCGAGCGCCGCCATGATTTCGCGGCGGGTCACAAGCTCGCAATGGCAGACGATGCCGCCATGACCGGGGGTGGCCCAGTCGCGCGGTGCCGCCTCGGAGATATTTGGCACCGTCGGCCAGACAGGGTGCGGGGGCGGGCTGGCCTGAGCGAAGCCAGCGATCAGTTCTTCGACATGGCGCGCAAGGCCAAGCGCCGCGCTGAGGCCGGTCGACCGGATGCCCCCCACTGTCACATAGCGGGCTTCGGCATCGACCGAGATACGGTAGTCCTTCGTCTCGGTCGCGGGCCGCAAACCGGCATAGACCGCCGTGATCTCGTGCCCCCGCAACGCAGGCAGGATCGCTTCGCCGCGCTGCCGCAGGGCGTCCAGCGCCTCGGGCACCAGAACCGCCGCCTGCCGGTCGTCCTGCTCTTCGGCTGTCGGCCCGACGAGGAGGTTGCCGTAGACCGTGCGGCAGACGACGACGCCCTTGGTGATCTCGGTCGGAACCGGCAGCAGGATGTGCGAAGTCAGCGCCGCCGCAGGCTTGTCGTAGACCACGAACTGCCCCTTGCGCGGGCGAATGGCAAAGGCGCTGTGCCCTGTCAGCCGCTGGTCGACCACATCGCCGTAAAGCCCCGCCGCATTGATGACGAGGCGCGCGTCGACATCCCCCGCCGTGGTCCGAAGCCGCCAGCGGGCCCCGTCGAAGGCCCCCGATGCCACCTCGGCCCCCCGCATCAGGCTCGCGCCGTTCGCCACGGCCTGTGTGAGGTAGGCAAGCGGCGCCGACCACGGGTCGATCAGAAACTCTCGCGGCACCCGGAAGGCCGCCCGCACACCGGGGGCGAGGTCCGGTTCGAGCCTGCGCGTCGCGGCGGCGTCCAGCAGCTCCACATCCGTCACGCCGTTCGCGTGGGCCTGGGCGATCAGACGTGGCAGCGCTTCCGCCTCGGCCTCGGTCCACGCGATCACCAGCGCGCCCGCGCGGTCGAGCGGCAGGCCAAGACGCTGGTGGATCGCCAGATACTCGGCGTGCCCCTCGGCCACGAGCCGCGCCTCGAGCGAGCCGGGGGGCGCGTCGAAGCCGGTATGGAGGATCGCGCTGTTGCCCTTGGACGCACCGTCGAGAATGTCGTCGGCCTTCTCGATCACCACGGTCCGCAGGCCCGCCAGCGCCAGCCGCCGGGCGATGGCGCAGCCGACCACGCCCGCACCGATTACGGCGGCGTCGAAGGCCCCTGTCAGGGTGGACGAAACCGTCATGTCATCGCTCGGGCCATTTGGTAAGCCTAGTGATCCTTGCCCGAACGGTCAACACAGCGCCCGATCGTGCAGAAAACTGGACTGGTTCGTATAGTTCAGCGTTGACTTGGTCAGCGCCGCTGGCTTTCCTTCGGTCATGACGCCCGAAGATCGCCAGACCGAGATGGCCCGCATCGTCTCCCGAAACGGCGCACAGTCGGTCGAGGCGCTGGCGGCGCGCTTCGGGGTCTCGGCCGAGACGGTGCGCCGCGATCTGGGCCGACTCGCGCGCTCGGGTCTGATCCAGAAGGTGCATGGCGGCGCGCGCGCCGCGCAGGCACCGCTCGAAGGCAGTTTCGCCGAACGTATGGCCGAGGACGCCGAGGCGAAGGAAGTCATCGCGGCGAAACTGGCGGCCCTCGTCGTCCCCGGTGAGACGGTGTTCATCGACACGGGCTCGACTACGCTCGTCTGCGCCCATGCCTTGCGGCACACGCCGGGGCTGACGGTCGTGACCAACTCGGTCCGCATCGCCCGGGCCTTCGACGGGTCGGACGCGCATGTCATTCTGCTGGGCGGCAGATATGTCGCCGACAACGCCCAGACCGTGGGGGCCGAGACGCTGCGCCAGATCGCCGACTTTCGCCCTGACCGCGCCATCCTGACCGCCGCCGCGCTGGATGCCGACGGCACCATCCTCGATGCCGACCTAGATGAGGCGGAGGTGGCACGCGCGATGCACCAGCACGCGCGCAGCACGGTGATTGTTGCGGCTGCCTCGAAACTGGGCCGACGTGCCCCGCATCGCGTCTGCGGCGTCGCCGAGATTGCAACACTCCTGACCGAGACGCCGCCCGTAGGTGATTTTGCGCGGGTGCTGGCACAGGCCGACGTTAAGACTTTGTGACGTCAGTGATTCACTGGGAAGGGGACCGATGCCGAAGTTTGCTGCAACCTATGTGCGCGTGGTCGATCGCTGGACGGACCGCGTCGGGCTGGTCGCCATGTACCTTGTGTTCTTCATGATCGCGGTCCTGCTGCTGGATGCGATCACCCGCAACGTCATCCACTTTCCGCTGCACTGGTGCGTCGAACTCGCGCAATTCACGCTGGCTGCGTACTTCTTCCTTGGCGGTGCCGTGACGCTGAAGAACGACGACCATGTGCGGATGGACCTGATCTATTCCCACCTCTCTGACCGGGGCCGGGCGCGGATGGATCTCGTGACGCTCGGCTGCCTCATGTTCTATCTGGTGGTGATGATGATCGGCTCTGTCTCGAGCCTCGAATACGCCATCGCAACGGACGAGCGGCGCTTCTCGATCTGGAACCCGTCGATGATCCCAATCAAGGCGCTCATGCTGTTCTGCATCGGGCTGATGATCCTCCAGACGATCTCGCTTTTCCTAAAGCACTGGGCCGTTCTGCGCGGCGAGGACCTTGTATGAGTTACGAGCTAATCGCGCTTCTGATGTTCGCGTCGATGCTGGCACTGATGCTGACCGGGCAGCGCGTGTTCGCGGCGGTCGGCTTCGTCGCGGCAGGGGCAGCTCTGCTGCTTTACGGGACGGGCGGGGTCGAGATGCCCTTCAACGCCACGTTCAAGCTGTTCAACTGGTTCCCGATGCTGACGCTGCCGATGTTCATCTACATGGGCTATGTGCTGTCCGAGTCAGGCATCGCCGAGGACCTCTACCGGATGTTCCACGTCTGGTTCGGCCGCTTCGCTGGCGGATTGGCCATCGGGACGATCCTGCTGATGGTCGTGATCTCGGCAATGAACGGGCTTTCGGTGGCGGGCATGGCCATCGGATCGGCCATTGCCCTCCCCGAGATGCTGCGGCGCGGCTACGACAAGGTGCTCATAACGGGCGTAGTGCAGGGCGGATCGACGCTGGGCATCCTGATCCCGCCCTCGGTTGTCATGGTGCTTTACGGCGTCATCGCGCGAGAGCCGGTCAGCCAGCTTTGGCTTGCTGGAATCGGGCCGGGCATCCTGATGGCGAGCGTCTTCTGCGTCTACATCTACATCCGCGTGAAAGTGAACCCGAGCCTCGCCCCGCGGCTGTCGGACGAGGAACTGAACATGCCGCTGGCCGAGAAGCTCGCGCTTCTGCGGGCTGGGATCATCCCGTTCCTCATCTTCTTCGCGATGATCGGGCTGTTCCTGATGGGCTTCACGAGTCTTGTCGAAAGCTCGGCCGTGGGCGCGACCTCGGCCACGCTTGCCGCCTGGTGGAAGGGCCGTCTCACGCGGTCCCTGATCCACGAGACGGCGCGCAAGACGCTTGCCATCTCGTGCATGTTCCTTTGGCTGATCCTCGCCGCCCTCGCCTTTTCGTCGATCTTCGACGGGATCGGCGCTGTCCGCGCCATCGAGAACATCTTCATCACCAACTGGGAGCTGACGCCCTGGCAGGTCATCATCATGATGCAGGTGTCGTTCATCCTGATGGGGATGTTCCTTGACGACACGGCGATGCTCGTCATCGTGGCACCGCTTTATGTGCCGCTGGTCGACGGTCTCGATCTTGGCATCGACGGGCAGATGGTCTGGTTCGGCATCCTCTACACGATGACCTGTCAGATCGCCTACATCACGCCGCCGTTCGGCTATAACCTGTTCCTGATGCGGGGACTTGCGCCGAAAGAGATCACGCTGGTCGACATCTATCGCTCGATCTGGCCGTTCGTGCTGATGATGATCGGCTGCATCGCGCTTGTCATGATGTTCCCCGACATCGCAATGTGGCTGCCACGGCAATTCAACTGACCCCAAGAGGCGCGACAGGCGCCCGACCTTTCCGAAGATCCAGCAAGGAGAAGATGATGACGCTTTCCGACCTCTCGCCCTCGGCAAAGATCCTGGCCAGCCGACGCCGCTTCCTTGCGACTGCGGGCCTTGCCGTGCCCGCTGCGCTGGCGGCGCCCGCGATCGTGCGCGCACAGGCCCCGATCAAGTGGAGGCTGCAGACCTATTCGGGGGCGCCGCTGGGCGCGCACGTGATCAAGCCGCAGATCGAGGCGTTCAACGCCGCCGCGAACGGCGAGATGGAGATCGAGCTTTACTACGCCGACCAACTCGTGCCGACGGCCGAGCTGTTCCGCGCGCTTCAGAACGGCACGATCGACGCGGTGCAGTCCGACGAGGCGACGATGGCCTCGCCGGTCGACATCTCGGTGTTCGGCGGCTACTTCCCGTTCGCCACGCGCTACAGCCTCGATGTGGCGGCGATGTTCATGTATTACGGGCTCGACGAGATCTGGCGCGAAGCCTATGGCGAGGTCGAGAACGTGACCTGGCTGTCGACGGGCGCCTGGGACCCGCTGCACATCTTCACCGTCGACAAGCCGATCCGCAGTCTGGCCGACATGCAGGGCCTGCGCGTCTTCGGCGTGCCGACCGCTGGCAAGTTCCTGTCGCGTTACGGCCTGATCCCGGTGACCGTGCCGTGGGACGACGTCGAGGTCGCAATGCAGACGGGCGAGCTTGACGGCGTCGCCTGGTGCGGCTTCACCGAGGCCTACGAGGTCGGCTGGGCGGACGTATGCAAGTACGCGCTGTCGAACTCGGTCACCGGCGCGTGGTTCGGCAGCTACTTCGCCAACACCGAAAGCTGGAACAAGGTGCCGCCGCATCTTCAGCAGCTTTACCGCTCGACCATCGACCAGAGCCACTACTACCGCAACATGTGGTACTGGGGCGGCGAGGCGAAGCTTCGTGTCGAGGGCGAGAAGATGGAGCTGACCTCGCTGCCCGAGGCGGAGTGGGCGCAGGTCATCACCGACTCGGCCGGCTTCTGGGAAGAGATCGCCTCGGAAAGCCCCCGTGCCGCCCGCGTCGTCGAAGTCTTCAAGACCTACGCCGCGAACATGGAAAAGGCGGGCTACCCCTACCGCTGAAGCGCCTTGCGTCACGCCGCGCTACATGCGGCGTGACGCTGCCCAACCTTACGCGTTTGCAGACCGGATCAGCATCAGGCTTCGCGCGGTCTGCTCATCCGTGATCAGCGTCGTCGGCTGAAGCGTGCAGATCGCGGCGCGCAAGGCGATGACCTTGTCCTTGCCGCCCGAGATCAGAACGCGCTCAGGCGTGCGGCGCAGATGCCGCAGGTTGACCGAGATCACGCGGTCGTTCACCTCATGCGGCACGGGCAATCCAGCTTCGTCGATGAAGTTGTAAAGCACATCGCCAACGGCCCCCGCCTCGATCAGCGACCTGCGGTCGGCCTCGGTGATGTAGCCCGTCCGGTAACTTGTGGTCAGCGCCGTGATGCCGCCCACCGACAGCAGTGCCACGTCCAGCTTCTCGGCAAGCTCGAAGATCGCCGACAGGCCGCACCGTTCCAGAAGGGCGTGTTTCGTCTCGGGGCTGTCGACCACGGCGGGGGCGGGGATCAGATAGCCCTCGCCCTGGAACAACTCGGCGAACTGCCAGGCGAACTCGGCGGGGTTGAACCGCCGCGCCGCCGCGATACCGCCCAGCAGCGAGACGACCCGGAAATCGGTCAGCGACGCGCCAGAGATGAAGGGCAGCGTGTTGTAAAGCGTCTGGCCCCAGCCGACTCCCACGGTCATCCCCGACTTCATCAGGACCGACAGGAAGTTCCCCGCCGCCGCCGCAATGACGCGGACCGGGTCCTCGGTCGGATTGGCGAAGGGAGCGATGATGACCCGGCCGATCCCGAACCGGATTTCGACCTCGCGCTCAAGCTCGACAAGGTCGGCCAGCGGTGCCGAGATGAGGACCCGCACCTCGTTCCGGCGGCGCGCATCGGCCAGCAGGCGCACGACCATGACCCGGTTGATGCCCAGACGGGTGGCGATGTCGTTCTGGGTGCAGCCTTCGACATGATAAAGCCAAACCGCCCGGGCGCGCAGGCGATCCGCTTCACTTTGCGCGCTGATCGGCTGTGGCGCGGGCTGCATGGGCCGATCCTGGTTCCAGTCATGTCAGACGGGGGCTTCTGCCGCCGCCAGGGACCGCGCGACGATCCTCGCAACCCTGTCCGGGCATTCGATCTGCGGCACGTGGCCCGCCCCCGTCAGCAGATGAATAGCGACTTCTCCGTCGGCGGCAAGCAATTGGCGGTAGGGCAGGATATGATCCTGGCGCCCCCAGATCACGCATGCCGGCATCCGAAGGCGCGACAGCGCGGGCCGCAGGTCGAAGGCCTGGACCCCATCGGGAAAGAGCGCCTCGGCCATGTCCGCCTGCGCCGCGCGCAACGCGGGGTCGCTGCGCTGCTTCATGGCGGCGCGGGCGTAGTCGTCGCTGATCGCGTCGGGCGTGGCAGTCAGGCGGCGCAGCCAGGGAGCTAGGCTTTCAGTGCGGGTGGCGCGGGCGATACCGGTCAGCGTGTCCGCGTCGATTTCGGGGCCAAGGCCCGCAGGCGCGATCAACGACAGGCTCGCCACGCGGCGCGCCCGAATGTCGGCGGTGGCGAGCACCAGCGCCGCACCGAGGGAATGGCCGAGCAGATGGACAGCCTCGAAGGGCCGGGTCGCCTCGTCGAAAGCCTCGGTCATCATGCGCGCCAGATCGGCAAAGTCCCGCACCCTGCGGCGGGGCGAGCGGCCGTGCCCCGGCAGGTCGATGCGGATCAGCGCCCGATCGGGGCCGAGCGCCTTTTCCAGCGGGGCCCAGCTTTGGCTGTCAGCGGTGAAGCCGTGGATGAGGACGATGGGAATGCCTGCGCCCTTGCGGTGGCTGAACTGCAGCGGGCCGTCCTGCGGGGACCAGACGGCGGGCATCCGAAGCGGGGTCGGCGGTTCAGCAGGCGCACCGAGCAGCGCCGTCACGTCGTCGCGCTGGATGCGGCCCTGCGGCCCGGTTCCCGTGAAAGCCTCGAGCGCCAGTCCGGCACCGCGCGCCGCTGCGCGGGCAGCGGGCGTTGCGCGCAGTCCGGCGGTTGGGGCAACCGCGGCCACGGGGGCAACGGCGGGAAGCTCGGCTGCGACGGCGACAGCCGCCTCGGGCAAGGCGTGTGCAGGGCCAGCGGGCAGGTCCACCGCCTCGCCGTCCGCATAGATCAGCGCGATCACCGTGCCGACGGCCACCTTGTCGCCCGGCTTTGCGCTGATGGCATGCAGACGGCCCGTCGCCGGGGCCTCGACCTCCATCGCGGCCTTGTCGGTCTCGATGTCGAACAGCGCGGCACCTTGAACAACGGTCTCGCCTTCGGCCACGTGCCAGGTGGCGAGCGTGCCATGGGACATATCCATGTCCACCTTGGGCAGGATCACCTCGACCGGCATTCAGACCTCGTCCCCATCAAACCTCACGGCGGGCCAGACGACGTGCCGCAGCCTCGATGGTATCCACCTGCGGAACCGAGGCGCGCTCCAGGTCGGGGTTGTAGGGCACCGGCGCATCCGCAGCGCCCAGCCGCAGGATCGGCGCGTCGAGGAAGTCGAAGGCGTCGCTTTCGGCCACCATCGCGCTGATCTCGGCCCCGACTCCGAAGGCCTTGACGCCTTCGTAGACCACCATCAGCCGTCCCGTCTTGCGGACCGAGGCGAGGATGGTGTCGCGGTCGATGGGCCGGATCGAGCGCAGGTCGATCACCTCGGCGTCAATGCCGTCGGCGGCCAGCCGGTCGGCTGCCTCGAGTGCGCGGTGCAGCATGATGGCGCCCGCGACGATGGTCAGGTCGGTGCCCGTCCGGCGGACCACGGCCTTGCCGATGGGCGTGAGGTAATGACCGGCCGGAACATGGCCCTTGGTCTTGTAAAGCAGCTTGTGCTCGAACAGCATCACCGGGTCGGGATCGGCGAGCGCCGCGAGCAGCATCCCCTTGGCATCCTCTGGCGTCGAGGGTTGCAGCACCTTTAGCCCCGGCACATGGCCGAACCACGCCTCGATGCTCTGGCTGTGCTGCGCGGCAGCCCCCGTGCCCGACCCCGAGGGCAGGCGGAACACGACAGGCACCGAAGCCTCGCCGCCCAGCATGTAGCGCAGCTTGGCGGCCTGGTTGACGATCTGCTCCATCGCGAGCATCGCGAAATCGCTGAACTGGAACTCGAAGATCGGCTTGAGGCCCGTCAGCGCCGCGCCCACGGCGACCCCTGCCCCACCCAGCTCCGAGATCGGCGTGTCCATCACCCGGTCGGGTCCGAAACGGTCCACGAGGTCGAGCGTCACCTGGAACGCGCCGCCGTAGACGCCGATGTCTTCGCCCATCAGGATGACCGTGGGATCGGCCTCCATCGCAAGCGCCATAGCCTCGCGGATCGCTTCCGCGTAGGTCAGGGTCCGCAGGGCCGACTCGGGGGTCATCGCATTCATCCCAGCGCCTCGGCATAGACGTAGCGCGTGACATCCGACACGGCGGGCGAGGGGCTAGCCTTGGCAAACGCGATGCCCGCTTCCATCCCGGCCACGGCAGCGGCGGCGATGGCGTTTGCCCCGCCCTCATCTAGGATGCCGTGAGCGATGAGTTCGCCCTGAAACCGCGCGATGGGATCGCGGGTCATCCACTCTTCGATCTCGTCCTTGGTGCGGTAGCGGTTCCGGTCGGACTTGGAATGGCCGCGCCAGCGGTAGGTGATGTTCTCGACCAGGCTCGGGCCATCCCCGGCCCGCGCGCGGGCGATGGCGTGATGCACGGCCTCGGCCACCGCCGAGAAGTCGTTCCCGTCCACCGTGACGCCGGGCATCGCATAGGACGCAGCCCGGTCCGAGATCCGCGCCACGGCGGTCGACTGCCGGATCGAGGTCGACATGCCGTACTGGTTGTTCTCGCATACGAAGATGACGGGCAGCTTCCAGATCGACGCCATGTTCAGCGACTCGTGGAACGCCCCCTCGTTGTTCGCGCCGTCGCCGAAAAAGCAGATCGTCACGTCCGACTTGCCCAACCGCTTGGCCGACAGCGCAGCACCCACTGCGATGGGCAGCCCCCCGCCGACGATTCCGTTCGCACCGAGGTTGCCCGTCTTGACGTCAGCGATGTGCATCGAGCCGCCCCGGCCATGGCAGTACCCAGTTTCCTTGCCGAAGAACTCGGCGAACATCCGTCCCACATCCGCACCCTTGGCGATGCAATGCCCGTGGCCGCGATGGGTCGAGGTGATCTTGTCGTCGTCGGTCAACTCCATGCAGGTGGCCATCGCACTGGCCTCCTGCCCGATGGACAGGTGCATGGTCCCGTGGATCAGGCCACGGGTGTAGCTGTCCTCGGCTCCCTCCTCGAAGCGACGGATCAGGTACATCCGCCGCAGCGCCTCACGCAGCGCCTCGGGCGCATAGGTGCGGATTGCGAAAGGCCGATTGTCGGGCGCGGTCATGCGAGGCCCAGCATCTTGTCCTGACGCGCGCGCAGTTGTGCGATCTTGCTGCCCGCAGGCACGGCGGCGTTGGCGCGGGTGATGAG
>JANPJD010000059.1:0-4463 GCA_031425325.1 Rhodobacterales bacterium | reverse complement strand
ACTGGATCCGCAAGGAGGCGCGGCGCGGCGTCACCATAGGCGGCCTCTGCACGGCGGCCTACACGCTGGCCAAGGCGGGGCTGCTCGATGGCAGGAAGGCCACCATCCACTGGGAGAACCAGGACAGCTTTGCCGAGGAGTTCGAGGACGTCGTGCTGACCAAGTCGGTCTTCGTCGTGGACGGCAACCGGCTGACGACCGCGGGCGGAACGGCCTCGATCGACCTGATGCTCAAGATCATCGCCGACGACCACGGCGAAGGCCTGGCGAGCGCGGTGGCGGACCAGCTCATCTACTCGAGCATCCGCACCGACCAGGACACGCAGCGCCTGTCGATTCCGACGCGGATCGGGGTGCGGCATCCGAAGCTCTCCCGCGTCATCCAGATCATGGAGCAGTCGATCGAGGAGCCGATCAGCCCCGCGACTCTCGCGCGCGACGTGGGGCTGTCCACGCGGCAGCTGGAACGGCTGTTCCGTCGCTACCTCGATCGATCGCCGAAGCGCTACTACATGGAGTTGCGGCTGGGGAAGGCGCGCAACCTGCTGATGCAGACCGACATGAGCGTCATCAACGTGGCGCTGGCCTGCGGCTTTGCCAGCCCCTCGCATTTCTCGAAATGCTACCGGGCACATTACAACACCACGCCCTACCGCGAGCGGGGAACGCATGGGGCATCGACCGGGCCAGTGGTGGCACGCCTGTCGATCTGACGTCGATGGTGCGGCCCGCTGCGGCATGATAGGCAAGCCGTACGGCCATTTTTGGCCGCCCGCCCCCAACGGAGACGCAATGCAGGTTGCCTTCGCCGCCCTTCTTCTTGCGCTGCCACTGGCCCTCGGGGCTTGCGCCACCATCTCGCCGTCCGAGCAGGTACTTCTGATGCAGCAGCCCGACTGCGCCAACCCGCAGGATCAGATCAACGCTCTGCAGCGTGCGCGGCGCAACGAGATTGACCGGACGGTAACGGCGGTAAGCTCTGTTACCCCGACGGGGCTGGTCGTCGGCACCGTGCAGCAGGATTTCGGCGACCGGGTCCGGGTCGTCTCGGGGGAATGGAACCGCGACATCGACGCCGCGATCCGCCGCATCCGCACGACCTGCGGCATGCTCAACTGACCGTCACTCGCCCCGGCTGATCCGATAGGCGGCACCGTTTCCGACCGACAGGAACCAGATCGACCCATCGGGCGCCTCGCGGATGTCTCGCACCCGCGCGGTTTCGGGGGTGCCGATGCGCTCCTCGGCCCAGCCGCCCTCGGGATCGAGCCGCGAGATCAGGTCGAACTTGAGGCTGCCGGTGAAGACGTCGCCCTGCCAATCGGGAAACATTTCGCCCTGATAGATCATCATGCCCGAGGGCGCGATCGAGGGGTCCCAGAACATCACGGGCTGCTCCATGCCCTCTTTTTCGGTGCCTTCGCCGATCCGGCGGCCGTTGTAGTTGCGCCCGTAGGAGATCACGGGCCAGCCGTAGTTGCGCCCCGGCTGAACCAGGTTCACCTCGTCGCCCCCTCTCGCACCATGCTCGACCAGCCAGAGCCGCCCCTCGGCGTCCAGAGCCGCTCCTTGCGGATTGCGGTGGCCCTTGCTGTAAAGGTCGGGCAGCGCCCCCTCGCCGAACAGGCCGGGCGAGGCGGGCGACCCGTCGCGCCTCAGATGCACGACCGAGCCTTCGTGGCGCGCGGGGTCTTGCGCCGGGCTCTTGGCGCCGCGCTCGCCGATGGTAAGGAAGATGGTGCCGTCCGGCGCCTCGACCATGCGCGACCCGAAATGCTGGCCGCCGGAACTGCCTTCGGCCATCTCGAAGATCGTGCGAAACCCTTCCAGCCGGGTGCCGTCCTCGGACAGCCGCCCGACACCGAGTGCCGTGCCTTCGCCCTGCCCCTGCGGCTTGGCGAAGCTTAGGAAAATCTCGCGGCTCTGGGCGAAGTCGCGCGGGACCATGAGGTCGAGAAGCCCGCCTTGCCCGATGGCGGCGACCTCGGGCAGGCCCGATACGTCCTGCATGCGCCCGTCCGCGCCGAAATGCTTCAGGGCACCGTCCCGCTCGGTCACAAGGAAGCCGCCGTCGGGCAGGAAGCCGATGGCCCAAGGCTCTTCCAGCCCGCCCGCCATCTCGGTGATCGTCACAGATCCCAACGAGGTCGGGCGCTGTGCGGCCTCGACCGAAGGGACCTGAGCAGCAAGGCAGAGGAGGGCTGCGGCGGGAAGGAGGAAGGGTCGCATGACGGCTCCGGCTGAAGGGCTAGGCTTAGGCCTCACAGATAGGAACGGCGCGGGCACGCAGCCAGTCACGATCCCCGGAGCGGCGGGGAAAAAACCCGCCTCTCACCGCGCTTCCCTTTTCAGACGCAGCCATTTAGCTTGCGGCGCAGGACAACGATCCAACTGGGAGATACCAATGAAAAGACTTCTCACCGCGACCGCCATCGGTGCGCTTTGCGCCGGGGCCGCCAGCGCGCAAGAGATCAAGCTGGGCGTGCTGATCGGCTTCACCGGCCCGATCGAGTCGCTCACGACCTCGATGGCTGCCGCCGCCGAGATGGCCATCGCCGAGGCCAATGCCGCTGGAACGCTGCTGGACGGTGCGACCGTCTCGGCAGTGCGTGCGGACTCGACCTGCGTCGACAGCGCCGCCGCCACCGCCGCCGCCGAACGCCTGATCACGGCAGACGGCGTCGCGGGGATCATCGGGGCCGACTGCTCGGGTGTGACCGGGGCGGTTCTTCAGAACGTCGCACGCCCGAACGGCGTCGTGATGATCTCGCCTTCGGCGACCTCGCCCGCGCTGACCTCGGCCGAAGACGACGGCCTGTTCTTCCGCACCGCGCCTTCGGACGCGCGCGAGGGAGAGGTCATGGCCGACATCCTGACCGAGAAGGGCGTGAAGTCGATCGCGCTCACCTACACAAACAATGACTACGGCAAGGGCCTGTCGGACGCGATCGCGACCTCTTTCATCGCCAAGGGCGGTACCGTCACGATCAACGCAGCCCATGAGGACGGCAAGGCAGACTATTCCGCCGAAGTCGCGGCCCTTGCGGCGGCTGGCGGCGACCTTCTGGTCGTGGCGGGCTACCTCGACCAGGGTGGTCGGGGCATCATCCAGGCCTCGCTCGACACCGGTGCCTTCTCGACCTTCGGGCTTCCGGGCGGCATGGTGGGTGACAACCTGCCCATCGCCATCGGTCCGGCGCTCGACGGCTCGTACGGGCAGGTGGCGCAGTCCGACAGCGTCGGCGCGGCCACGATGACCGAGATGGGTGCGGCAGCGACCCCGCCCTTCGACGCCTCGTCGCCCTACACGATGGAAAGCTACGACGCGGCGGCGCTAATCATGCTGGCGATGCAGTCGGCCGGGTCGGCCGATCCGCGCGTCTACAAGGACAAGGTCCTTGAGGTTGCGAACGCACCGGGCGAGAAGATCTATCCCGGCGAGATCGCCAAGGCGCTGGAGCTGATCAAGGCCGGCACCGACATCGACTACGAGGGGGCCTCGGCGGTCGAACTGATCGGACCGGGCGAAAGCGCCGGGCGCTATCGCCAGTTCGAGGTCAAGGGCGGCAAGTACGAGACCGTGCAGTTCCGCTGACCTTCGCCGATTGACAAGTTGCGACGGCCCGGCACATAGCCCGGGCCGTCGTCATGAAAAAAGCCCCCGGCACGGTCGTTTCCGACCGCCAAGCACGGGCGGCACCAAGGGGAAGTCGCATGATCGTCGTTGAGGATCTGCACAAGCATTTCGGCGGATTCCACGCCGTCGACGGGGCCTCGATCCGCATCGAGACGGGCTCGATCACCGGGCTGATCGGGCCGAACGGCGCGGGCAAGACGACGCTGTTCAACGTGATCGCGGGCCGCCTGCCGCCGACTTCGGGCCGCGTGCTGATGGACGGGCAGGACATTACGGGCCTTCCGCCGCACGACCTGTTCCACCGGGGCCTTTTGCGGACCTTCCAGATCGCGCATGAATTCGGCTCGATGACGGTGCGCGAGAACCTGATGATGGTGCCCGCCAGCCAGTCGGGCGAGACGCTGTGGAACGCCTGGTTCCGCCGGGGGGCGGTCGCCGCCGAAGAGGCGCGCCTGCGCGCCCGCGCCGACGAGGTGCTCGAGTTCCTGACGATCGGGCATCTTGCCGACGAACGCGCGGCCAACATTTCGGGCGGGCAGAAGAAGCTGCTGGAACTTGGCCGCACGATGATGGTCGACGCGAAGATCGTGTTCCTCGACGAGGTCGGCGCGGGCGTGAACCGCACACTTCTGAACACCATCGCCGATGCGATCATCCGCCTGAACAAGGAGCGCGGCTATACCTTCTGCGTGATCGAGCACGACATGGATTTCATCGCCCGCCTTTGCGATCCGGTGATCGTGATGGCCGAAGGGCGGGTGCTGGCGCAGGGCACGGTCGATCAGGTGAAGAACGACGAGCGGGTGATCGAGGCCTATCTGGGGAC
>JANPJD010000058.1:0-1619 GCA_031425325.1 Rhodobacterales bacterium | reverse complement strand
ACCTTCAACACGGCCTTCGCCGCCTGTGCGGAACTGGAAGCGGGGCTGGTGGCGCGGTGGGGTCTGAAGCAGGCCTATGTTGCCCCGGCACCGCTCGATCCGAAGGATGTGCAGATCGTCGTCGGCGCGGCGCTTGGTCATCTTCTGACCGAGGTGCTGGGCGATCCGGCGGTGCGCCTCTTCGGCATGTCCTGGGGCGGCACGCTCAACATCGCGACCCGCTTCGTCGCGGCGATGGAGCGGCCGGACCTCGAGGTGATTTCGGTCATGGGCGGCCTCACGCGCGGCTCGGACCTGAACTCGTTCGAGATCACGACGCGGCTTGCGGACCTTCTGGGCGCGCAGCACAGCTATTTCACCGCGCCCCTCTATGCCGGGTCGGCGGCCAGCCGCGACGCGATCATGCAGCTCGACGTGTTCCGCGAGGTGCTGGAAAAGCTGCGGACGGTCGATGCGATGGCCATGGCGGCGGGGGATCTTTCGCCGCGCTCGCTTCTGATGCGCGACGGGCTGCCGTCGGATGTCAACATCGCCGACCTTCAGGCGCTGGGCGGGGTGGGGGATGTGCTGGGCACCGTGATCGACGCCGAGGGGCGCCCCCTTGACCATCCGATCAACGAGCGGATCATCGGCATCGGTCTGGACGACCTTGCGCGCATCCCGAACGTGATCCTCGCGGCCGGCGGCGCCTACAAGGTCCCGGTGATCCGCGCCACCTTGGGGCGCGGCGTCATCGACAGCTTCGTGACGGACGAGGCGACGGCGCGGGCGCTTTTGTGCTGACGGTCGGGATCGACCTTGGCACCTCGGGGATCAAGGCGGTCCTGATCGAGGATGCAGCACGGGTGATCGCCGTCGCCGCGCGTCCCGTGGCCGTCTCGATCCCGCGCGTGGGGTGGAGCGAGCAGGACCCCGATCTCTGGGTCGCTGCGGTCTACGCCTGCCTCGACGATCTTGCGGCGGCTCAGCCAGACGCCGTGTCGGCGGTGGCGGGGATCGGCCTGTCGGGCCAGATGCTCGCGGCGCTTCTGCTGGGCGCGGACCTGCGCCCGCTGCGGCCCGCGATCCTGTGGAACGACCAGCGCGCACTAGCCGAATGTGCCGAACTGCTGGCGCTTTGCCCCGAGATCGGCTTGCGGACGAACGGCCAGCCCGATCCGGGGATTACCGCACCGAAGCTGATGTGGCTGGCGAAGCACGAGCCGCAGGTGATGGACCGCGCGCGGATGCTGCTGCTGACCAAGGATTACGTGCGCCTTGCGCTGACGGGCGAGGTCGCCTCGGACCCGACCGATGCGGGCGGGACGCAGCTTTTCGACTGCCGCACCGGCGGGTGGGATGCCGGGCTTTGCGCGTTGGTCGGCTGGGATGGGGCCCATCTGCCCCCCATCGTGCAGCCCTGGGATGCGGCGGGGGGCCTGCGCGCCAACCTGGCCCGGCGCTGGCGAATGCGTCCGGGGCTGCCCGTCGCCTGCGGGGCGGGCGACAACATGGGCTCCACCCTTGGTGCGGGGGCCGCCACGCCCGGCGACACGGTGCTGACGATCGGCACCTCGGGCGTGTCCTGCATCGTGGACAGTGCCTTTCATCCGGGGCCAGAGCGGGCGATACTGACCTCG
>JANPJD010000057.1:0-11773 GCA_031425325.1 Rhodobacterales bacterium | reverse complement strand
CGCAGCCATTCGAGGATGCCCTGCACGCAGCCATCCTCGCCCCAGCGGCCATGCAGGGCGTTGAAGCAGACGTCGGGTTTCAGATCGTCAAGACGCATGCCAAGGTCGGGGCCGCAATCGACCTCGATCACCTCAGCGTATCCCGCCTCCCGCAGTGCCGCCGCGCACGCGCGTCCCGTGACGAGCGACACTTCCCGCTCGGCGGAAAGGCCACCCATCAACATCGCCACCTTGGGGGCTGCCCTGCTCGACATGCCCACCACCGCCTCTGACCGGGCCTTTGCGACCCCTGTTGTTATTCCGATCCTACGCGTCCCGTTCGCCGACGCGCATGATTTCCCACTCTAGAGTCAAACCGCTGTGATCGAAAACCCTTTTTCTGACCTCCTCGCCCAAATCCTCGAGGTCGGCGGCACTCGCCCCCCCGGTGTTGAGCAGAAAGTTCGGGTGCATCTCGCTCATCTGCGCGCCGCCGCGCCTTGCGCCGCGCAGGCCCGCCGCGTCGATCACCGCCCAGGCCTTGAGGTCGTGGCGGTCGTCGGCGCGGCCGGTGCTGGAAAACCCCGCCGGATTGCGGAAGGTCGAGCCTGCACTGCGCTCTTTCGTGGGCTGGCTCGCGTCGCGCCGGGCAATCTGGTCGGTCATCTTCGCGTCAAGCGCCGCAGGATCGGCGCGGTCGGCGCGAAAGGTCGCCGAGGTCAAAACGGCACCCGCAGGCAGGTCGCTTTGCCGGTAGCGCAGGTTGAGGTCAGCGGCGGCCAGCGTCACCGCCTGCCCCGAGCGCAGGACGGCGCGAACCTCGAGCAGATGATCGGCAACGTAGCTGCCGTAGCAGCCCGCATTCATCCGCGCCGCGCCCCCGATGCTGCCGGGAATGGTCCGCAGGAACGTAAGGTCGAGCCCCGCCTCGGCCGCCTTGCGCGCCACATGCGCGTCAAGCGCCGCCGCCCCGGCGATGACGCGGTCACCGTCGACCGTGATCGCGTTGAAGCCGCGCCCGAGGCGGATCACGATCCCCCGGATACCGCCATCGCGCACGATCAGGTTGCTTCCGACGCCCATCGGAAAGACCGGCATGGCGGGATCGAGCGCGCCGAAGAACGCCGTAAGGTCCGCCTCGTCCGCAGGCTGGAACAGCCAGTCGGCGGGACCACCCACGCGCAGCCAGGTGAGGTCGGCCAGAGGGCGGCCCGGGGTCAACGTGCCACGCGGAGCCGGAAGGTCGCTAGGGGAACGGTCGGTCATTCCGCCGGTTCTTGCGGTCTGCGCGCCCGCAGCCAGCGCCACAGGTGGATCAGCGGCCAGCGCAGCACGCTCGCCCCCGCTGCGAGCAGCAGAAGGCCCCAGAGCGGGCCTTCGACATAGGTGACCCAGCCAAGGATCGGGATGCCGACAGCGATCAGGGCATAGGCAGCGCGCCAGTGATGGTCGCGGCTTGGCAGCATCCCGATCACATTGGCGAGGATCAGCCAGCCGAGGGCCAGGGCGAGCGGCACCGTCATGACCGCTTCTCGGCGGTCAGGTCGCGCGGCAGGGGTGCGGGACGCCCGAGCGCGCGACGCGCGAAATAGATCAGCGGATTGCGGAACATCGAAACGAAGGCGAGACAGGCGGCCAGCGCCCATCCCGCGCCGTGGCCAAGCCCGATCCAGATCAGCAGGAACGGGGCCGCGATCAGCAGCGCGATGCCGGGGACCATCTGGCGGCGCATCGGCAGCAAGGCGGTCGCCGTCGCCGCGAGCACCCAGAGGCATCCGAAGAGCAGTGCGGAACTCATTCCGATCCCTCCTCACCTGCATGACATTGCACATCACTCGCGCGAAAGGCGAGCGATCTTTCGCGGCCCCTCATCCCCCGAGCCTGGCGGGCAAACCATTGGCCCAGGCGCTGATCGTGCCCGCGCCGAGGCAGACCACCATGTCGCCGGGCCGGGCCTGTTCGCGCACAAGACGCGCGAGGTCATCCTCGTCGATGATCGCGCGGGCGTGGCGGTGGCCATGCGCGATCAGGCCAGCCACGAGATCGTCGCGGCTGGCACCCGGAATTGGGTCCTCGCCTGCGGCGTAGACCTCGGCGATTGCCACCACGTCGGCATCGTTGAAGCAGGTGCAGAAGTCGTCGAACAGGCTGGACAGCCGGGTGTAGCGGTGCGGCTGGTGGACAGCGATCACGCGGCCCTTGGTCGACTGCCGCGCCGCCTTCAGGACGGCCGCGATTTCGACCGGGTGGTGGCCGTAATCGTCGATCACCGTCACGCCGCCAAGGACCTCGCCGACCTTGGTGAAGCGCCGGTTCACCCCCGCGAACCCGGCCAGCGCCTCGCGGATTTCGCTGCGCTTCATGCCGAGGTGGCGGGCCACCGCAACCGCCGCGAGCGCGTTCGAGACGTTGTGATCGCCCGGCATCGGCAGACTGCAGCTTTCGATTTTCGAACCTTCGCCTTCGGATTGCAGCAGAATGTCGAAGTGCGCCGTTCCATTTTCGTACATCAGGTTCACCGCCCGCACGTCGGCCTGGGCGTTGAACCCGAAGGTCACGATCCGGCGGTCCGTGATGCGCCCAACCAGCGCCTGCACCTCGGGATGGTCGGTGCAGCACACGGCCAACCCATAGAACGGCACGTTCGACACGAAGTCGGTGAAGCCCTGCCGCAGCGCGTCGAAGCTGCCCCAATGCTCCATATGCTCGGGGTCGATATTGGTCACGATGGCGATGGTCGCGGGCAGGCGGTTGAAGCTGCCGTCGCTCTCGTCAGCCTCAACCACCATCCACTCGCCCGCCCCCGCCCGCGCGTTCGAGCCGTAGGCGTGGATCACGCCGCCGTTGATGACCGTCGGGTCGAACCCGCCCCGGTCCAGCAGCGTCGCAACCATCGTCGTCGTCGTCGTCTTGCCATGCGTGCCCGCGATCGCGATGTTCGAGCGCAGGCGCATGAGTTCGGCCAGCATCTCGGCCCGGCGCACCACGGGCAGCTTGCGCCGCCGCGCTTCCTCGAGCTCCGGGTTGCCCTTGCGAATCGCCGACGAGATCACGACCACTGCGGCCTCGCCGATATTCTCGGCGCGCTGCCCCTCGAATACGACCGCGCCCAGACCCTCGAGCCGCTCGGTGATCTTCGAGGCCTTAGCGTCCGAACCCTGCACCCGGTAGCCCAGCGTCATCAGCACCTCGGCGATACCCGACATGCCGATCCCGCCGATGCCCACGAAGTGGATCGGCCCGAGTTCCATCGGCAGCTTCGTCGCCGCGTTCATGCCGTCCGTCCTTCTGCCAGCCGCTCTACAATTTCGACCAGGCGCATCGTGGCGTCGGGCCGCCCCTGCCGCAGCGCGTTCAGCGACATCTGGAGTGCCGCCTCGGGCTGGCCGAGGACCGAGGCGATGTGTCCCGAAAGCGTGTCGGGATCAAGCAGCTTTTCGGGGATCAGGATCGCTGCCCCCGCGTCAACAAGGCCGCGTGCGTTGGCGGTCTGGTGGTCGCCAATCGCGGCGGCGATAGGGATCAGGATCGACGGCCGCCCGATCACGCTGATGTCCGCGACCGAGGACGCGCCCGCGCGCGAGATGACAAGCTGCGCCTCGGAAAGACGGCGGGGAATGTCGTCGAAGAAGGGCTGCACCTCGGCGTTGATCCCGGCCTCGGCATAGGCGCGCTCGGCCGCCTCCGCATCCTCGGCCCGCGCCTGGTGCGCCACGCGCAGCCAGCGGCGGACCCGTTCGGGCAGCCGGGCCACGGCGCCGGGAACCATCTCGGACAGCACCCGTGCGCCCTGCGAGCCGCCGATCACGAGAAGGCTCATCGGATAGTCGCCGGGCGGGATGTAGCCCGCGCCCGCCCGCTCTAGCACCGACGCGCGCACCGGATTGCCGGTGTGCAGCCCCTCGACCCCCTCGGGCAGCGCGGTGGGCCAGGTGCCGCAGGCGACCACATCGACGCGCGGCGCAAAGCGCGTGTTGACGCGGCCCAGCACGCCGTTCTGTTCGTGGATCATGCGCGGCAGGCGCAAGGCCACCGCTGCCGCGAGGGCGGGGATCGTGGGATACCCGCCGAAGCCCACGACGACGTCGGGCCGCTCGCGCAGGCCTGCCAGCACTGCGCCCGCGATGCCCGCGCCGATCCGCGCGGGGACAAGCGCCTTGGCCAGTACGCCGCCCCGCGCGAACGTGGCCGAGGCGACCACGCGGCGCGCGACCGCGTCGGGAAAGCCGCCCGCATAGCGCGCGCCGCGCGCATCGGTCGACAGCGCTACCCGCCAGCCCTTGGCCAGCAGCGCCTCGGCGAGAGCCTGCGCGGGGAACATGTGCCCCCCGGTGCCCCCGGCCGCGATGAGCGCAAGCGGCATCAGCGGCCGCGCTTGAACAGGATGTCGCCGATCTGGCCCTGCGGACGGACTCGCGTGAACGCAAGCAGCATCCCCACCGTGATTCCCGCCGCGATCACGGACGAGCCGCCGTAGCTGACGAAGGGCAGCGTCATGCCCTTGGCGGGCAGAAGGCGCACTGCGACGCCCATGTTGATCATCGCCTGCACGCCGAAGATGCAGGCAAGCCCCGTGCCTGCCAGCCGGATGAAAGGATCACGTTCCTTCATCAGCCGGAACAGCGAGCGCACCGTGATGGTCGCGTAAAGCGCGATGATGACCAGCACCAGGATCAGGCCGTATTCCTCGGCCGCGACGGCGATGATGAAGTCGGTATGGGCATCGGGCAGCGACCACTTCACCTGCCCCTCGCCCACACCGACGCCGAAGAAGCCACCCTCCTGGATCGCGTTGGCGGCGTAGCCAAGCTGCGTGCGTGGGTCGATGTCGGGTGTCAGGAACCCGTCGATCCGGCGGGCGAAATGCTCGGATGCATTGTAGGCCATCATCGCGCCACCGCCGACGAGGGCAAGGATCGCCGCGATCAGCACGATCGGCGCACCGGCCACGAAGTAGATGACCCCCCAGCCGAACAGCACCAGCGCCGCCTGCCCGAAGTCGGGCTGCAAGGCCAGGAAGCCCACGATGACGATGGCGAGCGCGAAGGACAACGCCTTGCCGGGCGGCCCGTTCAGATCTTGGCTGGCCGCGATCAGCCAGGCCGCGAGGATGACGAAGAACGGCTTGAGGAACTCGGACGGCTGCACCGAGGCGAAGCCGAGCGAGAACCAGCGCACCGCCCCCTTGCCGAAATCGGTCCCGAAGACCGGCAGCAGCGCCAGCGCCGCAAAGGCCAGGACGAACCCCAGAACGCCAAGGCGGCGCACAAGATGGGGCGACATCATCGACACCGCGGTCATCGCAAAAAGCGCCACGCCGCCGAACACAGCCTGCCGCTGAACGTAGTGGAACGGGTCAAGCCCGTTGCGGGTAGCAAGCGGCACCGAGGCCGCGAGCGCCAGAAGCAACCCGATGCCGAAAAGGATCAGAACGCAGGCGATCGACCACTTGTCGATCGTCCGCCACCAACGCGGAAGCACGGGCTCGCCCACCCGCGCGGGCATGGAGCCATAGACCATCTCGGTCATGTATTGCCTGCTCTGTCCTGTGGCCGGTCGCCCGGCTGCCTGCCTCGGAATTCGCCCGGTTTTCCGGGTCTGACGCTAAGAGTAGCGGAAGTGCCGTCTTGTGGGAAGGGGTTGGCGGCGACCGGGGCGCGCAAGACGGTAAGGGTTCGGCTTGGCGCAAGGCCGCATAGGACGTAAGCTATGG
This sequence comes from Rhodobacterales bacterium, assembly GCA_031425325.1. Classification (GTDB taxonomy): domain Bacteria; phylum Pseudomonadota; class Alphaproteobacteria; order Rhodobacterales; family Rhodobacteraceae; genus Aliitabrizicola. Next base: position 6,081 of record JANPJD010000057.1, on the reverse strand, counting down.
CCAAGGCTGACCTGGCCGTCCCCGGAGCGCACATGTCCCGCCGCCTTGCCCTGATCGCCGCCCTCGCCCTTGTCGCTCTCGCAGCAACCGCCCGGGCAGAGACGGCGCTCGTCACGGCGGCCGAGCCCGAGAAGGTTCTCGAGATCGCGCGCGGGTTCGGCTCGGCCGAATTGTCCATCGACGGTGTCGGGGACCCGCAGATCAATGGCCGGATCGAGGGCAAGCGATATTCGGTGCTGTTCTATGGCTGCGAGGACGGGCGCGACTGCCAGTCGATCCAGTTCTGGACCTACCTTACCGTCGACGATCCCGATCTGCCGAAAGCCGCCGAGGCGTGGAACCGCGAGCATCGCTTTGCCAAGGTCTATGTCGACCGCGACGGTGATTTGTCGGTCGAAATGGACGTAAACCTTTTTGGCGGTGTAAGCCCGAAGAACCTCGACGACACCTTCGACTGGTGGCGCGTCGTTATGGATGCGGTCCGCGAGACCTTCGGCGAAGGCGCGCCGGACGACCGCACGGCCCCGCCCAAGGCCCCGGACCCGCACGACTTGCAGCGCCTCTGACCTTCGCTTAAGGGAAGCGCGGTCGGGAGAAAGCCTGAGGGTGCGGGGACGACGGATGCCGCTTCTGGTGATGAAATTCGGCGGCACGTCGGTCGCGGACCTGCCGCGGATCCGCAACGCCGCCGCCAAGGTGAAGCGCGAGGTCGAGCGTGGCCATGACGTGATCGTCATCGTCAGCGCCATGTCGGGCAAGACGAACGAGCTCGTGGGGTGGGTCGAGCAGACCTCGCCCCTGTTCGATGCGCGCGAATACGATGCCGTCGTGTCGTCGGGCGAGAACGTGACGGCGGGCCTCATGGCGCTGACCTTGCAGGAGATGGACGTGCCGGCCCGGTCCTGGCAGGGCTGGCAGGTGCCGATCCTGACAACGAGCGCCCATTCCGCCGCCCGCTTCGTCGACATCCCGCGCGACCACATCGATGCGAAGTTCGCCGAGGGTTTTCGCGTCGCGGTCGTCGCGGGCTTTCAGGGCGTATCGCCCGAGGGACGGATCACCACGCTGGGCCGGGGCGGGTCGGACACGACCGCGGTGGCCTTCGCCGCCGCCTTCGGGGCGGAGCGCTGCGACATCTACACCGATGTGGACGGCGTCTACACCACCGACCCGCGGATCACCGACAAGGCCCGCAAGCTGGACCGCATCGCCTTCGAGGAGATGCTGGAACTGGCCTCGCTGGGCGCCAAGGTGCTTCAGACGCGCTCGGTCGAGCTTGCGATGCGCTACAAGGTGCGTCTGCGCGTCCTGTCCTCGTTCGAGGATAATGACGGAAACGCGGACGAAACTTCGGGAACACTGGTCTGCGACGAGGATGAAATCATGGAATCGAAGGTCGTCTCCGGGGTCGCCTACAGCCGCGACGAGGCCAAGATGACGCTGGTCAAGGTACAGGACCGCCCCGGCATCGCGGCGGCGATCTTTGGCCCCTTGTCCGAGGCGGGGGTGAACGTGGACATGATTGTCCAGAACATCTCGGAGCTCGAGGATGGCGGTGCCTATACCGACATGACCTTTTCCTGCCCCACGAACCAGGTTTTGCGCGCGCGCAAGGCGATGGAGGATGCCGCGGCGAGCGGTGCGATCAACTATGCAGACCTCGTCGTGGATACCGATGTCGCCAAGATCTCGGTCGTCGGCATCGGCATGCGAAGCCATGCGGGGGTCGCTGCGACCATGTTCAAGGCGCTGGCCGCCGAGAACGTGAACATCAAGGTCATCACGACGTCCGAGATCAAGATCTCGGTGCTGATCGACCGCAAGTACATGGAACTGGCCGTGCAGGCCCTGCACGAAGCGTTCGAGCTGGAAAAAGCCTGACCCGCCAAACCCGTTTCCACTTCCGCACCAATATGGTGTAAGTCGCGGATGACTGGCCCCGGCCCGAAAGCCCGAACCACCGATGCCCGACCGCGCAGACTCCGAAAGCCGAAAGCTGCTCCGGCGGCTGCGCGACAGCCTGGCCGAGTCCGGCCTGGGGCAAGACCGGCTTGACCGCATCACGACGCTGATCGCGGATTCGATCGGCAGCCAGGTCTGCTCGATCTATCTGTTCCGCGACCCCGAAACGCTCGAGTTGTGTGCGACCGAGGGGCTGAAGCCCGAGGCCGTCCACCAGACACGCATGAAGCTGGGCGAGGGCCTTGTGGGGCGCGTCGCGCGCACGGGCACGCCGGTCAACACCGGGAATGCCCCGGCGGAGCGCGGTTTCCGCTATATGCCCGAGACGGGCGAAGAGGTCTATTCGAGCTTCCTCGGCGTCCCGATCCAGCGGGTCGGAGAGCGGTTGGGCGTCCTGGTCGTCCAGTCGAAAGAGGCGAGGCGCTATTCCGACGACGAGATCTACGCGCTTGAAGTGGTGGCGATGGTGCTGGCCGAGATGACCGAGCTTGGCGCCTTCGCAGGCGAGGGCGAGGCCATGTCGGCCAAGCACAAGCGCCCCGTCCTGTTCCGGGGCGGGGTGGGACAGGAAGGAACGGCGGTGGGCCGCGTCTGGCTGCACGAGCCGCGCGTCGTCATCACGAACCCCGTCTCGGACGATCCCGTGGCCGAGATTGCACGGCTTCGCGCGGCGGTCGACAAGCTGCGCGTCTCGGTCGATGACCTTCTGCGGGTCGAGACGCTCGACAAGGACCAGATCGCGGTGCTCGAGGCGTACCGGATGTTCGCCAACTCGCGCGGCTGGCTGCGCCGGATGGAGGAAGACATCGAGGCGGGCCTGTCGGCCGAGGCGGCGGTCGAGAAGGAACAGTCGACCGCGCGCAGCCGGATGGAGCAGGTCGCGGACCCCTATCTGCGCGACCGCCTGCACGACCTTGACGACATCTCGAACCGTCTGCTGCGGATCCTGACCGGCCAGGGCAAGGACACCGGGGCTGCCATGCCCGACAACCCGGTGCTGGTCGCACGAAACATCGGGCCGGGCGAGTTGCTGGAATACGGCCGCCGGCTGCGGGGCGTGGTGCTGGAAGAAGGCTCGGTCGGCAGCCATGCGGCGATCGTGGCACGGGCGCTGGCGATCCCGCTGGTGATCCATGCCGAGCGGATCAAGTCCGAGGCGCTGAACGGCGACACAATCCTCGTCGACGGCGACCAGGGCATCGTCCACCTGCGCCCCGAGGAGACGGTCGCGCGCGCGTTCAACGACAAGATCGCCATGCAGGCCGAGGCACAGAAACGCTACGCCTCGCTGAAGGGGCTGCCCGCGCAGTCGACATGCGGCACCGTGACCGCGCTTCACATGAACGCGGGCCTGATGGCGGACCTGCCCTCGCTCGAAGGGTCGGGGGCGGAAGGGGTCGGCCTGTTCCGAACCGAATTGCAGTTCCTCGTCCGCAGCCAGATGCCCAAGCGCAGCGAGCTTGCCTCGATCTATGCGCGCGTGATGGATGCGGCGCAGGGGCGGCGCGTCGCGTTCCGCACGCTCGACATCGGGTCGGACAAGGTGCTGCCCTACATGAAGCCGCAGGACGAGCCGAACCCCGCGATGGGCTGGCGCGCGATCCGCGTCGGCCTCGACAAGCCGGGCGTGCTGCGGATGCAGTTGCAGGCGCTGATCCGCGCGGCGCACGGGCGACCGCTGACCGTCATGTTCCCCTTCATCGCGCAGCCCGACGAGTTCACTGCTGCCCGCGAGCACCTGCGCCGAGAGCTTGCCCGCGAGGCCGCCCTCGGCCATGTGGTGCCCGAGCGGGTCGAGGTGGGCGCGATGCTCGAGACGCCAAGCCTCGCCTTCGCGCCGGACGGCTTCTTCGCCGAGGTTGACTTCGTCTCGATCGGGGGCAACGATCTCAAGCAGTTCTTCTTCGCCGCCGACCGCGAGAACGAACTGGTGCGGCGGCGCTACGACACGCTGAGCACGGGCTTCCTGCGCTTCCTCGACCATGTCGCCCAGCGCTGCGCCGCAGCCGACACGCCGCTGTCCTTCTGCGGCGAGGATGCGGGCAGGCCGGTCGAAGCCGTCTGCCTTGCGGCGATGGGCATCCGCATGCTGTCGATGCGTCCTGCCTCGGTCGGCCCGGTCAAGAGCCTCTTGCGCCGGATCGACCTGACCGAGGCGCGCGCGGTCATCGACGACGCAATGCGAACGGGCGCACAATCGGTGCGCCCGTCCATCATGGATTGGCTGGCCTCTGTGGCCGATTAGGTCCGGCGGCGGCGGCGCGCCAGCGCAAGACCGCCCAGACCGGATAGCAGCAATGCCGCGCTGGCCGGAAGCGGCACGGGCGACACGTCCACGTTGTCGAGTGCCGGGCCAATCGCGCCATTGTTCTGGCTGGCGAAGCGGATGACCGCCGTATCGGCCGTTGCGCGGAAGCGTAGCGTCTGGCCTGTCCAGCCCATCGCCACCTTGGTTTTGCCAGCCTGCAGGAACGTGAAGGTTTTCGAGCTTCCTGCCGCCGACGCGATCAGCGACTTCGCGAACGATCCGTCCGGGTTGCCTGCCAGATCGAAGGAAAGCAGGTAGTCCTTGCCTGCAATCAGCCCGCCGACGACTTGCGAGATCGTGGCCGCCCTCGTGCCGCTGAGGTCCAGGCTATAGCGGCCTTCGGACGGCTGCCAGTAGCGGTTGATCAGATCGACACTCCCCGTCTCGATCTTCCAGCCAATCAACGCGGACGAACCTGCGCTGAAGGTCTGGAATCTGCCCGTGAACGTTCCCGGCTTCTCGAACCCGCCGTTGATCACGGTGGCCGCCTGCGCGCCCCCGGCCAGCGACAGCACGACCGCAAGGCCTGCAATCATTCGTTTCATCAATGATACTCCACCAGAATTGTGTCCCTTTTCCTCGCAGCGGAATGGGTCCAATTTTCGGCGAAGTTGAAGCGTTTGAAGGCCATCCCGGCAGGCAACGCAGCCAATTCTGCGCCGCCGCCCGGATTGTCGCCGTTTTCCCTAGAAGTGCAGCGCGCGGCCGTAGGCGTCGAGGACCGACTCGTGCATCATCTCGCTGAGAGTCGGGTGCGGGAAGACCGTCTCCATCAGCTCCGCCTCGGTCGTCTCGAGCGTGCGGCCGATGACGTAGCCCTGAATCAGTTCGGTCACTTCCGCGCCAATCATGTGCGCGCCCAGAAGCTCGCCCGTCTTTGCGTCAAACACCGTCTTGATGAAGCCCTCGGCCTCGCCCAGTGCTATGGCCTTGCCGTTGCCGATGAAGGGGAAGCGGCCGACCTTCACTTCATGCCCCGCCGCGATGGCCTTCTCCTCGGTCAGGCCGACGCTCGCGACCTGCGGATGGCAATAGGTGCAGCCCGCGATCGAGTTCGGCTTGATCGGGTGCGGATGGCCGCCCGCGATCAGTTCGGCCACCATCACGCCCTCGTGGCTGGCCTTGTGCGCCAGCCAGGGCGGACCGGTGATGTCGCCGATGGCATAGATGCCCTCGACCCCGGTGCGGCAGAACTCGTCGGTGATGACATGGCGGCGGTCGATCTGGACGCCCAGCGCCTCAAGCCCCAGGTTCTCGACATTCCCAACGATGCCCACGGCGGAAATGACGGTATCGTAATCGCGCGTCTCGATCTTGCCCGCGATCTCGATATGCGCGGTCACGCCCACGCCAGGCTTGCGGTCCAGCGACTTCACCATCGCCTTCTCCAGGATCGTCATGCCCTGCTTGACGAACTGCTTCTTTGCGAAGGCGCTGACCTCGGCATCCTCGACCGGCAGGATTCGCTCCAGCACCTCGACCACCGTGGTCTCGGCGCCGAGCGTGTTGAAGAAGGATGCGAACTCGATCCCGATGGCACCCGAGCCGATCACCAGAAGCTTCTTCGGCATCCGTTTCGGCTCAAGCGCGTGGCGATAGGTCCACACGAGATCGCCGTCCGCCTCGAGCCCCGGCAACTCGCGCGCCCGCGCGCCCGTCGCCACGATGATCGCAGGCGCCTCGAGTTCTTCGGTGCCCTTGGCCGTCTCGACCGACACTCGACCCTTTGCCTTGATCGTCGCCGTGCCCATCACAACGGTGATCTTGTTCTTCTTCATCAGGTGCCCGATGCCGCCCGAAAGCTGCTTGGC
>JANPJD010000056.1:0-5740 GCA_031425325.1 Rhodobacterales bacterium | reverse complement strand
GACATCCGGGGCGAGGGGTTCGGTCCGCATCTGTCGTTCGATGTCCATCCCGACAACAGGGACGCGATCGAGGTGGACGAGCCAAACTGGGCGGCCGTCGCGCTGATCTATCCCGCGATGCTGATGGGGCGCGACCTTGTGATCGAGGCCGACCTCTCGCCCATCCTGCTCGAGAACCTACGCAACGACTTCATAGCGCTCGTCCACAATTTCGAGCCCTTGGCCAAGCCGATCCGGATCGAGGCGGGGGCAACCTCCGAGCCCGCCTATCGCGACGGCACGAAGGATGTGGTGACCGGCATGTCCTTCGGGGTAGACAGCCTTTCGACCTATGTCCGCTATACACGACCTGAAGCCCTGAAAGGGGCAAGGTTGACGGGGGTTGCCGTCTATCAGGTGGGGGCTTTCGGGGCCACGGCGGACCCGTCGATCCGCGTCGACCGGGCCCGGCAGCGCTGCGAGGATGTCCTGTCCGGCGCAGGCATGACGACCTATTCGCTCTCGGCCAACATGGATAATGTTTTCCAGCCGGCCCGGGCTCATGGACCGATCAGTTTTATCAAGACGGTCGGCTTTCGAAACGCGGCCGCCAGTCTGGTGCTGCAAAGGCGGATGGGGATGTATCTTCCTTCCAGTTCTGTTGAATACGTCCGCGCTACTTATGGACCTTGGAGTTCTACCGAATACCTCGACCCAGCCTTTCAGCCCTTGTTGTCGACCGAGGCGCTTCAGTTCCAGTCGGCTCTTGCCGGGGTCAGCCGTTTCGACAAGATCGTCGGGCTTGCCGACAACCCGATGGCACATCGCCATCTGGATGTCTGCGTCGGACCGCCTGCGACGCGGTTCATCAACGGCGCAAGCCGCAACTGCTCGCAGTGCTGGAAATGCGCGCAGACGATGATCGCGCTCGAGTCACTCGGCAAGCTCGAAGCGTTCGGGGCGGTGTTTGACCTCGGTCTGTATCGGCGGGAACGAAATCGGATTACCCGCTTGGGCGTGAATAATGCAGCAGACGCAGGGCCGAGAAGCCTGCGGCAGAATGTGATCGACCGGGCCCGTCAACTGGGCCTCGCTCTGCCCGCACCCGATTCCGCGCTTAGGATTGCCGCCCGAAAGGCACGCCGGCAGCTTGGGCGTATCCGGCGCTCGCTGAAGAAGGCGACCGCCTAGGCGCCGGACCTGGCCCGCACCTCCGCCTCACGCCTCAGACCACAGCCTTCCCGCTTCGCGCCTCAGGCGCGCAAGGTCGGCGGGCAGTGGCATCGCAAGGGCCGCGCGGTCGAGCGACTCCTGCGACAGGGCGCGGGCTGCGGGGCCGAACAGGGCCGGATCGTGGGCGGCGAGGGTCGCCAGGCCTTTCTGGAGGCGAATCTGAACCTCGAGCTGCGCCGCGCCGTCGCGGGCGATCCAGCGGAAGGCATCCTCGAGCAGGTCCGATGCCGCCAGCGGGACCACGTGAAGGTTCGGGTGGCGCACCTCCGGATCAGGGGCCAGCGCCTCCGCCCAGCCGGCCAGAAGGCCCACCGAGGTGCCGATCACGCTGATCGCCGTTCCTGGGTCGTTGATCCCCGGCGACAGCGCGCGCGAGGCGACCTCGGACAGCACCACCAGCCCGAAGCGTGGGTCGCCCTCGAACTGCCGGTCCGGACCAAGGACGAAGGCCGCGCGCAGCCGGGCCGCGCTATCCTCGTCCAGCGGGCGGCGCGTGCACAGCAGCGGACGCGCGGGATCGAGATAGGCCCCCGGCCTGCCCAGCAGGAAAAGAGCCGTCGTTTCCGCGATCCTTGCGATCTCGGTCATGTCGATCGCCTGGAGATAGCCGAACCCATCGGGAAAAAGGTCGATGCCGTCCTCGGGGGGACTGGCGGGGGTGCCGCCCAGAAAGGGATCGCGCGCCTGGGTACTGAGGGCCGCCGATGTCGCTTCTTCGAGGCGGTCGATCACCTCGGACACGTCCCCAAGGCTCGACAACCGCCCGATCCAGCGGATCAGGGCCAGGATGACGGCCGCGATGACGACGCAGGCCGCGAAGAACAGCACCACGCGGGACGCATCGTTGTAATAGCTGGTCGAGAGGCCCACGATCCCGACGATGGCGAAGATGAAGCCGCCGATGAAGGTCGAGATGGCGTTCTGCGCGGTGCGGTCCTTCATCAGAAGGGGCCGGGCCCGGGGGGTCGCCGCACTGGCCGCGACCTGCATCGAGGAGGCGAGGATGCCGAGCGAGAAGATCGCGACGGCAAGAAGGCTGTTGGCGAGCGCACTCAGCAGGTCGTAGACTCCGTCGAGGCCGATCAGGCGCACAAGTTGATCCGGCAGGATGGGGGCGATCGTCGGGGCCAGGATCAGGGCCGCCACCGCAATGACCGCGTAGATCGCGGGCCGAAGCCAGAGCGAGTCGCGCGCCCGTGTCAGGACCCGGCTGAGGTGGATGACGGGCATCGTCCCTCCCTTCCCCGACCCAACCGGGCCCGACGGACCCCGGTTCCTTCCTTGCAGGCTTGCCTTCCACCCGCACTCACCCGGCGAAGGGGTTCTCCAGCGGTACGCCCGTTGCGCGGAAATCCTCAGTGTTGCTGGTCACGACGATGGCGCCGCAGCGCAGGGCGGTTGCGGCGATCATCAGGTCGGCACCGACATGTCCGAGGTCATGGCAAAGCCTGCCCCAGATCCGCGCATCCTCGGGGCCAAAGGGCAACAACCGATCCGCGTAGAGCCGGACCGTCCGGTCGAGCCAGACGCGCAGGTCGGCCGCGAAGGCGGGGTTGCGTGTTTCTTGCGCGCGGATGCCGCGCTCGATCTCGCCCAAGGTGATGACGCTGAGAAACAGGGTCTCTTCAGGCTTGCCTGCAAGCCAGGCGGCCACCCGTGGCGCGCGGTCCGGCCTGCGGATCGCGGAGATGACGTTGGTGTCGAGAAGGAACATCAGAACGTGACATCGCGCGGGCGGGCCGAGGCGCGGTCTACCTCAGCACCCGGAAACTCCATCAGATGGTCCGCGAAACTCGCGCGCACGTGGGCGGCCCCGGCCACCAGGCGGTGATATTCTGCTGCCGAAAGCACGACCACGGCCGGCCTGCCCCGCCGCGTCACCTCCTGCGGCACCCCGGCCAGGGCCGCCTCGACGACGGCGCTGAAACGGTTCTTGGCATCCTGAAGCGTCCACATGGGGCTTTCCTGTCTAGCTATCTGGCTAGACTACGGGTTGGACCCCGCCCCGTCAACAGCCCTGCCCCGCCCGTCGAGCAGAAGCGCCACGACCCAGCCCGTCACGAAGCCCCCGAGATGCGTCTCCCAGGCAAGTTGCCCCGACATCGCCCACCAGAGCACAAGGTTTAGCCCGACGAGGCCCAGCACCGCCGTCGCCACGGGGCGCAGCGTGTCGCCCCCCGCCCGCCGCGCACGGTAATGCAGCGCCACATGCGCCCCCGCGAGGCCGAAGAGTGCGCCCGAGGCCCCGACCATCGGCTGCGGCTGCGAGGACAGCAGCGCAAAGCCCCCTGCCCCGCCAAGGATCGAGGCGGTGTAGAGACCAAGAAAGCCCCGCGTGCCGAACCTCTCCACCAGCACGGGCCCCAGCGAGAAGAGCGTCATCATGTTGACGATCAGGTGGATCAGGCCCGCATGGAGGAAGCCGTAAGTCAGGAACATGAGCGCGGGCTGTGCCGCGTAGTTCGGCCGCCAGTTGTACAAAAGCCCCGCCCAGAAGCCCGCGTTCTGCAGCGCCGTCAGCCGCCAGCCCGCTGCCCCCCAGAGGCCCCAGTCCGCCCCTGTCAGCACAAGCTCGGGCAGGACGCAGACGAGGCAGATCGCCAGAAGCACGGGAACCCGCCAGCCCGGCACGAGGGGGGATGCAGCCTCGCCGCCCGTGTCGGTCATGCCTGCCCCGTTATCCGCCCGATCGTCATCGCTGCGACGGTGGAACGGACGCCGCCCCGCCGCAAGCGAAACCAGTGAAGCGCAGGTTGGCGCCTCAGAGCGGCACGAAGCGCGGCAGCCGCTCGAGCGCGCCGGGCAGAAGGCGCATGAGGCGCGCCTCGGCATCGGCCTCGGTCTCGTTGGTGTTGATGGGCGTTGTAAAGCGCACCAGCGCCCCGTCGGTCCGCCCCCGCATCACGCCGTCCACAATGACGCTCGCCTTGGCCATGTAGTCGTTGGTCAGCCGCTTGCCGCGCTGCTCGAACCAGTAATAGACGAGCTGCTTCGACAGCCCTTTCTGGATGATCGCGCGGTTCACCTCGAAGCTGCCATAGGGCGTGCCGGGCAGATCGACCCGGTGCTGGTCGAGCGAGAAGATCTCCCACCCGCCGACCGGCAGGCAGACCTCGGGCGAGTGGATGCCGTCACCCTCGGTCTGGTTCTCGTAGAAGGCCGAGAAGAAGTGCACGTAGTCCCGCTCGCCCGCGGCACTGTAGGTGGCGTTCATGTAGTCGGTGGCGCCCAGAACCCGCTCGATGTCCGGCTCGAGGATCGCGGCCGAGCCGGACCACTCGCCGATCTGGCGCGGGAAGGTCGCGAAGGTTTCACGCGCGACGGGCACGGCCTCGGCGCTGCCGCGCAGCGCCCAGAGGCCAGAGGCCGCGATGGTGATGGCGGCTGCGGCGGCCAGCATGGTCGAGGGGCGGATCGCGAAGACCCGCATCATGATCGGCCCGAGGCCCTGGGTGTCGAGGTCGATCGCGTCCAGCAGCGGCAGCGGCTTCGGCGTCAGGCGTTGCAGGCCCACGGCCATGAGCGCCAGGATGCCGATGCAGGCGAAGAAGATCACCCAACCCTCGAAGAAGTGCATGAACCCTTCGGCATGCTCGATCCCGTAGGAGTTCACCATTATCCCGATGACCCCGATCCGGAACGAGTTCATCAGCACCGTGATGGGCACAGCCGAAAGCATCAGCACCGCCTTGTGCCAGAATGGCCCGCGATAAAGGATAGCCGTGAGGTAGGTAAAGCTCAGGATCGGGAAGAGGTAGCGCAGCCCCGAACAGGCCTCGGCCACCTGCAGCTTGTAGACCCCGAGGTCGATGATGTTGCCCTCGAGGAAGACCGGGATGCCCGCGAGGTCGACGATCCAGACCCCGATCACCGACGAGACCTGCTGGAGGAAGATGTTGAGCTTCCAGTAGATGACCTGCGGCAGCGGCAGCATGAAGACGAGGTGGATGACGGGCAGCTGGTGGCGGATGCCGCGCTTCCAGCCGAAGATCGTAAGCACGACGCCCCCGGTCCAGAGGATCATCGCGTAGGTCACGATGTCGGGGATGCGCGCGAGGTTGCCCAGAAGGGCGAGTGCCAGCGCTGCGAGGATCACCGCAAGCCCCGGGGCGCGGTCGCGGGGCGCTGCCTCGGGCGGTGGCATCTGGCGCAGCTCGCGCAGAAAGAGGTAGAGCGAGATCACCGGGATCAGCGGCCCGTGGCTGTATTCGGGCGTCGACCAGGCGGCACCCAGCGAGACGATCCCGATCCAGAAGATCGGCAGCGAGCCCGCGACCAGCAGGATGAACCAGAACATCCCCTGCAGGTTCAGCGCCCGCGACAGGGGCGAGCCGAGATCGTTCGTCGTGGACATCTCACCGTCTCTCCAGAAACCGCCCAGGACCGATCTTTCCCAGCGCGCGCGACCATACAGGCAAACGCGCCGCGAGGCGACGCGGAATCACCCGCTTCGGTTACCAGCCTCACCCCTTCGTGAAGGACGACCGTGGCGAAGCTGTGGAGCGGATGGGGCGAGGTTCGGTGTTGC
>JANPJD010000055.1:0-30643 GCA_031425325.1 Rhodobacterales bacterium | reverse complement strand
GATCAGGTTGTCCCGATCGCCGCGTCGGCCCTGAAGGCTGTCGATCTCCTGCCCAACGGCACGCTCAAGACCTATCCTGGCTTCTCGCACGGAATGCTGACGGTGAACGCCGACGTGCTGAACGCCGATCTGCTGGCTTTTGTCACCAGCTAAGGAAGCCGCAGCGCGCCGTCACACCCTCTTTTGCCACCCAAGCCTCGCGCCAACAAAGGTACGCTCCATGGCAAAACGAATTGCGATCTTCCCCGCCAACCGACATGTGCTCTATGAAGCGCATGGTTACTCCGCCGCCGTCCGCACTGACGATCTTCTGTTCGTCTCAGGGCAGGTCGGAAGCCGCGAAGACGGCTCGCCAGAGCCGGACTTCGCGCAACAGGTCACCTTGGCTTTTCAGAATCTCGAGGCCGTGCTCACGGCGGCTGGTGCGAGCTTCGACGACATCATCGATGTGACCAGCTTCCACACCGACCCCGAGACGCAGTTCGCGACGATCATGCCGGTGAAGAACAGGTTCTTCCCGGCGGCTCCCCACCCGACATGGACGGCAGTCGGCGTCAACTGGCTTGCCGGCTTCGATTTCGAGATCAAGGTCGTGGCCCGCATTCCCGACCGGACCTAGCGGCCGCTGCACGGCCAAGAGGGGTTACCTAGACCGGAAGCATGCCTGTTAACCCCTTCAAAAATAACGGAAACCCGAAGGAGATTGAAATGCCCGCTTTTCCAACGAACGTCCGCTATCAGTCTCGTCAGATCGGCGACGTTGAGGTCTTCTATCGCGAGGCCGGACCGGCCGATGCCCCGGTGCTCCTGCTGCTGCACGGGTTCCCGACGGCCAGCCATATGTTTCGTGACCTGATCCCGCTTCTGGCCGACCGCTACCGGCTCATTGCGCCCGATCTGCCTGGTTTCGGCCAGACCATGGCACCGCCACGCGAGATGTTCGACTACAGTTTCGCCAGTCTTGCCACGGTGATCGAAGGGTTCACCGAGGCCCTGTCCCTGGATCGCTACGCGCTTTACCTCTTTGACTATGGCGCGCCGGTGGGTCTGCGCCTTGCGATGCGTCATCCCGAGCGGGTTTCCGCGATCATCAGCCAGAACGGCAACGCCTACACCGACGGGTTCAGCGACCAGTGGGGGCCGTGGGAGGACTACTGGCGCGATGGGAGCGACGCGAACCGCGAAGCCTGCCGCCCGTCGCTGTCACCCGAAACGATCAGGAACTGGCAATACGGCACCGGAGCCGATCCTGAGCTGCTTTCTCCCGATGGATACGAACTCGACATCGCCTACATGGCGCGGCCCGGCGCGGAGGAAATCCAGCTCGACCTGATCCGCGACTACCGTACCAACGTGGCGCTCTATCCGGAATTCCAGGCGTACTTCCGCGCCCATCGACCGCCGCTGCTGGCCACTTGGGGACGTCACGATCCAGCCTTCATTCCCGCGGGCGCAAGCGCCTACAAGCGTGACCTGCCGGACGCCGAGGTGCATCTGCTGGATGCGGGACATTTTGCATTGGAAACCCACGCCGACGAAATCGCAACGCTGATCCGCCATTTCCTTGGCCGCGTTCTGTCAACGGGAAACGAAGGCACGGAAACGCTCTCGATGTCCGGAAACTGAATACCGGAGTGATATGTCGCATATCCCCGAGGCCGACCTGCAACAGAGCCTCGCCGCGTTGCGCCTGCGCCCAAGGAGGGGAGAGGACGCCGACGGGATGATTGCCGAGATGCCAAAGGCCCCCTTGAAACAGCGGGTCGCGGCAGCGTGCCCAGCAAGGCAGGTCTGCGGACCGCAAAGGAGTACAACATGGAAGACGTGATCGTCATCGGCGGCAGCTACGCAGGCATGGCCGCAGCACTGCAACTCTTGCGCGCGCGGCGCCGGGTGGCGGTGATCGACGCGCGCACACGGCGCAACCGCTTCGCCGGCCATTCCTACGGATTCCTGGGCCAGGACGGGATCGATCCGGCACAGCTCTGGGCCGAGGCACATCGCCAGCTTCTGGCCTATAAGACCCTGCGCTGGGTCAACGGCGTCGCCGACGCTGTTTCGGGCCAGCGCGACGCGTTCCGGGTGAGCCTGAATGGCGGCGAGGAGCTTTTCGGCCGCCGCGTCCTGCTGGCCACCGGCGTCAGCGACCAGTTGCCCGAGATCCCGGGCCTCGCGGAGCGGTGGGGCCGCTCGGTCTTCCACTGCCCCTATTGCCACGGCTACGAGCTTGACCAGGGTCGCATCGGGGTCATCGCCACCGGGCCCATGTCGCTCCACCAAGCGCAGTTGCTGCCGGATTGGGGCCCGGTCACCTTCCTCACCAACGAAGCCGTTGCCCTCGAGCCGGAGCAGCGCGACGACCTGCTAGCGCGATGCGTGACCATCGAGGAGACGGCCATCGCGCGGATCACTGACGACGCCGATGTGGAACTGCGCGATGGTCGCAGCTTGGGTTTCGCGGGCCTCTTCACCGCCACCCGCACGACGCCGGCAAGCCCGATCGCCGAGGCCGCCGGATGCGCGCTGGTGGAGACGCCGATGGGTGTGCAGATCCGGACCACCGACAGCAAGGAAACCAGCGTGCCCGGCATCTTCGCCTGCGGCGACGTTGCCCGCGCGCCGCATTCCGTCTCGCTCGCGGTGGCCGACGGCGCTTGGGCCGGTGCGCAGCTGCACCGCTCGCTGGTCTGGCCGGAGGGGTGAAGTGAAAGCCTCCCAAGGGGCGCCGGCATTCCGGAGGTCGGTGCTTGCTGTCAGACCAATGCAAACCAGTCTCTCTTACCCCCAGCCCCACCGATCGATAAGACAGCGAAAAGGTCGCGACAGCGCGCGTCTGCCTCTAGTGGTCGTGGGTCAGATGGGCTTCCCTGGGGCCGAGATACGCGCGAGATGCAAGTTCGGCTTGCGCTCAACTGTGGCAGAGGAGCGCGAGTGTCAGGCGGAGCAACCGAACAGTTTATCTCCGAAGCGGAGCCCGAATTGCGGCACGCGCAGCGTCGGTCACGCCGAATTTGAGGGCATAGTCGAGGATAGCGTTCTCAAGGTCGACGATCCTGCGCTTTTCCTCAGCCTCATCGAAGAGACGGGAGTATGCATGATCCTGCTCTGGTGATACCGAACTGAGGTTGTAGCGCGAGTTTCGCCGGGGCGTATCGGTGGGACGTGCGCTCTCGCTCACGGCTCTCCGCCTCCGTCGTAGGCACGAGGTGTCGTTGTCCTCCGTTCCGTCCAGACAGAACGTCGGAAGGACACCGTTCCGAACAAGCCAATCGCGGAACTCAAGCCATATGTCATCTGCTGTTAGGGGCGTATGGTCGAGCTTGTCTTGAAGCTGATGTGCCAGATCGCTTGGCACACCCTTCGGCCAGCCTTCGGGGTTGCGACCACCATGGGCGAAAAGTGGATGGACAGTCATCTTCGAACTTCACCTCTGGTTGCTATCGATCGATGGGCGACCCTCGTTCAGTTGGTGGCACCCGACCCCAGCCCATCAGCCGCCTGATGGGCCGACGTGCCCCGCCGGTCCACCTTTACTCCGCCTAGAGTTGTATAATAAAGCGGGAAGATGAACGCCGCCAAGCCTCCCGCGAGCACTCCGGCCATTCCCCCTACGCAGTAGAGGCCAAGCAAGCCAAACCAGGCAAAACCCTCGGTCACACCATAGGCGACAAATGCAAAAGCCGATGCAAAGCCACCAAGAAGGCAGAGGATTACCATGTCGAGACCCTCCGCTGCAGGTGGCGATGCCTAAGACCTGCCTTGGCTACAGCTTCAACCCGGTTCTGAGTTTTGGCGAGGACTTCCTTTAACCCTCCGCCGCGATCCGGAAGCCATCCGACATCAAGCACCGAGATATCCATTAAATGCCCCCGTTCGAGCCGGTACGGCGAGAAATGAATCTGACATTTCCGGGGCGGACGGCGGTTGGCGAAGCCATCAGTGCACGTTCGCGACCGTCGATGGCCTTGAGCCGACCGAAGCGAACCTTATCGAGTACTTTCATTGGCTTATCTCCATTCTGGCGACTGTGCCTCGGCCGATGACACGGGCGAATACGACCGAACCATGACAACCTGAGGGCGAAATGTGTCCGAAAATAGGCAGGAGCCTGCAAAACGTGTGGCTTTTTAATGTTTTAACCTAGCCTTCGGAACTTAAGATTGTTGATCAATCCGATCAAATCAGGCAGTGATTCCTACCCAAAAAGACAACTTCCCGTGCATGGCTGCGGGACGTACATTACCGATGTAAGCGGATTTGACGATTGCGTTGCGACACGACAATATTTCAAGCTCAGACTCTTTGTTTCAGGGGCGAGTTCGATTGATGCATCTTTGTGAATTAAAGTGGTTTACTGGGCTCATTCCGTGTCGTTCTGTCGACGGCACATCGATGCGGGCCCCGCTCCTTTGTGCAGACCGACCTTATGCAACCCTGAGCTGCACGGCGAGCCGGACGGCAGGACGCAGTCGCGCATCATCGTAAGGCTTGAAACAGTCTCGGTCTCGTGACCGGCGGATCAGGCTCGGGACCGGGCGGATGGTCGGTCCTCGCTGAGAGGTCGGCCGGTAGAATCGGTGCCGATGTCGAGTTCCCGGGTGTGCCGTGACGCCCATGAAGCGGTCGGCTGTGCGTCTGATTCGGGGTTAAGGGATGGTTTGGGTGCAGTCAGACGAGTGCGAACTGGTCTCCGTTACCTCAGTCCCACCTATCGATCAGACAGCGAGACGGCCGAGCCACTCGGCTAGAGCGGCGGATCGCCGTCAGTTGTCGCATTGTCAGCCCCCAGGCAGCCTGGATGCCGGCGGCTTCTGTCGGACGTCACCGGACGATCGCCACGGCGAAAGACTAGTTTTTAAAGGAAATCTAGACATCGTCGGACGCGACCTGACTAGACGTCGGTGCCGGCCGCGGCACCAGGACGTCTTATCCGTCCTTCACCGCCTCCATCGCGACATAGGTCGAGGTCGAGGCGACGTGTGGCAGGGCCGAAAGGCGTTCCGCCAGCACGCGGCGATAGGCCTGGATGTCGCCTGTCCGGACCTTGAGCAGATAGTCGAATCGGCTCGCGATCATGTGGCATTCCTCGATCTCGGGGATCATCAGGACGGCCCGGTTGAAGGCCTGAAGCGCCGCCTCGCGCGTGTCGGACAGGCGGACCTCGACAAATGCGACATGCGCCTGCCCAAGCGACACGCGGTCTAGGACCGCGCGGTAGCCGAGGATGACGCCCGCCTCTTCCAGTCGCTTCAGCCGCGTTTGCGTCGGGCTTTTCGACAGGCCGATCCGGCGCGCAAGCTCGACCACCGGCATCCGTCCGTCGGTCGCAACCTCGCGCAGGATCGCACGATCAAAATCATCGAGCAGGAAGGCCGATCGCATCGCCATCACCAGCATCTGCGGGCGAAATGCCCTTCAAGGCCATATGAACGGGAAGAAAGCCCGGCGCAACGGGTGTATTCTGATCCGGCAACAGGAGACACCCGATGCCGCGCGATCACCAAGACACCGCCTGGTCGGTCATCCAGACCGGAAGCCTTGCCGACGAGGCGACCCTGATCGCCCAGCTGATCGCCGAAGCGGGCCTTACGCCTCAGGATCGTGCCCGGATCGCGGCGTCAGGGGCCGATCTGGTCCGGCGTATCCGCGCTTCGGCCAAGCCCGGCCTGATGGAGGTTTTCCTCGCCGAGTACGGCCTGTCCACAGACGAGGGAATCGCCCTGATGTGCCTGGCCGAGGCGCTGCTTCGGGTGCCGGACGCCGAGACGATGGATGCGCTGATCGAGGACAAGATTGCCCCCTCGGACTGGGGACGGCACCTCGGGCGCTCGGCCTCGAGCCTGGTCAACGCCTCGACATGGGCGCTGATGCTGACGGGCCGGGTGCTCGACGACCGCGAGCCGGGCGTTGTGGGCCATCTGCGCGCGGCGGTGAAGCGCCTGGGCGAGCCGGTGATCCGCGTCGCCGTCGGGCGCGCCATGAAGGAGATGGGCCGCCAGTTCGTTCTGGGCGAGACCATCGCCGCCGCGATCCGCCGCGCGTCCGAGCTTGAGGCCAAGGGCTACACCTACAGCTACGACATGCTGGGCGAGGCCGCCCGCACCGGGGCCGACGCGCGCCGCTATCACCAGTCCTACGCCACCGCGATCCGCGCCATCGCGGCCGCCGCCCGCTCAACCGACATTCGCGAGAACCCCGGCATCTCGGTCAAGCTCTCGGCGCTGCATCCGCGCTACGAGGTCGCCAAGCGCGCCCGCGTCATGGCCGAACTCGTGCCTCGCGTGCGCGAGCTTGCGGGTCTGGCGAGGGCCGCGAACCTCGGGTTCAACATCGACGCCGAAGAGGCCGACCGGCTGTCCCTGTCGCTTGAGGTGATCGCCGAGGTGCTGGCCGACCCCGCCCTTGCCGGGTGGGACGGCTTCGGGGTCGTCGTGCAGGCCTATGGCCGCAGGGCCGGGGCGGTGATCGACTGGCTGCACGAGACGGCCACAGCACTCGACCGCCGCATCATGGTGCGCCTTGTGAAGGGGGCCTATTGGGACGCCGAGGTGAAGCGCGCGCAGGTGCTGGGGCTGGCCTCTTTCCCCGTCTTCACGCGCAAGCAGGCGACGGATGCAAGCTACATCGCCAATGCGCGCAAGCTTCTGGGGATGACCGACCGCATCTATCCGCAGTTCGCGACGCACAACGCCCATACGGTCGCGGCGATCCTCGACATGACCCCCGACCGCACCGCGTTCGAGTTCCAGCGCCTGCATGGCATGGGCGAGCGGCTGCACGACATCGTGCTGACCGACCGTGGCACGCGCTGCCGCGTCTATGCGCCCGTGGGCGCACATCGCGATCTGCTGGCCTACCTTGTCCGCCGCCTGCTTGAAAACGGCGCGAACTCGAGCTTCGTGAACCAGATCGTCAACGAAGAGGTGCCACCCGAGGTCGTAGCAGCCTGTCCGCTTACGGCGATGGAGGCGATGCAGCCAGTAGCAAGCCCGGCGCTGCGGACCGGTCCGGGCCTTTTCGCGCCGCGCTGCAACTCCGCAGGGTTCGATCTGACGGACAGCGCCGACCTTGCGCGGATTGAGGCGGCCCGCGCACCCCACAGGGACCGGCTGTTCGAGGCGGCCCCGCGGCTGGCAGGCCCGGTAGGCCCCGCAGCATCGCAAGAGGTCACGAACCCGGCCACAGGCGCTGTCGTCGGTCATGTGCGCGCGGCAAGCCCGGCGGACGTAGAGACGGCGCTTGCCGCAGCCCGCATGTGGGACGCACCCGACCGCGCCGCCGCTCTGAACCGGGCCGCGGACCTTTACGAAGCGGCCCACGGCGAGATCTTTGCGCTTCTGGCCCGCGAGGCCGGAAAGACGCTGGCCGATGCCGTCAGCGAGTTGCGCGAGGCGGTCGACTTCCTGCGCTACTATGCGCGCGAAAGCGCGGGCCTGATCCATCCGCCGCGCGGCACTTTCACCTGCATCAGTCCCTGGAACTTCCCGCTTGCGATCTTCACCGGGCAGGTTGCGGCGGCGCTGGCCGCAGGCAATGCGGTGCTGGCGAAACCCGCACCGCAGACGCCGCTCATCGCGACGCTTGGCGTCGATCTGATGCACAAGGCGGGCGTGCCCGTCACGGCGCTGCAACTGTTGCCGGGCGACAGCGCAGTCGGCGCTGCCCTGACCTCGGACGCCCGCGTGGACGGGGTGGCTTTCACCGGCTCGACCGCGACGGCGCTGGCGATCCGCAGCGCGATGGCCGCGAACCTCGCACCCGGCGCGCCCCTGATCGCAGAGACGGGCGGGTTGAACGCCATGCTGGTCGACAGCACAGCCCTGCCCGAACAGGCGGTGCGCGACATCCTCGGCTCGGCCTTCCAGTCGGCGGGCCAGCGCTGTTCGGCACTGCGCTGCCTTTACGTGCAGGAAGACGTGGCCGAGACTGTGACCGAGATGCTGTTCGGCGCAATGGACGAGCTGACGCTCGGCGATCCGTGGCACCTTGCGACAGACATCGGCCCGGTGATCGACAGTCAGGCCCGTGCGACGATCTCCAACGCCATCGAAGCCGCCCGTTCTGAAGGCCGCGTCTTGAAGGAACTCGGCACACCCGAGGGCACCTTCGTCGGCCCGACCGTTCTGCGCGTCATCGGGATCGAGCAGATGCCGGGCGAGGTCTTCGGGCCGGTTCTGCATGTCGCGACCTTCAAGGCGGCCGAGATCGACCGTGTGATCGACGCCGTGAACGCCACGGGCTACGGCCTGACCTTTGGGCTGCACACCCGGATCGACGACCGGGTGCAGCGCATCGTCGAGCGGCTTCGCGTCGGCAACACCTATGTCAACCGCAACCAGATCGGCGCGGTCGTGGGCAGCCAGCCCTTCGGCGGCGAGGGCCTGAGCGGTACCGGCCCCAAGGCGGGCGGGCCGCACTACCTGGCCCGCTTCACGCGCAACGCAGCCTCCGCGGTCGACGCGGATGGCATCGCGACGACCATCCTCGCCGTCCGCGCGGCCATTACCCGCGAGCCGATGCCCGAGCCCGCGACAGTCGATCTGCCGGGACCGACGGGCGAGTCGAACCGCCTGACCTCGGTCGCGCGTGATCCGCTTGTGTGCCTCGGCCCCGGCGCGGTAGCGGCGCACGAGCAGGCGCAGGCGGTGCGTGCCCTGGGCGGTCGTGCGATCGAGGCGCCGGGCCTTGCGCCGGACGCGCTGGCCGGGCTGTCAGGCATTGGTGGCGCGGTCCACTGGGGCGATGCCGCCGAGCAGCGGCCCTTCGCGCTGGCGCTGGCCGAGCGGCCCGGCCCGATCCTGCCGCTGATCGGCGACTGGCCCGATGCGGGCCACGCCCGCCTTGAACGCCACGTCTGCATCGACACCACGGCATCGGGCGGGAACGCGCAATTGCTGGCAGAGGTTGGCGGGTCTTGACCTGCCCTGACGGATCGGAAAGCCTGCCGCAATGTTTCCGATCCGCGACCACAATCCCTCTGGGCGGACGCCCTTTGTCACCTTCGCGCTGATCGCGGCGAACGTCGCGGTCTTTCTGCTCTATTGGCCGTTCCTCGGCTCGGACCTGGCCCTGATGCGGTTCTTCGACGCCTGGGGCGTCGTGCCTGTCGAGGTGGTGTTCGGCGAGGATCTCCACGCCCTGTTCACCTCGATGTTCCTGCATGGCGGATGGATGCATCTTGTCGGCAACATGCTGTTCCTCTGGATCTTCGGGGACAACCTCGAGGACGAGATGGGGCCGCTGGGCTTTCTTGTGTTCTATCTGGCATCGGGCCTTGCGGCGTCGGGCTTGCAGGTGGCAGCCGATCCCTATTCCCAGGTCCCGATGGTCGGCGCTTCGGGTGCGATCGCGGGCGTGATGGGGGCGTATCTGCTGCTGTTTCCGCGCGCCAAGGTGGACGTCTTTCTGTTCTTCATCGTGTTCTTCCGCATCCTCCCGGTGCGGGCATGGCTGATGCTCGGGCTTTGGTTTGCGATGCAGCTTGGCAGCGGGCTGATGATGCCGACGGACCAGGGCGGTGTCGCCTACTGGGCCCATGCGGGCGGCTTCATCGCAGGGCTTCTGTTCGCCCTGCCGCTATGGCTGCGACTGGGCGGTCCCGCCTTCTGGAACCGCACCGACGGACACCCGCCGCACCCGGCGGCGACCTATCCGGTCACGCAGAGCCGCATCCCGACGGTCCGGCGCAAGTGACCTCGCGTCACCCCCGGATGATGGTGCGGAAGCCCTCGAACAGCGCGCCGTTTCCGGCAACCACAGAGCCGTCCTCCAGCGGGTTGTCGCCCTCGCGGATGCCGCTTGCGAACCCGCCCGCCTCGCGGACGAGCAGGAGGCCCGCCGCCACGTCCCAGGCATTGATGCTCCGCTCCCAATAGCCGTCGAACCGTCCGGCCGCGACATAGGCGAGGTCGAGCGCCGCAGCGCCCCAGCGCCGGACGCCGGCGCTGACCGGCATCAACCGCGCAAGGTCCTGCAACGACGCGGGCAGCGTTGTCTTGCCACCGAACGGGATACCCGTCGCGAAGATCGCCTCGATCATCGTGCGCCGCCCCGAGACGCGGATGCGGCTTTCGTTCAGCCAGGCCCCTGCGCCCTTCTCGGCCACGAACATCTCGTCCTTGGCCGCGTCGAACACGACGCCCGCGACGATCTCGCCCTTGTGCTCCAGCGCGATCGAGATCGCCCAGTGCGGCAGGCCGTGCAGGAAGTTCGTCGTCCCGTCGAGCGGATCGACGATCCAGCGCCGCGTCGGGTCGGCCCCGTCGGCGGCGCCCGTCTCTTCGCCAAGCCAGCCATAGGTGGGCCGGCCGCCCAGAAGTTCGTCCTTGATGATGCGTTCCGCCTCGCGGTCGGCCTTGGTCACGAAATCGCCCGGTCCCTTGGTCGAGACCTGAAGGTTCTCGACCTCGCGGAAGTCCTTCACCAGGCTCCGCCCCGCCTTGCGCGCGGCCTTTATCATGAGGTTGAGGTTAGCGCTGCCTTGCATCATGGGCTCCGGGGGGTCGATCCATTGGGGCGTATAGGCGGGATGCGGCTTGAAGGAAAGACCGGCAGCCAAGGGGATTGCTCTTCGGTTCGCTTGATCCTATGGAACCGGACATGCATGGACGGGCTTCGTTAGGGTATCTTCGCGTCCATCCACATCAGGAGCACTGACATGAAATCCCTTCTTCTCGTCGTCCCGGTCGCCCTCTTTGGCCTTGCCGGTTGCGTCCAGACCGGTCCCAGCTACCAGAACACGGGCGTTGTCTCGCAGTCGCAGACGCTGAACGGCACGATCGTGTCCGTGCGGAACGTCCAGATCGACAACCCGAACGACCGGACCGCCGGTGCCGTGACGGGTGCGCTCGTGGGTGGCTTGGTGGGCAATCAGTTTGGCGGCGGGAGCGGCCGTGACATCACGACCGTGCTCGGCGCGGCGGGCGGTGCGCTCGCGGGCAGCCAGATCGCGGCCGGTTCCAACAGCCGCATCACCCAGCAGTGGACCGTGCGTCTGGAAGACGGTCGCAGCGTCATCATCACGCAGGACGGCAACTTCGGTATCGGCCAGCGCGTCCGCATCGTGACGCAGGGCAACAGCACCCAGATCGTCGCGTAACGCGAGGCGGGGCACGGGGCGCAGCCCCCGTGCCCCGTTGCGCCTGATGAAGGGCTTGTCCTTCCGGTGATCGACCGCTCCAAGATCTCGCGCGAGGTTCGACGGATCGTCGCACAGGTGGAAGATGCCCTGCGCCGCCCGGTAGAGGGCCTGCGCCAGCGCCGTCACGACCGCCAGTTCCCCGGCAACCTGAAGATCGAGGCCGGGAACACCAGGGCGGGCGACAAGCTTGCCCTGATCGTGCTTTATCAGCCTGGGGGGCTTGCGCGATCGACCCCCGTTGCGTGCCGCCTTCTGGCCGAGCAGGGCTACGGCCTTGTGGTCGTGTCGAACGCCCCCCTGTCTGACGTGGATCGCGAGGCACTGCGACCGTACTGCGAAGCCCTGATCGAGCGGCCCAACCTTGGCTATGATTTCGGCGCTTACCGCGACGGACTGCGCTATCTGCGCCACGCCGGACGCGTGCCCGAGACGCTGCTCATGCTGAACGACAGCATCTGGTTTCCTGTGAACGGCGGCAGTCTGCTGCGGCGGATGGAGGCCGATCCCGCACCTTTCCAGGGCACGGTGTTCGAGAAGAAACCCGGTCGCCGCGCCCGCAACGCCCATTTCCAGTCCTACCTTTTCCTCATGCGGCGCAAGGTGCTGGAGCACCCGGCGTTCTGGACCTATTGGGACGACTATCCCCTGTCCGACGTGAAGCGAGTCGTGCTGCGGCAGGGCGAAAAGGGCTTCACCCAGGCAATGCTCGCCGCTGGCTTTGCAACGGGATTGCCTTCGACCCGGAGGCTGCTGTTCGAGGCGCTTCAGCCGCAGACGGCGGGCTTTCTGCACAAGACGCTGGCTTACGCGGCCTATGAGGAGGCGGACCTGCTGGCCGAGGCGCGGTCGTTGCTGCGCGGCTTCGACGGCTCGGACGCATGGCGCGCGCAGGCGCTGGACCACTTTGACCGGGCGGTCGACCGCTGTCAGCCGATGGGGTCGTTCTGCTACGCCTGCATGCATCTCTTCGGCTTCGAGTTTGTCAAGAAAAGCGGCTATCCGCGCGTGCACGAGGGGATGCGACACCAGTACCTGCGGGGGGTCGAGGCAGGCGACCTGCCCGCCCCGCCGCCCGAGATGCTGGACGAAATCCGCGTCAGCCGGCGCGATCCCGCGATGACCACCGATCCGGCCTTCGACCCGGCGGCAGATCTTGTCCCGGTCATGCCCGCTGAAGCTTCACCGGCTCGGACCGGCCAAGACGAAGGAAATGCGCGACGAACGGCTTCGTCGCATCTTCCGTCCGCGTCGCCGCATAAAGGCGCTTCGTGATCGTGCCCGGCCCGAGCGGACGGGTGACGTAGTCGGCATTGCTTCGCACGGCGCGAAGCACCCAGTCGGGCAGCACGGACACGCCCCGGTTCGCCGCCACCAGCATCAGGATCACCGCAGTCAGTTCCACCTGCCGCTGGCCGCGCGGCTCGACCCGCGCAGGCGTCAGCACCTCGGTAAAGACATCGAGGCGGTCGCGCGCGACCGGATATGTGATCAGCATCTGATCGCGGAAATCCTCGGCAACGATCACCTCGCGCGCCGCAAGCGGGTTGCTGGCCGCAGCGACGAACATCGGATGGTAATCGAACAGCGGGTTGAAGGTGATCCCGTCGAGCTTCACCGGATCGGAGGAGATCACGAGGTCGACCTCCTCGCGGTTCAGCGCGGGCAGCGCCTCGAAGGCAAGGCCCGCTCGGATGTCGACGTCGACGTCGGGCCAGGCGTGACGGAACAACTCCAGCACGGGAAACAGCCACTCGAAACAGGCATGGCACTCGATTGCGATGTGCAGCCGGCCGGTCTTGCCCGACCGCAGCGCGCGGAACTCATCGGCCAGCGCGTCGATCTCGGGCAAGATGCGCTCGGCCAGCTTCAGCATCCGCAGGCCCGCCGCCGAAAGGGTCATCGGCTTGGAGCGGCGCACGAACAGCTCGATCCCCGCCTGATCCTCGAGCCCCTTCACCTGATGTGACAGGGCCGATTGCGTCATGTTGAGCATCTCGGCCGCGCGCGCGAGGCCACCTGCCTGATGGATGGCCCGGATCGTGCGAAGGTGGCGAAACTCGATATGCATCCTGCGGTCCGGCTCATGTTGATGATGAGGATTATGAATTTGTCTCACAGACGAGGATTTGAGACAAGAGGCGGGAAGAAGGAGCCTGTCCATGTCCACGCCCCGCGTCTCGTTCGAGTTCTTTCCCCCGCAGACGCTGGAAGCGTCGTTCCGCCTCTGGGAGACGGTGCAGGCGCTGGCCCCGCTGCGCCCCGATTTCGTGTCGGTGACCTATGGCGCCGGCGGGACCACGCGCAAGCTGACGCATGAGGCGGTCAGCGCGATCGGGCGCAACTATGGCCTGAACGTCGCGGCGCACCTGACCTGCGTAAACGCTTCGCGCGACGAGACGATGGAGATTGCAGCGTCATATGCGGCAGCGGGCGTTACCGAGATCGTCGCCCTGCGCGGGGACGCACCGCAGGGCAACACGCGGTTCGAGGCCCATCCCGATGGGTTCGCCAGTTCGGTCGAGTTGATCGAGGCGCTGGCCGCGACGGGCCGCTTCACCATCCGGGTAGGTGCCTACCCCGAGCGTCACCCCGATGCGGCCGATACCGCGCAGGACATCGACTGGCTGAAGCGCAAGATCGACGCGGGTGCCACGAGCGCCATCACCCAGTTCTTCTTCGAGGCTGACACCTTCCTGCGCTTCCGCGATGCCTGTCAGCGGGCCGGGATCACGGCCTCCGTCATTCCCGGCATCCTGCCGATCACCAGCTGGGACGGAGCCCGCCGCTTTGCCGCACGCTGCGGCACGCAAGTGCCTGCACGGCTGGACGAGGCCTTCCGGCTGGCTGCCCGCGACGGGCGCGAGGAGTTGCTGGCGCTCACGCATTGCACGACGCTTTGCACGCGGCTGCTGGACGAGGGCGCGGGGCATTTGCACTTCTATACGCTGAACCGCCCGCACCTGACGCGCGAGGTCTGCCACACGCTTGGCCTTGCCAGCCGCCCGGCGCTTGGTCAGGTCGCCTGACGGCGCTTGCCCGGACGCGGCAATCGGCTATCGTCGCCCGCGATCACCAGAGGGGCGGCACCGTGTCGAAACCTGTCTACGTCCTGAACGGCCCCAACCTGAACCTTCTGGGTCGGCGGCAGCCCGAGATCTATGGCCGCACGACCCTTGCGGACGTGGCCGACGGGCTGACGGCACTGGCGGGCGATCTTGGGATGACGGTCCGGTTCCACCAGTCGAACCACGAGGGCGTGCTGATCGACTGGATCCACGAGGCGCGGTCAGAGGCGGACGGGATCATCATCAATCCCGGGGCCTTTACCCACACTTCCGTCGCGATCCTCGATGCCCTGCATACTTTTGATGGCCCGGTGCTCGAGGTTCACATCTCGAACATCCATCGGCGCGAGGCGTTCCGGCACCACTCCTATGTCTCGATGCGGGCCGAAGGCGTGATCGCGGGCTTCGGCACCGAGGGGTATCTCCTGGCGTTGCGGCGCATGGCCAGCCTGCTGGCCGCTGCGTGATGGACCTGCCAATAAACCGCTTCAAGGCGGGCCTGCGGTCGGGTCGGCAGCAGATCGGGCTTTGGAACTCGATCCCCGGTCCGGTGGTGGCCGAAGCGCTCGCGACCGCCGGGTTCGACTGGGTTGTGATCGACACCGAACATTCGCTGACCGACGTGCCCGACATCCTGGTGTCGATGCTGGCGATGGCCCCCTATCCGACGGCCCCGGTCGTACGGATCGCCTGGAACGACGCGGTGCTGATCAAGCGCTGTCTCGATCTGGGCGCACAGACGCTGCTCGTGCCCTTCGTGCAGTCGGCGGTCGAGGCGGAAGCCGCCGTCACCGCGATGCGCTATGCGCCACGCGGGATGCGCGGTGTGGCGGGGGTTACGCGCGCGACGCGGTATGGCGCGGTCGAAGGTTATATGGCGCAAGCCGAGGGCGAGCTCTGCCTGATCGTGCAGGTAGAGACCGCGCTCGCGCTCGACCGGATCGAGGAGATTGCGGCGGTCGACGGCGTCGACGCGCTTTTCATCGGGCCGAGTGATCTTGCGGCCAGCATGGGCCATCCGGGCGATGCGATGCACCCGCGCGTTCAGGCTGCCATCGAGGATGCGCTCGGACGGATCGCCGCCACCGGCAAGGCGGCGGGCATCCTGACCTTCGATGCCGCCTTTGCGCGACGCTGCATTGGCTGGGGGTCGCGCTTCACCGCAGTCGGGATGGACCTGGCGCTGATGGTCGGCGCCGCGCGGGCGCTTGCGGACGGGTTCCGCGACCGCTGAAGGACGTGCCAGTGGCGGGCAGGATGCCTCCGGCGGGGATATTTGGGCAAAGATGAAACCTGACGACCCTCTCAGCGACCGTTTCCGATGGCATCGCGAGGCCCTGATCCCGGGCGCAGTCCGCACGGAGCCGGCAGAGACGTCGGCCTTGGACGACCGACCCGGTCCGGCAGCGCTTGGCGCAGCCCTTGCCCGCGCCGAGGCGGGGCTTGCGTTCCGACTCGGCGGCGGCGACGCGCCGGTCCCGGACGGGGCGGTCCCGATGTTCGAAACGCTGACGGGCGGCTCGACGGGCGCGCCCCGCCGCATCCGGCGAAGCCAGCGGTCCTGGATCGAAAGCTTTGCGGTGACCGCGCGGCTATTCGGCGTGGGGCCGGGGACGCGCGTGGCTGTGCCGGGCCGGCTGTCGCATTCCCTGGCGCTTTATGGGGCGATCGAGGGCGCGCATCTGGGAGCAGAGGTTCACCTGCTTGATGGCATGCGCCCTGACCGGCAAGCGGCGGCGCTTGCCGCGCTACGGATCGACGTCGTTTATGCAACCCCGTCGCAGCTGCGCCAGATGCTCGGCCAGCCCCCCGTTCCGTCGCTGCGCCTTGCGATGATCGGCGGCGAGATGCTCGACCCATCCACGCGCGCAGGGCTGAGCGGAGTTTTCCCGAATGCGGACCTGCGGGTGTTCTATGGCGCGGCCGAGGCGAGTTTCATCACGCTCTCGGACACCGACACGCCCGAGCGCAGCGTCGGGCGTGCCTATCCAGGCGTCGAGATCGCGCTTGTCGAAGGCGAGGTCCATGTACGCTCGCCCTATCTCTTCCAGGGCTATGGCGGCTGCCCCGGTCACGCCCGCTGGCGGGACGGCTTGCTGTCCGTGGGCGAACGGGGCTGGATGGATGACGGGCACCTTTTCCTCGCAGGCCGCGCCGACCGGATGGTCACGGTCGCCGGACAGAACGTCTTTCCAGAAGAGGTCGAGGCCTTCCTGCTGTCCCTTGCCGGTGTCCGACGTGCCGCCGTCTTTGCGCGACCCGATGCGGCGCGCGGGCATGTGCTCGAGGCGGTGGTCGATGGTGGGGATGCAGATGCGCTGATCGCGGCCTGCCGCCGTCGCCTCGGCCCGCTCAAGGCCCCGCGCCGCCTGCACAGAACAGAACACTGGCCGATCCTTGCATCCGGCAAGGCGGATGTGGCGATGCTTGCCCGGATCATCGGATGAGCGCCTGGATCACGGCGGCGTTCCGCACCGCCGTCTGCCCTCGGGGTGGGGCCTTTGCGCGGCGCGTGCTGCACGATCTTGCCGCCCCGCTGGTCAAACCCTGCCTGTCCGCCGCGGGATTGGGTCCCGAGGACCTCGACGAGGTGATCCTGTCAAACGCGCTCGGCGCGGGCGGCAACCCCGCGCGCCTCGTGGCGCTGGCTGCCGGCTGCCCCGAGCGGGTCGCCGGCCTGACCATCGACCGGCAATGCGCGGGAGGCCTCGATGCGATCCTGCTGGCGCAGGCGATGGTCGAAAGCGGCATGGCCGAGGCGGTGCTGGCGGGCGGGGCGGAAAGCTTCTCGCGCCGCCCGCTGCGGTTGGCGACCGATCCCGACGGCGGTCCGCCGCAACCCTACCTGCGGCCTGCCTTCACCCCCTGGCCTGCCCGCGATCCCGACATGGCCGAGGCGGCAGCGCTGCTAGGCCAGCGGCTTGGGATTTCGCGGGCGGCGATGGACGACTGGGCGATCCGCAGCCATGCGCGCGCCCTGTCGGCGACGATGGCGCTGCGGGGCGAGATCGTCGAACTGGATGGTCAGGCGAACGACGCCTTTGCGCGCCGCCTGACGCCCGCCTTGATGGCGCGCGCGCCACGCCTTGCGGGCGACATTACGGCGGCGAACACGGCAGTCGAGGCGGATGCCGCAGCGCTTTGCCTTGTCGTGTCGGACCGTCTTGCCGCCCGCGCCCCCCGCGCGCTGCGCCTCGCGGGCGGCGCCACGCGCGGCGCGGCACCGGACGATCCGGGCCTGTCGCCCCTTGCCCCCATCGCCGAGGCGCTGCACCGGGCGGGCCTGTCGCCGCGGGACGTAGATCTGGCCGAGATCATGGAGGCCTTTGCCGTGCAGGCGATTGCCTGCGTGACGGGGTCAGGCCTCGACCCCGCCGTCGTCAACCGGGCAGGCGGCGCGCTGGCCCGCGGCCATCCCATCGGGGCCTCGGGCGCGATCCTTGCCGTGCGGCTGTTCCACGGGCTGGTCCGGGGGCACGGCCTGGCCGCCATCGCGGCAGCGGGTGGGATCGGCACGGCCCTTGTGCTTCAGGCGTGATCAGCCGCGCGACAGCAGCGATCCGGGGCGCATCTGCGCCAGCGCTCGAGTGACAAGCGCCACAAGCCCCACCTTGACGAGATCGCCGGGCAGGAAGCCCAGCAGAAACACCTGCACCTCGGCCACCGACTTGCCCAGCATCAGCGCCCAGCCCAGCGCCCCAAGTGGGTACAGCACGACGATTCCGCCAAGGAACGCGCCCGCCGCAGCAGCGACGCCGACGGGCGCGGACCACCGCTCGACCACCAGGCCCGCCACGAAGGCCGCAATCGGAAAGCCGATCAGGAAGCCGACCGACGGGCCGACGAACACGCCAAGCCCACCACGCCCACCACTGAGAAGCGGCAGGCCGAGCGCCACGAGGCCAAGGAACAGCAGAACCGCCAGCGCGCCACGCCGCGCGCCCAGCACAGTGCCGCAGAGCATGACGCCCAGCGACTGCGCCGTTACCGGAACGCCCCCCGGCAAGGTCAGGGCGGGCACAAGGCCCAGCACCGCGACAAGGGCCGCAAACAGCGCGACATGGGTGACACTTCGTTCCATCGGTCCCTCCTGAAGGTCGGGGGACTTAATCCGTCCCGCCCCGTGCGCGCAAGGCGTCTGCGACGCGGTCGGCGTCGTCAAGCGCGCCCAACAAAGCGGGTACGATGATGCGCCAGCCCGCGCGCCGGGGCGACCGGGCCGTCCAGGCCTCGCGCAGGGCCGCCAGCCGGTCCGCCATGACCGGGACGAAGCGCACCGCAAGCGCCAGCGCCAGCGCGACCCGACGCGGCGGCACGCCGACCCGTGCCAAAGGCGCGGCAAGACGCTCGGCGCAGGCGATCATGTCGGTCAGCCGGGTCGTCATCGTGACGAGGTTCGCCGCCGCCACCGCCGCGAGCAGTCGCAGCGCGATAGCCCAGCCATCGCGCACCTCGCCGGTCCAGAGGTGCCAGGCGAGCAGCACCGCAAGGAACGGCCAGAGCGGCCAGAGCATCCGCAGGCCATGACGCAGCAGCCCCAAGCCGCCGACAAGATGCAGCGCCGCGATGCCTGTCAGCGCAAGGCCAAGCATCACCGGATCGCCCATGCTGAACAGCAGCACCGTTACGCCCGCCAGGGCGAGCAGTTTGGCCCCAGCAGGCACCCGGTGGAATGGCGTCTCAACCGGCGAGGTCAGCGTCAGCATCGCGCGCGCCTTCCTGCGCCATCTCGGCCGCGAACTCGGGCAGAACTCCGCCGGCCGGGCCGTCGCGCCTGATCCGTCCGGCGTCAAGCCAGATGACACGTTCCATGCCGGCCAGCGCCTCGGGGTCATGCGAGATCACGATCACGCGCTGCTCCAGCCCATGAAGCCGCCGCGCCAGCCGCATCCGGGCAGGCAGGTCGAGCGAGGCATAGGGTTCATCCAGCAGCAGCGTCTCGGGCGCCATCGCAAGCACCGCCATCAGGCAGACCATCTGGCGCTGACCCTGGCTCAGGCTCTGGACCGGAACCCGAGCCCATGCGCTGCGCCCCCAAGCGTCAAGCACGGCCTGTGCGCGGTGCAGGGCAGCCTCGTTCGACAGCCCGCCCTGCCGCAGGCCGAAGGCAAGCTCTTCTTCGACATAAGGGAAAAGGATCTGATGGTCGGGGTTCTGGAACAGGATGCCCACCTGCCCCAGCGCGGCCTTGCGCTCGGCAAAGGGATCGACCGCACCGATCCGCACCCGCCCCGAACTGGGCGCGACGAGACCCGCGATCAGCCGCAGCAGCGTCGTCTTGCCCGACCCGTTGCGCCCGATCAGACCGATCCGCCGCTCGGTCAGCCGCAGCGTGATGTCCGACAGCACCTCGTGCCCAGCGACGCGGAACGACACGCCATCGAGCAGGATGGCATCGGGACCAGAGGCAGGCAGGGGATCGGACGGCACGGACATCACGCCAGATAGGTGCAGTCTGCCCCGTCTGTCATCCCCCCTTCGCCGCGCCCCGACACGTCGGGACGCCGCAATTCGGCCGGTCAGGCCGCGCGGGCGGCCGCGACCGACTCCTCAAGGATGTCCATCGCTTCGGCGAAATGCGCGTCGGGGATGGTGATCGGCGCAAGGAAGCGGATCACATTGCCATAGACGCCACAGGTCAAAAGGATCAGCCCGCGCTTCAGCGCCTCCATGCGGACGCGGCCGGTCAGCCCCGCATCGGGGACGTGCGTCTCGGCGTTCGCGAATTCGACTGCGACCATGAAGCCGGGACCGCGGATGTCCACGATCTCGGGCGTGACCGAGCGGATCGCCTCGAGCCGTTGCTTCAGGCGACCGCCAAGCTCGTTGGCGCGGGCGCAAAGGTCTTCCTCCTCGATCACGTCAAGGACTGCGTTGGCCGCCGCGATCCCGAGCGGGTTGCCGCCATATGTGCCGCCGAGGCCCCCCGGATGCGCCGCATCCATCAGTTTGGCCTTACCCGTCACTGCGGCGAGCGGCAGGCCGCCGGCCAGCCCCTTGGCCATCGTGGTCAGGTCGGCCGCAACGTCGTACTGCTCCATCGCAAAGAGGTGCCCGGTGCGGGCAAAACCCGTTTGAACCTCGTCAGCGATCATCACGATGCCATGCTCGTCGCACAGCTTGCGGATGCCGCGCACCAGGTCCTTCGGCGCGGGGTAGAAGCCCCCCTCGCCCTGCACCGGCTCGAAGATGATCGCGGCCACACGGGCCGGATCGAGGTCGGCCTTGAACAGTTTAGTCAGGCCTGCCATCGCGTCGTCGGTCGTGACGTGGTGGACCTCCTGGGGAAAAGGCACGTGATAGACATCAGGCATCATCGCGCCGAAGCCCTTCTTGTAGGGCTCGACCTTGCCGGTCAGCGACATGCCCATGAAGGTTCGGCCGTGGAACGCGCCGCCGAAGGCCACGACCGCCGAGCGTCCGGTGGCGATCCGCGCAATCTTCACCGCGTTCTCGCAAGCCTCGGCACCCGTGGTGACAAACACGGTCTTCTTCGCGAAATCGCCCGGCACAGCCGCGTTCAAACGCTCGGCGAGGCGAATGTAGGATTCGTAGGGCAGCACCTGATGGCAAGTGTGGGTAAAGCGCCCCATCTGCTCGGCCACCGCAGCCATGACGCGCGGATGGCAGTGCCCGGTATTGACCACCGCGATCCCGGCGGCAAAGTCGATATAGCGGTTGCCCTCGATATCCCAGACTTCGCTGTTCAGCGCCCGGTCGGCGTAGATCTGGGTCATCATGCCGACGCCGCGCGAAATGGCATCGTCACGGCGGCGGGCGACTTCGGCGTTCAGCATGGTGCGGCTCCCGGCACTTCCCCGCCCCGGCACAGGCGCGGGATGGCTGCCCAACAATATGATCAAATTCCTCGCCGGTTCAATGGCGATGTGCGTTCACACTGTGTCAGGATTGCGGCGCTGAGCCCGCTTGGCTTACATTCAATTTTTATGTTTTGAACAATTTTAAGACACGAATCAAATCCATCCCTCTACCTATGGAAGAGTTGCACAGCTTCCTGCGCCCTGGGACCAAAGGGCGGAATACGACCAAAGGGAGAGAGAATGATCATGTGTCTCGGTTTCATCGTGCCTGGCGTCATTCTGGGGTATGGAAGTGCCGCCGTAGCCCTGCTCAACGGCTCTTCGGCTGTGCAAGCCCTTGGCATTCTTGTGGCCTCGGGTTTTGGCGTCACGCTGACCGGAGGCCTGTGGTACGGCCTTGCATCGGGGATCGGCAAGGCCGCACCGCCGCCGCGCGCACAAGCAAGGGACAAGACCCCGCGCACCGAACGGCATGTCACCTCAGCGATCTGAGGCCGTGCCGTGAGCAAATTGCGGCCCCGCCGGACCCTCGGGCGGGGCCGTTTTCGTTCACCTTGCATTAACCTTCTCGGGTGATGGTGGCCAAGCGAATGAGGCGAGGTTGCGATGGCTGAAGCTCTGCTGTCTTCCAGAACACCCTTCACCCAACACACCCCGGAAGACGACGGATCGTCGTGGCTCCGCCTCATTCGTTCTCGCAGGGTCGGCGCGATCACCTTTCACCGGTTGATCGCGGAACACGGCTCGGCCACGGCGGCGCTGGCTGAATTGCCGGCGATTGCCCGGGCGGCGGGTGTGGAAAACTACACCGCCTGCCCGATCGAGGTGGTGCGCCATGAACTGGCGCAGGCCCGCCTGGCCGGGGCGACCCTGCTGACCTTTGCCGACCCCGCCTATCCGCAGGCGCTTCGCGACCTGCCGGATGCGCCCCCTGTTCTCTGGGCGCGCGGTGACCTGTCACTGCTGGCGAGGCCCATGGTCGCGCTTGTGGGCGCGCGCAACGCCTCGAGCCTCGGGCTTCGCATGGCAAGGCGCCTGGCCGAGCGGCTGGGAGAGGCCGGGCATGTGATCGTGTCGGGACTCGCACGCGGAATCGACGCCGAATCGCACGCGGCGGCGCTTTCGACGGGAACTGTCGCGGTCATGGCAGGCGGTGTCGACGTGATCTACCCCGAAGAGAATGCAACCCTCGCGGCCCGCATCGCCGAGGCGGGATGCCTTCTGTCCGAGCAGCCGATGGGCACTGTCCCGCAGGCACGCCATTTCCCGATGCGAAACCGCATCGTCGCGGGCCTTTCGCGCGCCGTCGTCGTGGTCGAAGCAGCGGCGCGGTCGGGCAGCCTCATCACTGCCCGGACCGCGCTTGACCAGGGGCGCGAGGTGCTGGCGGTGCCTGGCCATCCGTTCGACGCCCGTGCTGCGGGCTGCAACATGCTGATCCGGGATGGTGCAACGCTGGTGCGCGGCTCGGACGACGTGATCGAGGCGATCGGCGGCCAGCCCCGGCGTGCGCTGCGCGAGGTGCCGCCAACCGATCCGCCGCCGCTGGGCGGACCCGTGCCCGAGCGGCGCCCACTCGCCGCAATGTCGGACCTTCACTCGTCGATCCTGGCCCGACTGGGGCCCAGCCCCCTGGCCGAAGATCAGTTGATCCGCGATCTCGCCTTGCCCCCCGCGCATGTCTCGACGGGTCTCGTGACGCTGGAACTGGAAGGACGCATCCTTCGCCAGCCCGGCGGGCTTCTGTCCCGGCTGGACTGACGCCCGGCGTCAAGGCTGGTCGGCGGCACGGCAGGTTTCAGACGTCCAGCGCGGCCTCGGTCCGCCCGACATCGGCCTGTGCGACCGAAACGGACTTGATGACGGCATGCACTTCGAGCCCCACAATCAGTCCCAGCGCCTCGGCCGACCGCCGGGTCACGCGGGCGATCAACAGATCTTCGCCTGCGCGCAATTGGACAAGCGCGCCCGGCCCGTCGCCCAGACGCAGCGCGGTCACCACGCAGGGCAGGATGTTGAGGGCGGACAGACCCTCGGGCCGATGACGCGCAAGAATCACGTCCTGCGCCGCGATGCGGACCCGCACCGGCGAGCCGGGCGCTGCGGCAAGGCGCGGCAGCCAAAGCGGACCGACCGAGGTTTCAAGCCGCGTCAACCCGTCCGCCTCATGCGCCTCGACACGCGCGGACAGCACCGCCCCCGCCGCGCGCACGCCCAGCGCGGGTACGACGTCGGGGTCCGACAGGACCTCGCCCGCGGGGCCTGCCCGCACGACGCGGCCCGCCTCCATCAGGACAAAAGTTGTCGCAAGCCTCGCCACCTCGGCAATGCTGTGGCTGACATAAAGGATCGGCAGCGCCGTCTCGTCGCGCACCCTTTCCAGATAGGGCAGGATCTCGGCCTTGCGCGCCTCGTCGAGTGCGGCCAGCGGCTCGTCCAGAAGCAGCATCGCTGGGTCCGACAGAAGGGCGCGGCCGATCGCGACGCGCGCCTTCTCGCCCCCCGAAAGCCCGCCCGGCCGCCGGTGCAGAAGCGCCCCGATGCCCAGCATCTCGACGACGGGGCCTATCGGCGCATCCGACCCGGCGAACCAGCGCCCGTAAAGCAGGTTCTGGCGCACATCGAGGTGCGGGAAAAGCCGTCCTTCCTGAAAAACATAGCCGATCCTCCGACGATGCACAGGCAGGCGCAGGCCCGCCTCGGTGTCCTGCAACACCCGGCCCGCCACCACGATCCGGGCCGCATCCGGCGAAAGCAGCCCCGCCACGGCATTGACGACCGAGGTTTTGCCGGACCCCGAGCGCCCGAACAGCGCGGTCACACCGGGCGGGGCATCAAAGGCCACGTCCAGCAGAAAGCCTGGATAGGCGTGGCGCAACCTGACGGACAGGGTCATCCTGCGGCGATCCGGCGGGCAACGGCCCGGCCCACCCATTCCGAAAGCAGAAGCGCCACCATGGCGACCGCCGTCGCGATCAGCACAAGGCGCAGCGCCGCCGCGTCGCCTCCCGGCACCTGAAGAAAAGCGTAGATCGCCGACGGGAGGGTCTGCGTCTCGCCGGGGATGTTGGCGACGAAGGTGATCGTCGCCCCGAACTCTCCCATCGCCTTGGCGAAGCCCAGGATCGCGCCCGCCACGATCCCGGGCAGGATGAGCGGCAGCGTCACCGTGGCGAAGACCCAAGGCCGCGAGGCCCCGAGGGTTCCCGCCGCAGCCTCGAGGCGGGGGTCTACCGCCTCGATCGCGAGGCGGATCGCGCGCACCATGAGCGGGAATGCCATAACGGCCGCGGCAAGTGCAGCGCCCGTCCAGCGGAACGCAAGTTCGATGCCGAACGCCTGTTCGAGGAAGGCACCCGCGGGCCCGCGACGGCCGAACATCAGCAGCAATGCATATCCGGTCACGACTGGGGGCAGGATCAACGGCAGGTGGACAAGGCCGTTCAGAAGTGGCTTCCCCCAGAAGGTCCGCCTTGCCAGAAGCCAGGCCACCCAGACCGCAACCGGCAGGCTAAGCGCGGTGGCCCACACCGAAACGCGAAGAGACAGCGACAGCGCCGACCACTCGTCGGCTGTCAGCCAGTCGGTCATCGCCCAAACCGTCGTCTGTCCATGCCGGCACGCTATCGTGCCGCAATGCGGCTGTCAGGCGGAAACGGGGCGGGGGGGGGGGGCGCTGCCGAAAGCGTACGAGTTTCGGGCGGATCGGCGGGTGCAATTGGCGCGCCCTGATTTTGCTTGATTTCAAACGCGTCTTGTCCCAATTTTTTTGGGCGACGTTATCCTATCGACCGCTGTCTGCTCCAAAAGGCACAGTCCTTCGATCTTGCGCTGACTGAGCCGGGCCGCCGCACCCCGCGGGCGGCATGTCAAGAGGAGACACTCACGATGGCCAAGGGCACCGTGAAATGGTTCAATGAAACAAAGGGTTACGGCTTCATCGCGCCCGAGGGTGGCCGCAAGGACGTGTTCGTGCACATTACTGCACTGGAACGGGCCGGGCTGCGGTCTCTAAAAGATGGTCAGGCCGTGACGTTTGACATCGAGGCCGGCCGCGACGGCCGCGAATCGGCGACCAATCTCGCACTTGCCTGAGTATCGACGAACCTGACCCGAAGGGCGGGCTGCGGTCCGCCTTTCCGACGCTAGGCGTGACTTGCTGCGAGCCGGTCTTCGCCATCGTCGGCCAGATCCAGCAGGATCGGCAGGCCGGCGCGATCTGGGAATCGCGGACCGCCACATTGTGCCGACACCAGAATGACCGGCATTCCAGAGGCCGCGTCGCCCAGCAGGCGATGCGCCCGAAGCCCCTCGTCAAGTCCGCCGTAGTCGTCGCAGCAAATGACGAGTCCGGCCCAACCCGCCGGATCATCAATGACCGAGGCCAGCGCCGTATAGATCTCGGCCTGCGTCTCGAAGCAGCCACCCAGCGCGCGGACCCGCCGATGGACCGGACCGTCCGGAGCGCGGGCGACCACAAGGACAGGCCTTTGCGCCACGGGAATGCCAGGCTCTGCCTGAAGGAAACGGTTCAGCGCTTCGATGACGTCCGGCATGGGTACCTGATGTAGCGGTCGGAACGGAATGGTCGACATGATCCTGTCCCCACGCTGGCCTGTCGAGTGTCTTGAGGCCGTTTCGGGCAGTCGCCGTACCGATTGAAACCTGTGGGTGCATGATGACCATGCAAACCTTACCTTGCGGTTGATCGGCACGCTCACCGCGCGTCCGCAAGAATCATTTCGGCCCCTTTCCATCCCACCATGATCGCCGGCGCGTTCGTATTGCCGCCGATCAGCGTCGGAAAGACCGAGGCGTCGCACACGCGCAGGCCGCCGACACCATGCACCCGCAACCGGGGGTCGACCACGGAAGACAACGCATCCGGTCCCATCCGGCAAGTACAGGACGGATGGTAGACCGTTCCGCTGCGCCGCCGGAAATCCTCGATCAGCGCCTCGTCGCTCTGACACTCGGGGCCGGGGCGCAGTTCTTCGGCGATGAGACGGCGCAGGGGCGGTTGCGCGGCGAGGTGGCGCAGAAACTTGACCGCATCGAGCATTTCCTCGACGTCGTTATTGGTCGAGAAGGCATTCGCCGTGATCGCAGGTGGCTGGGTTGGATCGGCACTGCGTATGCGGATATGCCCGCGACTGGCGGGGCGGCAGTTGGAAAGCCCCAGCGACATGCCCGGAAACGGATCGGGCGTCAGCACGGGCCGCTCGCCCTCGCGCGGCAGCAGGGTTGAGAAGGCCTGCATGTAAAGTTGCATGTTGGGCCGGTCGAGGTCCGCCCGCGTGCGAAAGAAGCCCCCGCCATGGTTGATCGACAGGCTGAGCGGACCGCGCTGCGTCGCAAGGTAGCGCAGCCCGACCGCGAGTTTGCCCCACCAGGGGCGCAGAACCTCGTTCAGCGTGGGCACCGACATGCGCCACGTATAGTTGATACCCTGATGGTCGGTCAGATGCGCGCCGACATTTGGGTTCTCGCGGGCAACTGCGATGCCGTGGGCCGCCAGCACCGCGCCCGGCCCGATCCCGGAAAGCTGAAGCAATTGCGGCGAATTGATCGCGCCGCCCGACAGGATGACCTCGCGCCCCGCGCGGATCACCGATACGCGGTCACCCTTCCGTACCTCGACCCCGGTCGCGCGCCCGTCCTCGATCACGATGCGGGTGACAAGGGCTTGCGTGATCACCTGCAGGTTCGGCCTTCGCATGGCCGGGTGCAGAAAGGCCCGCGCCGCCGAGTTTCGCCGCCCGTTGCGGATCGTCATCTGGTAGATGCCCACCCCCTCTTGCCGGGCACCGTTGAAGTCGGGGTTGTGCGGCAGACCTGCCGCTTCTCCCGCCGCGATGAAGCTGTGGACAAGCGGATGCAGATCGTGCCGGTTGGCAGAAACAAACAGCGGCCCGCCTGTACCGCGCCAGGCATCGCCGCCCGCTTCGGTATCCTCGATGGCCAGGTAGGCGGCCCGAACCTCGTCCCACCCCCAACCGGGATTCCCGGCCGCACGCCAGTCGTCGTAGTCCGAGGCGTGGCCGCGGGTGTAGACCATGGCGTTGATCGACGACGACCCGCCCAGCACCTTGCCGCGCGGCCAGTGGTCGCGCTGTCCGGCCAGACCGGGATCGGGTTCGGTCCGGTAAAGCCAGTTCACGGCCGGATCGTAGAAGAGCTTGCCGTAGCCGAGTGGCATCTGGATATAAAAGCGCCGGTCCGTGCCGCCCGCCTCGATCAGCAAGACGCGGTGGCGGCCGTCGGCGGTCAGGCGGTCCGCAAGCACGCACCCCGCCGACCCGGCCCCCACGATGATGAAATCGGGTATGAAATCCTGCACGACCGCCCCTCACATGGGCGGCAATCTAGCGAGCACACGAGGGCAGGCGTGGCGCTTTGCGACAAATTGGTGTCGCGCTCCGCTCAGCGCCCCGTCCAGACCGGATCGCGCTTTTCCGCAAAGGCCCGCGCGCCCTCGGCCTGATCGGCGCTAGAGTACAGCCGATCGACCGTGGGGAGTTGCCGCTTCGTCACACGGTTCATGATGTCCTGAAAGCGCTGATCCTCGGCCTCGCGCACGATCTCCTTGATCGCGGCATAGACCAGCGGGGGCCCGCTTTCCAGCAGCCGCGCCAGCGCCCAGGCCTTCGGCAGCAGATCGGCTTGCGTCGTGATCTCCTTCAGAAGACCCCATCGCAGCGCCTCTTCGGCGTCGAACCAGCGGCCCGTCAGCAGCAGGTCCATGGCGACATGATAGGGCATGCGCTTGGGCAGCTTGATGCTGGCCGCGTCAGCCACCGTGCCGGACCGGATCTCGGGCAGCGCGAAGGTCGCGTTGGCCGAGGCGAGGATCAGGTCGCAGGACAAGGCAAGCTCAAGCCCCCCGCCGCAGCAGATGCCGTTTACAGCCGCGATCACCGGCTTGTTCAGGCCCGGCAGTTCCTGCAAGCCGCCGAAGCCACCGACGCCATAGTCGCCATCGACGGCATCGCCCGCGGCCGCCGCCTTGAGATCCCAACCGGGGCAGAAGAACTTCTCGCCCTCGGCCCGCAGGATCGCGACGCGCAGGCCGTCGTCGTCGCGGAACGCCCGAAACGTCTCGCCCATGATCCGGCTGGTGACCAGGTCGATGGCGTTTGCCTTCGGCCGGTCGAGCGTGACCTCGAGGATCGCGCCCTCGCGGCGCGTACGGATCGGTCCTTCACTCATCGGCGTCCTCCCGGATGACGGCGTCTACCGCCACGGCGCCCGCCTGAAGCACCATGAGCGGATTGATCTCGATCTCGTGCAGGCGGCGCGTCGCGAGCATGAGCGCCTGGCAGGCAAGGGCCGCGTCGATGACGGCACCGACATCACCCCGCGCGCGGCCCCGGTAGCCGTCAAGCAGCGGCCAAAGCCGCAGTCGCCGTAGCGCCGCCGCGATCTCATCACCCGTGACCGGGGCGACCAGCGTGACCGTATCGGCCAGCAACTCGGCCATCACACCGCCCATCCCGATCGTCACCGTCACCCCATAGACCGGATCGCGCCGCACCCCGAGCAGCACCTCGGCCACGACGCCCTTCACCATCTCTTCGACGAGA
This sequence comes from Rhodobacterales bacterium, assembly GCA_031425325.1. Taxonomy (GTDB): domain Bacteria; phylum Pseudomonadota; class Alphaproteobacteria; order Rhodobacterales; family Rhodobacteraceae; genus Aliitabrizicola. Next base: position 2,034 of record JANPJD010000055.1, on the reverse strand, counting down.
TAGCCGGACGCCCCCGGGATGTCGCCTTGCCCCGCAAGCGAGCCAAGGTTCAGCCGGACCGCCCCGGCTTCGGTCTTGTGAACGAACCCCAGGCCTTTCAGGGCCAGGGGTGGCGTCAGACCCTGCACATCCAACGCCCCGATCGTCCCGGCAGCCACCCCGCGCGGCACCGACACGCCCGCCTTGGCGAGGATGGCCTTGGCGTCCGACTCGGGCAGCAGCCGTGCCAGACCCTGCGGCATGACGGCCACGGGCCGCCAGCCTTCGGCCCCCGCAGGCGTCTGCGCGGCACGGATCGCGCCCAGCGCCGCATCCAGCCCCATCATCGCAACGACGCCCCGCTCCAGCATCGCCTCGGCCTGGTCCTCGGGGAAGTTCTCGGGCATCGACGAGACCGCGAAGGCGGGCTTGCCGGTCGCCGTCTGCGCCGCCTCGATCGCCTGAAGTGCCGGCAGGTATCCGTCCGGATCGCAGCGGTCGGGCCTCGGCGGGTCGATGATGAAGAGCCCGGCGTCGTAGCCGTCGAGCATGGTCGTGAACACATCCGTCGTGCGCGGACCGTCCCCCCAGATGAAGGTGTGGTAGTCGAGCGGGTTCGCGATGGCCACGATCGGCCCAAGGATGCCCGACAGGCGCTCGCGCTGCTCATCGCTCGGCGGCGGAAAGGACAGGCCTGCCGGTGCGGCCAGGTCGGCCACGAGCCCCGCCTCGCCACCCGAGCAGGACAGCGAGCAGAGCCGCGTGCCAAGACCGGGACCATAGGCGTGAAGGCACTTCAGCGTCTCGATCAGTTCGGGCAGGGTCGCGACCTCGGCGACGCCGCATTGCCGAAGGAACGCGCTCGACGCCACGCCGCTTCCCGCCAGCGAGGCGGTGTGAGAGGCCGCTGCGTCGCGCGCCGCCTCGCTCTTGCCCGACTTCAGCGCGACCAGCCCCTTGCCCGCCTGGCGCGCCGCCTCGGCGACAGCGGCAAAGGCAGGGGCATCCGCGATCCCTTCGATGTAAAGACCCAGGGCGGTCACGCGAGGATCGTCGAGAAGCGCCGCGCCAAGCTCGGCAAGGCCCACCTGCGCCGCGTTTCCCAGACAGGCCACATAGGCGACCGGCAATCCCCGCCGCTGCATCGTCAGGTTGATAACGACATTCGAGGATTGGGACAGCAGCGCGACGCCCCGCGCGACCCGCCGCCCGCCATGCTGGTCGGGCCAGAGAAGCGCGCCGTCGAGATAGTTGATGACCCCATAGCAGTTCGGCCCCAGGATCGGCATGTTCCCCGCCGCCGCGACGAGACGCGCCTGCAACCCCGGCTCGCCCGCCTCGGCCCAACCGCTTGCGAAACAGATCGCCCCGCCCGCCCCCATCGCCGCAAGCTCGGCGACGACATCGACGGTTGCGTGCCGGTTAACCCCGACGAAGGTCGCGTCGGGGGCTTCGGGCAGATCGCCAAGCGCGCGGAAGGCGGGAATGCCCCCGATCAGGTCGCGCGTCGGATGCACCGCCCAGACTGGGCCGGCGAACCCCATCTTCACGCATTGCTCGACGACATTCGCCGCCCAGGACGCGCCAAGGACGGCAATGGAGCGCGGACGAAGGAGGCGGGAGAGATCGCGTCTCATCCTGCGGACCGCACGCGGGTGGCGAGGCCGGGTGGGCCGTCTGCCCCCCCGACCCCCCCGAGGATACTTGTGGACAGAAGAAGGACGAAGGAAGGACAGTCCTCTGCCTGCACGGAGCAACCAAGGGGCCTTCTCCCGTCACGGTCATCGGCGTCCCCGCCTGTACCGTCGTACCAAGTTGACGCATCGCGGTTAACATTGCGTTACTTTTTCTGTCCTCGAGTATCCCGGGGGTGCGGGGGCTGGCCCCCGCTGCCGACCTCGTCACCCGCCCACTGCCCGAAGCATCTCGCGACTGATGATGTGGCGCTGGATCTCGCTGGTGCCTTCCCAGATCCGCTCGACCCTGGCGTCCCGCCAGATGCGTTCCAGTGGCAGGTCGTCCATCAGACCCATCCCGCCGTGGATCTGGATCGCC
>JANPJD010000054.1:0-3800 GCA_031425325.1 Rhodobacterales bacterium | reverse complement strand
TCATCGGCAATTTGTGTCCGCACGAGATCGTGCAGGTCCACGCCGCGCCAATGCTTCGCAGCGAGCAGACGGTGCGCTCGGGCAAGCGCATCGACACGGCGGCTTATCGCACGCAGCAGCCCTTCGTCCGTGTCCGCACGGGTAAGTCTCACGATGCTCTGCACCAGCGCCAGCGCGTTCATGGTGCGGTGATCAACTTCCATAAGCAGCCGATGCTCGTTGGCTTGCAGCGCCTGCGCAGCCCTTCGGACGCTTACATCGCTTTGCGACGCAAAGTGATAGAGTAGCCGACCATCGGCGTTCCGCACGGGACTGATGACAAGCTCGTTCCAGAACACCGAGCCATCCTTGCGATAGTTGAGCAGCTCGATCTGGATTTGATCCTCATCGCGGGCGAACGCCTGGCGAAGCCGGTCCAATTCAGCTGGGTCCGTGTCGGGGCCTTGTAGAAAGCGGCAATTTCGGCCGATGACCTCCTCAGCCGAGTAGCCGGTCAGATCAAGGAAGGCATGATTGGCAAGGACTATCGGGCTGTCGCGCTGGTTAGGGTCTGTGACAAACATGGGCATCCGCGTTCGCTCCACTGCGACCAGTGCCAGTTCGCGGCGATTGGCCATGTGACCCTCCTGTGCCGCCGCTGGCGGAGCGCCATGGAAGGACGCCTGCTGCTCATTGTGGATCTTGTTGCTCTCAGGGCTGGTCACGTCATCCGCGAGTATACCCCATAGGCGGGTCAGTGTTCCGCGCTAGATCATTCAGGACGGATTCAGGGGGCGCGAGCCGCCTCGTGCGAGCGTCGAGAAAGGTCATAACCAACGCGCGTGTCAGAAGGGCACGTGTGGAGAATAGTAGGTCTTCGCCATTGTTGCATCGGCCAACATGAGGTCAGGGAACCGATCGAGGAAGGCATTTGCATCCTCGATCCGGCGAAAGTTGAAGGCTACCCCGTCGCCGAGCACTGTCGAGTGCGGGAGGGACGTTGCTTCGCCTCGGCCAAGCTCGAGCAGCCATTTGTCGATGTCGTTTTCACGGCTCAGCTGCGAAAGGCCGCGCGGCGGTCGAGGACACGCACCACGATAGGCCAGGCATCTTTGTCGATTTTTGCCTGCGGGGTGGAGCGTTTGACCCTGAGGGAGCAGATGCAGAACATCGCGCGATTCTTTAAGGTTGCCGTGGCACTCGGAGAGCCGGGTCGTAAGGAGCGATCGTCTTACAGGGTGCTAACCACCAAGGTCAGCCACAGCCGTCATAATCCAATTCGCGCTGCATGCTGTTTGAACAGTGATCCGAGGTCATCGGACATTGCCGTAAGTGCGTGCTGCATTGTCGCGCTCTTGTACTGCTTCGTTGCGGTACGCATCCTCGTGCTTAACTTCCGAGCGTCTGCAAGTTGTCCCGCACTGGCCAAAATCAGCGCGGCCGGCGCAAGGATTGTTCCGAAGGTCTGTGCATGCCGAGCGACTTTCTGCGCCCACACCGCCGCCTCGTCGACCCGGCCAAGCCTGTGAAGGGCAAATGCCTTCGTGACCTCCATGGATGCCAAGGTGGCATCGAGCGGGCTGAGGGACAAAGCAATGTCTATGTGTGCGAGGCCCCGGCTGGGGTCACCCGACAGGGTTTCCGCCCCCGCAAGTTGGCTGTGTCCACGAGCAAAGCTTGGACTGAGAGCAACGGCAGTTCGTAGTGAATGCAGGCATCCTTCCACGTCCCGTTCCAGCCACAAAGCAAGGCCCTGGGCCATGTGCGACGCTGGATTATGCTGATCCGCCGCCAATGCGTTTTCGGCAGAGCGTCGAGTGTCGTCTGCCTCGATCTTCGAGTTTCCGGTCCGGCCGACAAAGGCCCTGACGTAGTGACACGCGGCTTTCATCGCATGCGCACGAGCAAAATCCGGGGCGAGCCGAATAGCCATTCCGAAGCGTTCCAAGGCTACGCCTGAGACGCTTGGGTCGGTGCTGTAGAAGTGGGGCAAAGCGGAGTGGTACATCTCCCAGGCGTCGAGTGTTTCGACCGGCATCGTCCTTACCCGGCGCGCTTCTGCCGCCGTCACCTGCAGGTCCACGCTCTCAACGATGTGGTCTAGAAGATCCGCGATTAGCTCCGCAAAAGCCCTACGTTCTGCGGTAAACTCGTTCGTCCAGACAACCGAGGTGCCCGCCACGTCGGTGATCTCGATCCGCAGGTCGATGCGCTTCTCCTGCACTGTCGCCGCTCCCGTCACGACGTATCCGACATTGAGCGCCCGTCCAGCCGAAACGGCATCGTCTGTCATGTGACGAAGCGCGAAGGTACTCCCGCGTGCTATGACGTGAAAGCTTCGTAGCCGCGCAAGGCGGCTGATGACGTCATGAGTCAAGCCGTCCAGTAGATGTACGTTGCTTGGATCGCCCTCAGACAGAACGATTGGCAGGACGGCGACGCCGTCGCGGCGGAGTGCCTGGCCGATCGGGGAGGAAGGCCACGCGTTTGGATCGGTGGGGGCGACCGATGTCTGGGCGCGAGCTACGGTATTGGGCACGACAGCCCCGGGCAGCGAACCTTCGAACATGTAGCCGCGCCGCGGAATTGTGCGCAACATGGCGGCGTGGTGTCCAAGAGCTTTTCGCACATCGCGCACGCATTGGGTCAGGGAGTCCTCCGTCACTGTGACATCTGGCCAGAGTTCAGACAGCAACTCGTCTTTAGGTATGACCCGCCCTCGTTCACGCGCGAGGTAGGCGAGCAAAGAGAATGCTTTTGCCCTCAGGGCGACATCCTTCGAGCCGTCGAGTAGGCGTCCCCGGGCGAGGTCTAGGGTAAAGGTCGAGAATTTGAATACTTTAGGTGGATCATCCCACATCGCATTGGCCTGTCTGCTTGGCCCACATTGCGAACGGTAACATTAACAGGCTGGACGGCAAAGATGTTAGCGAGCAGCGGACCAGAGGTGCCGACGCGGCAGCAGCACAGCCGTAATCTCGGCCCAACATGCTGGCGAAGCTCAGCTGTTCTTCAGGACATTATCTCCTGCCCCGGTTGCTACCCGGCATCCTCGCGGCAGCACCCCAGGCGCAAATCCATAGCGAGCCGTCCTACATCGGGCCGAACCTGTTCCACCAGTAGCGTACCGTTTCGTGGCTGATCTCGATGCCCCGCTCGTGCAGCAGGTCCTCAACGTTGCGCAGCGATAGCGGGAAGCGGATGCAGAGCATCATCGCCAGGCGGATGAGCTCGGGGCTGGTCTTGAAGTAGCGGAGGGGGGAGCGTTTGGTGATACGACGAGGCTTAGCTGCGCGCTAGGGTCCTCTCGAGCAAAGTTCGTCTGACAGCGCCAGTACATCTTGTGTATCCCGCAGGGTCCGACGCCTTTGGCATAATGGCGGACCATGTATGCAGGAAACTGTCCGCAGAGGTTGATATGGGGGCTTTGGTGTTGTCCCTGTCACAAAACAGGCGCATCGCTGAACCTGCAGACCGAGTACATGCTTCGGCTTTCGCCCACAGAGCCGGGCCTCCCATTGGAAGCCCGGTTCAGGCACATGGAGATAGACATGACCAACACCACCATGCGTGCCGCGCGCTGGCACAAGGTGCATGACATCCGGATCGACACTGTTCCGGTACCGGAAATCGCCGATCCCCACGGGGTCTTGGTCCGCGTCGCGGTCTGCGGCATCTGCGGCAGCGACCTGCACGAATATGCGGCCGGTCCGATCTTCATTCCGGTGGGCACGCCGCACCCGATCAGCGGCGACGTGGCGCCCATCGTGATGGGCCATGAATTCGCGGGAGAAGTCGTCGCGGTGGGCGACAAGGTCACC
>JANPJD010000053.1:0-24170 GCA_031425325.1 Rhodobacterales bacterium | reverse complement strand
GCTGTTCTCGGCCGCCGGCAGACCCTCGGCTTCCGATGAAGTTGCAACCGAACTGACGCGCGATGGTCTGAGACAACCAAGTGAAACCGCGCATCGCCCCGTTGTTTATGTGGCCGAGTTCGACGTCGAGGGCATGGACGGATCTGCGCCAACCTTCGGCAGAAGCCTTGCAAGGCACGTGATCGTCAGTCTGGCGCGGTTCAACGATATTTCCGTGCTTGGCGTGGACCCGCATTACGAAGCGCAGGGAAGCGTCGATTTCGCAGCGATCCGGGACGAGCGGTCAGCGGATCTTGTTCTGACCGGCACTGCGATGCTGTGGGAGGCACGGCTTTGCGTCGAAGTGCTTCTGCTCGACATCAAGTCGGGTCATTACATCTGGTCCGACCTGATCGAGCACGATCTTGCGGCCTCCGGCCTCGCTCAATCGGGGACCGAGATCGCAGGCCAGATCGCAAGCGCAATCGGTCAGCCGGCCGGCATCATTTTCAATCACAAGGCCCGCGAATATGCGCGTGGCGGCGCGGCGGGGCCGTCGCCCTTCGAGAGTGTGGTCCGGTTCCACGACTACTTGCGAACCTTTGATCCCGACCAGTTCGAGCCGGTCCGCCTTGGCCTGGAGCGGGCGATTGTGGCCGATCCCAATTACGCCGAGGCATTCGCGTGCCTGTCCCAGATGTACACGACCAGCATCCGGTTCGGCTTCGAGGGTGCCGCGACCAGTCTGCATCCACTCCGTCGCGCCATCGTTCTGGCCCGTCAGGCCATCAAGCTGGCCCCGAGTTCCAATCGGGGCTATCTCGCATTGGCGACGGCCTACTGGTTCAATGGACAGGTCAGCAGTGCGATGGAGGCGCTGGAGACCAGTCACAGGCTGAACCCGAACGATATGGAAGTGGTTGCGGAACTGGGCCTTCGCCATGCGCTTCAGGGCGAATGGGACATGGGTGTGCCACTCGTCCAAGAGGCCTACCGGCGCCATCCTGCCCTGCCCGGAACCTACCGCATTGCGCTTTCGCTTTGGCATTTCGTCAATGACCGCTTCCAGGACGCTCTTTCGGAAGCCTGGAAGATCGACGCGTCAGACCTGATCTATCCTCAGATCATGATTGCGATCTCGGCATCCCGGCTGGGGAGGTCCAAGGATGTCCAAGCCGCGATGGATCGCCTCCTCGCACTGAAGCCAAATTATGGCAGTTCAGTCCGCACCGACCTGGAAAGCCGTAACCTTCACCCTGACCTGATCGCTGCGGTCCTTCAGGGGTTGCGTGATGCGGGTCTGGCCGGCAGTCGCAGCGCATTAAGCGCCTCGTGATTGCGGGCTCCGACGAGCCGGGACATGCACGTAAAGACGGTCGGCGTGTAGGAGTAGTAACAGTTACTAACACTTCTCGCCTGTCCAGCATCGTCTTGACACGATTTACTAGAACCTGAGCCGGACCACTGGTCGGCTTTGACGGTCACGCAGCAGCATCTGCCAGCCGACAGTTATCCGGCGGATCCAAGGTCCGTGCCGGTTGGTTCGAATTCCGTGGAGGCTCGTCTTGACAGGCACCCATCCTCTGGCAGCGCATCATGTGCCTCCATTCATAACGCCTCCCGGCGAAACAGACGCACTCCTCGTTGCGATGGGTGTCTTTCTGGTCATTCTCATTCTTCTGCTTGGCGTGCTCTACTTCCGGCTTCACGCGCTGCCAGAGCAGCTGTCGCACGGCAAGCACAACAAGGCGCAGTTCGAGATCGTGGCCGTCCTCGCCTTGCTGGCGCTGTTCACACACAACAACCTTTTCTGGGTCGCGGCCCTGATCCTCGCAATGGTGCCGATCCCGGATTTCACGACGCCATTGAACGCCATGGTGGCCGAACTGAAGCACATCGCAAGAGGCGATCCCCGACCCGTCGCATCTCCGGTCCCGCCGGAAGAGGCGCTGCCGGTCCAGTCGGCCCCCGTGCCGCCCACGCCGATGACGGGGGTCTGAGCCATGTTCGAACTCATTTTCTGCTCGATCCTCACGATCCTGCCGGATTACCTCTACCGCCGTTACGGGCAGGGGAAGCGGATCGGCGAGGAGATCACGCTGTTCTCGGTCTGGTACGAATTGCGTTGGGGGATCACGGCGTGCCTTCTGCTGACCGTGTCGCTGATCACGATCGTCTTCTACTTCCACCCCGCCTCGACCAACGTGACGTCCTTCTTCAGGACTGTTCCGGTGCTGCCGGAAACGGGCGGTCGAGTCATCGAGATCTACGTAGGCGTGAACGAAGACGTCGCGGCGGGACAGCCGCTGTTCCGGCTGGACAGCTCCGTCCAGCAGACAGCGCTCGAGACGGCACGCCTGAAGGTGACAGAGATCGACGCGCAGCTTGCAGTTGCCGAGGCGGATCTGGCCACCGCAGACGCCAAGATCGACGAGGCGCGAGGCGCCTATGAACAGGCGCTGGACGAGTTGGCAACCAAGGAGGATCTGCGCGCCCGCAACCCCGATGTTGTTCCGACGCGCGAGATCGAGAGACTCCGCAACCTGGTGGCCGCCCGTCTGGGTGCACTGACCGCTACCGAGGCCCAAAAGAAATCGCTGGAGACCTCGATTAGGTCCTTGCTTCCCGCGCAGAAGGGGAGCGCCATTGCCCAGGTGGCCGAGGCCCAGGCCGCGCTCGACAAGGCGGTCGTCTATGCTGGCGTCGATGGAAGAATGCAGCAGTTCTCGCTGCGCGTCGGCGACTACGTCAACCCGATGCTGCGTCCGGCGGGCATCCTTGTGCCGAAGGGCGCGGGACGCATGGCCTTTCAGGCCGGGTTCGGGCAGATCTCGGCGCAGGTTCTGAAGGTCGGGATGACCGCCGAGATGTCCTGCGCGTCAGAGCCGTTCAAGGTCATTCCGATGGTCGTGACCGAGTTCCAGGACGTGATCTCGTCGGGTCAGCTGCGGCAATCCGATTTGCTGGTCGAAGCGGCACAGGTCACGCAACCCGGCACTGTCCTCGTTTACATGGAGCCGATGTTCGAGGGCGGGATTGATCGCATCCCTCCGGGCAGCACCTGCTTCGCGAATGCCTATACCAGCAACTACGACCGTCTGCATTCCGACGAACCCCTGAGCAGCGCGCAATGGCTTGCCCTGCATGCTATCGACACCGTGGGACTTGTCCACGCGATGCTGATGCGGATCCAGGTGATCCTCATTCCGATGACCTCGCTCGTCTTTTCAGGCGGACACTGAGAGGAAAGGGGGATGACAGATCACTCCATTCCGGCCCGGCCCGCCCCCCCTCGCGCCCAACCGAAGTGGGCCGTGCTGACCAGCCTGCAGGGCTATCAGGCGGCCTGGCTGAAAAGCGATGTGTCGGCGGGCCTCGCGATTGCCGCTGTCGGGATCCCCAGCGCGATCGCCTATCCCGCCATCGCCGGGCTGCCCCCAGAGACCGGCATCTACGCAAGCATTGCCTCGGTGATCGGCTATGCGCTGTTCGGTCCGTCGCGAAGATTGATCGTCGGCCCGGATGCGCCGACGATGGCTGTGCTTGCGGGTGTGATCGGCACGGTGCTTGCCGGTATGCCGAGCGTTACGTCCGCCGACCGGGCTCTGGCCGCCGGGGCCATCGCGATGGTCGTCGGGATGATCTGTCTTCTGGGCAGCGTGCTGCGGCTTGGCAATCTTGCCAGCCTCCTGTCCCGGCCGATCCTCGTCGGGTTTTTCGTTGGCGTCGCGATCTCGATCATCGTCGGCCAGATTGGCCGGGTGACGGGTGTCTCCATCGAGTCGGACGGGCTTGTGCCGCCACTGGTCGAGTTGATGCGGAAGGCAGGGTCGATCCACTGGCCTTCGCTTCTGCTTGCCGGCGGCATGTTTGCCATCCTCCAAATGGCGCGTTTCTGGAAATCTCCGATACCGGGGCCGGTCATTGTTGTCGTGTTGTCGATGATCCTGTCTTCCGTTTTCGGATTGGCGGACTTCGGGATAAGGGTCGTAGGCGACTTGCCCTCGGGGCTGCCGACGTTGCAGTTCCCCTGGGTTCAGGGCTTGCCCATCGGCGAGTTGATCCTTGGGTCCGCAGCGGTCTTCGTCGTCAGCTTCGGCGCGGGCATCATCACGGCGCGCAGCTTTGGTGCACGGGTCGGCGAGGACGTCGATGCAAATTCCGAGCTCAGGGGCTTTGGCGCCGCGAACATGGCTTCGGGCTTGCTTGGCGGTTTCCCGGTGACTTCATCGGACTCGCGCACCGCCGTGAACATCTCGGTTGGCGGACGCTCGCAGGTTGCGGCACTGGCGGCGGCAACAACGCTGGGCCTGATGATGCTGTTCTTCAGCGATCTGATGCAAATCCTGCCGGTGCCCGCCCTGGGCGCAATCCTGATATCCGCGGCGCTGAGCGTGATCGACTTCGACGGTCTGCGCGAAGTGTGGAAGATCAGCCGCATCGAGTTCGGGTTCGCCCTGATAGCGCTGATGGGTGCCCTCAGCTTCGGCGTGCTGCAGGGTGTGGTCGTCGCACTCATCGCGACGTTCGTTTATGCCATACTGAGTGCGATGGCCCCGCGCGTGGTGCTGATGGGACGGCTTCCCGGACGGATGGGTTTCTACAAGCTGCACCGCACACCGGACGCGTTCCCTCTCGAAGGCCTCACGATCTGCTTCATCCAAGGCGGGGTGCTGTTCCTGAACGCCGACAATGTGAAGGACCGGCTTGAAGAGATCATCACCCAGCAGCCCGCCGACACGCGCTGGCTGCTTATCGATGCGTCGGCGATCAGCCAGATCGACAGCACCGCGGCAGCCATGTTTCAGGGCATTCAAACGAAACTCGGCGAACTTGGCATCCACCTTGCCTTTGCCGAACTGCAATCCGACGTCGCAGCACTGCTCACTCGCGCAGGCCTGACGGGCGCTGACGGCGAGATGCTGATGTTCGACGATCTGGAAGATGCGGTTCAAGCCTTCAGTTCAGCGAAACCGGATCTGCAACCCTCTGTCGATGGCGAACCTGTTGCCGGTCGCACGATGGGGATAACGGAGGATAGGCCATGAGCAAGAAGCACAAGCGTCACGAAGAGACCGAGGCGAGTGTCGCGACGACGCAGGCGACGAAAATGAGCGGCAAGGACTACGAAAGGGATATTGCCCGTCTCCAGGAGGAGTTGGCGCAGCTGCAGGCCTGGGTGGTAAAGACCGGCGCCCGTATCGTGATCATCTTCGAAGGCCGCGATGCCGCCGGAAAAGGGGGGCTGATAAAGCGGATCACCGAAAAGGTCAGCCCGCGCGTCTTCCGGGTGGTTGCCCTTCCATCGCCCAGCGACCGCGAAAAGTCGCAGGTCTTCATGCAGCGCTACATTGCACAGCTGCCGGCGGCAGGTGAGATCGTGATCTTCGACCGCAGCTGGTACAACCGTGCCGGAGTGGAACGGGTCATGGGCTTCACCCCCGAAAAGAAAGTGAGGCGCTTTCTCGAGAACCTGCCGCAGCTCGAAAGCTGGATCATCGAGTCCGGTGTCATGCTGCGAAAGTACTTTCTCGATGTCAGCCCCGAAGAGCAGGAGAGACGCTTCCTGCAGCGGATCGACGATCCCGTCCGGCAATGGAAACTGAGCCCGATGGACGTCGATTCCTTCCGCAAGTGGTGGGACTACACGGAAGCGTATGTCGATATGATCCGCATGACGGATACCGACGTGGCTCCCTGGTGGAGAGTAGATTCAAACGACAAGAAGCGCGCCCGGATCAATGCGATCACGCATCTGCTGGACTCGATCCCATACAAGCATGTGGCCTTTGAGAAGCCTCGGCTGGGGAACCGGCAGGAAAAACCGAAGCACCTGTCGCACGATCTGCCCTTCCGACACGTCGTTCCTGACGCAACGGCCAGGCCCAGTGACAAGCCGCCCCTCGTTTCGGAAGAAAACCTGATGGAGACTGTTCAACATGAGCTCTGAAAAATCCGGCCCCGCCGGTGTCCCTAGCGCAGACGATCTGCGAATGAGCATCCTCTCGAAAGAGATGGCTGAAATGGACAGGCGCGACAAACTGAAGGCGCAGAAGGAAGACCAGTTGCGCGCCTTCACCGAAAGCTTTCTGACAGAGCATGTCAGCGACGACGAACGGGCCATGATCCAGAAGCTGGTGATGAGTGCCGCCGCCAACGGCAAGTTCGAGGCCCTGGTCTACAGCTTCCCCTCGGATCTCTGCACAGATAGCGGGCGGGCGATCAACAACCGCCTCCCGCATTGGCCGGAGACGCTGCAAGGGAAAGCGAAGGAACTCTACGACCGCTACCTCGCGATCGCAAAGCCGCAGGGATTTGCGCTGAAGGCGACGATCATCAATTTTCCGGGCGGAATGCCGGGCGATGTCGGCTTCTTCCTGAACTGGGCGCCGGAAAGCAGCTGAAGCAGGCCCGTGCGCCAGCAAGAAGGTCTCCCTGACCCGTCGGGTCAGGTGGCCATCGATTGCCCTGTCATCTGGCATCCCCGTCAGACGTTCCGGTCGGGTTTGTCTGTCGGTTGCCTCCTCGCGTGTCGAACGCCTTGATGCAATCTGCTTCACATGGGGGCTAAATGAACCCGCGCGCTGACCAGATCCTTGATCCCATCAGCCGGCTGTCCGAGATCATGTTCGGTCTCTTGATGACCCTGACCTTTACCGGAACGATGAGCGTGGTGCTCGGAACCGGGGGCGACGTGCGAAGTGTGCTGATCGCCGCCTTGGGATGCAACCTGGCTTGGGGCATCGTTGACGGGGCCATGTATGTTCTGACCACGGTCACCGAGAGGGGGCGCGATCTGGCACGCCGCAGGAAGGTCCGGGCATCCCAGCCGCAGGAGGCCCGGCAGATCGTTCGCAGCAGTCTGCCGGATGGCATCGGAACCACCATGACGGACGAAGAGCTTGATCGGATGATCGACTGGCTGAAGCGGTCGCCGGACGATGGCAAGCCCGCGGCGGTACGGTCAGACGATCTGCGTGCGGCGGGCCTTGTCTTTCTTCTTGTTGTCGGGGCGACGCTGCCCCCGGCCTTGCCGTTCATGCTGTTCGACGACGTGCATGTCGCAATGCGCGTCTCGAACCTGATCGCGCTTGTCATGCTGTTCTTGATCGGCTCGAGGTTCGACCAGCAGATGAACCGCACCGCCGTGCCGATGCGGCTAGTCGTGCCCGTCATCGGCTGCGTGCTGGTGGGCGTCACGATTGCCCTTGGCGGGTGACCCGACCCGGCGAACAGTCGTCGCCTGCGGGATGCGGAACCCAAGCGCCAACACTCTCCCGCTGGCAATCATGACGGGCAGGGCCGCTCGGCCACTTCCTCCCGCCGCACCTAGAACTTGAACCTCGCACCGACGAAGAAGGCAGAGGCGCTGTCGAAATCGGTGTCGGTTTCCGAATAGTCGTACTCGCGCCATGTCATCCACAGCTCGGTGTTCCAGCGCGGAACGTTCTGGACGACCGAGACCGCCCAGCTTTCGCTGTCCGATCCGTCGGCGGCGATGTCGGTGCCGCTGTAGTAGTCGAGCGAGACCGCCGTCTTGCCCCAGGACACCAGATCGCCCTGCCAGCCGACCTTGGCGTATCCGTATGACCCGCTGATGTCCGACTTGTCCTGCGTGCCTGCCGCAGCGGTGAAACTGAGCCCGGTCGGCTCATGCAGCACCGATCCCGAGGCACTGAAGATCGTGATGTCGCTGCCCTTCCACGCATAGGCTGTCTGGGCCTTCACCTTGAAGTCGTCAAACGTGCCTTCGTAGGTCGCCGCGATGTCGTAAAGATCCTGTTCCCGGACATCGTCGTCATCGGACAAAAGATCGCGCCCGTAGGACGTGCGAAAACCGAACCCCGACCAAAGACGTGTATCGTAACGGAAGCGTACCTTCCGAGAGAGCCCGTCATAGTTTGTGAAGGCATCCTTGATCTCGATATCCGACAGCGTGCCATCCGATTGCCGCAGCAATTGTGCGCCCGCACTGTCCGCGACCGAAGAATAGCTGATGACATCTGTCCCGGACAGGTCGACTTCCGCCGTGCTGTTCGATGCCATGTCGCCCTGGCCGATATAGAATGCACCGTAATCGGGGTGCGAGAATTTGTTGTCGACCTTGCGGATGTTCCCATTCGTGAAATCGTAGGCGGACGAGGGCGGTGACTGCTGCAGGATGCTGGTATTGCCGGTCGAGAAGGGCGCGTAACCGACCTCAATCGTTCCAAGGTAGGTCCACCGGTCGCCGAAGTCCTGAGTGTAGGTCAGCCCGAAGCGGGTATTGGAATTGTCGTTGTCGATCAGCCCGTAGCTTTCCGTCTCCTGCCCGTCGTCGTAGCTCAGGATACCCTTGTTGATCTGGCCGTAGAACCGCAGCGTGCCGCCGTTCGCGAAGGTCTTCTCTATCTTCGGCAGATCCTGGGCATGCAGGGCCGTGGTGCCCAGCAGCACCATCACGGTCATTGTCGCAGCCGCTGCATTCACTGGTCTGTCAAGTTGACCGAACATTCGTTGCCTCCATGCGCTGACGTCAGGGACTGCAAAGGCACGCAAACCCAAGTCCAGTCTGGCATCGTCCTTGCTGATGCAGGAGAGACAGTGTGTTAACCCATGTAACGTACTTCACCTCGCTCGGGCATCGTCAGATCACTTTTGCTTACCCGGTCGAAAGGCCAGGCGGATCAGAGGCGCAAAAGTTTGCAAAGCCGGTGAGAACGACATGAACGGCGTGGATGTATTCCCCATCGAATTGAACGAACTGCAGACGCTGATCATCGCGATCATTGCCCTTTTTGTTGGCGGCTGGGTTCGGCGATCCGTTCCGATGCTCTCGAGGCTGGACATCCCGAATGCCGTCGTGGGCGCGGCAATCGTCGCAACGCTGGTTCTGATCGGGCAAGTGATGTTCAATGTGGATGTCGCGTTCGGGTCGCGGATGCGGGACGCGCTCTTGCTGGTGTTCTTCACCTCGATCGGCCTTTCAGCAAAGCTCGATGCGTTGCGCGCGGGTGGCAAGCCGCTGATGATCCTGTGCCTGATGACCGTTATCGTGCTCGTCGCGCAGAACGTGGGCGGTGCGGTGTTTGCCGTGCTGTGGGGCACGCATCCGGCCTTCGGCGTGCTCGCCGGTTCGCTGTCGTTCGTCGGTGGGCCCGGCACCGCGATGGCATGGTCGAGCCAGCTTGAGGCCGAGGGGCTTGTGAACGCCAGCCTGGTGGGTGTGGGCGCATCGACGCTGGCGATTGTTTCGGGCGCGCTCGTTGCGGGTCCGGTCACGGGCTGGATCATTCGCCGTCACAAGCTGCACAGCGTGGCGAAGCCCGGTGATCTGACCTTCGTCATCCCGGACGAGGTGGTCGAGTTGAAGCCTGACGAGGGCCACATCGAACGTCTTCTGGCCAGCGTTCTGGTCATCGCCACCGCAGTGCTGGTGGGCGAGCGTATCAACGACGTGGGGCGCGGTGCCGGCATCGTGCTGCCGGGCTTCCTGTCGGCGATGCTCGCGGGGGTGCTCATCACCAATCTCGCGGACCTGTTCCGCTACAAGCTCGATTTCGCCCCGATCGAGCGTGGCGGCGCAATCGCGTTGCAGCTGTTCCTCGTGACCGCACTCATGGCGACGCCCCTTATCTCGGTCGGCCAGATCATCGTGCCGCTCGCTCTCAACGTTGCCATCCAGGTCGCCGTGACGGTCGGCGTGGCCTATTTCCTGCTCTTCCGCTTCCTCGGCCGCGACTATGACGCGGCTGTGACGGTCGGTGGGTTCCTCGGCTTCGGCCTCGCCTCGATGCCGGTCGCGATGGGAACGATGGACGAGGTTGCAAAGCGCTATGGCCCTTCTCCCAAGGCCTTCCTGCTGATCACCCTTGCCGGATCGTTCTTCGTCGATCTGGCGAACGCCTTCATCGCCAAGGGTTTCCTGTCGCTGCCATTCTTCGCCATCACGCCCGTCGCAGGCTGACGCGCGCAGCACCCCCACACCAGTCAAAGGGATGGCCAAGCCGCCATGATACATCTGCTGAAGACCATACGGGATACGAAGCTTCTTTGGCTGCTGGTGCTCGCGCCGCTTCCGCTTGTCATGGAGCACTTGTCGCCCGAGCGTTACACCCTGCTTTTCCTGCTTTCGGTGATTGCGATCGTGCCGCTGGCAGCCCTTCTGAGCCTCGCGACCGAGGCGGTGGCTGCGCGGACCGGCGATGCAGTGGGCGGGTTGTTGAATGCAACGCTTGGAAACCTGACGGAACTCATCATCTGCCTCACCGCGCTGCGAGCGGGCGAGTATGTGTTGGTCAAGGCGTCGCTGGCGGGTGCCATCGTGACCAACACCCTGTTCATGATGGGGGCCTGCTTTCTGATCGGCGGACTGCGACACAAGGTGCAGGAGTTCAATCTTGCGAATGCCCGGCTGCAACTGGGAATGCTGTTTCTCGCGGCCTTCGGTCTGACCGCGCCTTCGGCGATCACGGCCGCCGATACACAGGAAGTGACCCAGTCGCTCAGCTTCGGTATCGCGATCCTGCTGATTGTGACCTACGGACTTGGCCTTCTGTTCTCATTGGGCACGCATCGCGAGTTCTTCGCATCCGCTTCGCATGACGGGGAAGGGGAGGTGCATTGGCCCATACCCGTCGCGCTGGCGACACTTGCCGGGGTTACCGTGATAGTCGCGCTCGTCAGCGAAGTCTTTGTCGGCTCGCTGGCCGGTGCGTCCGAGAGCCTGGGCCTGTCGCCCGCCTTCGTGGGTTTCGTTATCGTGGCACTGGTCGGTGCCGCCGCCGAGATGGCGACTGCTTTCTCGGCGGCAGCGAAGAACCGCCTCGACCTTAGCGTGGGGATCGCCTTCGGGAGCTCTGCCCAGATCGCCTTGTTCGTTGCCCCCGTTCTGGTCCTGCTCAGCTACGTCCTCGGCCCCGTTCCGATGACGCTGCAATTCTGGCATGGGGCCGTGGTGATGATCTTCATCGCCGTGCTGACCGCGGCGCTTGTCACCGGGGGAGGGCGCTCTGCCTGGTTCCTCGGGGTGTTGATGCTGATGGTCTATGCGGTCTTTGCACTGACGCTCTACCTGCTGCCGCAGCCTCTTGGCTGAACGCAGCCCGCAGGGCTTCTTGGCATAACATGTTGCTAACATAGCCAACCGTTTCTTTGAGCGCCTGCCCGGTATCCTGCCTGCCAAGTGAGATCAGAGGCGACTCACGGAGAGTTGGGGTCCGGTGCCTTTCACCGCATGCGCGACCGCCATGAAGAGAAACTGGAGATTGTCATGCCGAAAACCGACCGGATCGACTCCTTCTTTGCGATGCATTCTGCGCGCTCGGATCACTGGCGCAATGTCCTTACAGCTGCCGAGAGCTGGGCAGCGGGACGCGGCAGCAAAGCCAAGACCGAAGAGGCGCTGGGCGAAATCGCGGTGATCGAGGAGTTTCACGCTTTCCCGGGCGTGCGCCTGATGAACCGGCTGCGCGACAAGCTGGCAGCGGGCGAGGCAGCGATCGTGGCCGATCTCGTGCGCCAGTATGCCGACGCAATCCTGACGGGCCGCTACACTCAGATGTCCGAGGCGGACGGCAGCGCCGAAGGCAGCGATGCGCTTCCCGAAGTTCTTCCGTCGGTGATTGCCGGGCGCGATACGCACAGACCCTATTTCGAGGTTCTGCTGGTAAGCCCGCAACCCCCGGCACGCTGGCCCTCGATCTGCGCCGAGCTGCGCCGCCTGCGCCGGGTCGAGGATGCCTTCATCTACGAGCCTGTCATCGTCGGCAGTTTCGAGGATGCGATCTGCGCCGCGATCGTTAATCCCAAACTGCTCGCCGTCATCGTGGCCGAAGGTGTGCCGTTCCGCTCGAGGCATGAAGCGCCCGTCCTGCGGCGGATCATCGACGAGACCATGGGCGACATTCCCCAGGAAAAGTCCGCCCTTCAGCTTGCCGGACGCCTGAAGGGGGTCCGGCCGGACCTTGACATCTACGTCACATCCGACCGCGATGTCGAAAGCCTTGCCTCCGACCCTGCCGCCTCTTGTGCAAGGCGCATCTTCTATGCCGTCGAGGACCTGCTGGAACTTCATCTGGCAATCCTTGAAGGCATCCAGGAGCGGTTCGAGACCCCATTCTTTGACAACCTCAAGAAGTACGCGCAGCGCCCGATCGGGACATTCCACGCCCTGCCCATTGCGCGCGGCAAGTCGGTGTTCCGGTCCGACTGGATCCGCGACATGGGAGAGTTCTACGGCATCAACCTGTTCCTTGCGGAAAGCAGTGCCACAACCGGCGGGCTGGACAGCCTGCTTGAGCCGACGGGCAACATCAAGAAGGCGCAGGACATGGCTGCGCGGGCCTTCGGCGCAGATCACGTATTCTTCGTGACGAACGGGACTTCGACCTCGAACAAGATGGTCGTTCAGGCCCTGGTGGCCCCCGGCGACATCGTGATCGTCGACCGCAATTGCCATAAGTCGCACCACTACGGCATCGTCCTGAACGGTGGACAGCCCCTCTATGTCGAAGCCTTCCCGCTGACGCAGTATTCGATGTACGGCGCGGTTCCGCTGGCCGCGATCAAGAAGGCCCTGCTCGACCTGCGCGAGGAGGGGCGTCTTGACCGGCTCCGGATGTTGGACCTGACGAACTGCACCTTCGACGGCCACATGTACAACACGCGGCGCGTCATGGAAGAGTGCCTCGCCATCAAGCCGGACCTCGTCTTTCTCTGGGATGAGGCATGGTCGGGTTTTGCCCACTGGTCGCCCTTCCTTCGTCCGCGCACCGCGATGGGCGCGGCTGATGCGATCGAGACGTGGCTCCGCGATCCCGCATCGGTTGCCGCCTACGAGGCGCAGCAGAAAGAGCTTGGGGCCAAGCCATCGCGCGAAAAGCTGATGTCCACGCGCCTGATACCCGATCCGCGCAAGGTTCGCCTGCGGGTCTACCAGACCAATTCCACCCACAAGTCGATGTCGGCGATCCGGCAGGGCTCGATGGTCCTCGTGCACGACGTCGACTTCGGCAAGGTCGAAAGCCAGTTCCACGAGGCGATCTTCACCCATGCCTCGACCAGCCCCAACCAGCAACTGATCGCCTCGCTCGACGTGGCGCGGCGTCAGATGGAGCTGGAGGGCTATGGTCTGGTGATGAATGCGATCGAGATCGCGCTGAAGATCCGCAGGATCGTCAACTCGCACCCGCTGATCTCGAAATACTTCAGCGTGCTGGGCGCGGATGATCTTATCCCGGCCGAATATAGAAAGTCGGGGTTTGTCGATTACCTTTCTCCGGACGTGAGCTGGGGCGATGTCATCACGTCCATGAAGGAGGACGAGTTCTACCTCGACCCCACCCGAATGACGCTGGTGTGCGGCACGGCGGCTTTTGACGGAACACAGTTCAAGGGTATCCTTGCCAATCGGTTCGACATCCAGGTCAACAAGACCTCGCGCAATTCGGTGCTGCTGCAGTCAAACATCAACAACACCCGCAGCGACATCGCTCATCTCGTCCGCGTTCTGGTCGAGATCTGCACCGAGATCGAGGACCGCCTCAAGGATGGCGGCTCGGGCGCACAGGCTGTCTTTGCGGCGCGCACGAAAAGCCTGATGCATGATGTGCCCGATCTGCCGAACTTCAGCCGCTTCCATGATGCCTTCCGCGGCGATGCGGGCAAGCTGACGCCTGAAGGCGACATGCGGACGGCATTCTTCATGGCCTATGACGAGTCCGCCTGCGAATACGTCACGCTGAATGGCGCTGATATGGACAGACGCCTCGCCAAGGGTCCCGATCTCGTCTCGGCCAACTTCGTCATCCCGTATCCGCCAGGCTTTCCGATAATGGTCCCCGGTCAGGTGATCACGCAGGAAACCATCGACTTCATGCGGAAGCTCGATGTGAAGGAAATCCACGGCTACGAGGCAGCGAGGGGTTTGAAACTGATCAAGCCGGAACGGCTGAAGGGTCGCGGCGGCAAGTAGGTCGCGCTGCGTGGTCGGCAGGCGATACGCCTGCCGAACCGGTCTCCAATCAAGAGAGAACACCAGAATGTTGGATTACATAGCAGAGACGCTCCGCGCCAATCCACAATTGGCGATCTTCTTCACGCTCGCTGTCGGTTACTATGTCGGCGCGATCCGTTTCGGCAGTTTCACGCTCGGCGCCGTCACGGGCACGCTTCTTGCCGGCATTCTGATCGGTCAACTCGGGATCGAAATCTCGGGGCAGGTCAAGTCGATCTTCTTCATCATGTTCCTGTTCGCGGTCGGCTTCGGCGTCGGTCCGCAATTCGTGCGCGGCATCGCGACGGACGGGGCACCGCAGGCGCTGT
Organism: Rhodobacterales bacterium; assembly: GCA_031425325.1. GTDB lineage: Bacteria > Pseudomonadota > Alphaproteobacteria > Rhodobacterales > Rhodobacteraceae > Aliitabrizicola. The sequence continues at coordinate 9,887 of JANPJD010000053.1, read as the reverse complement.
TTGCGGTCGTCGTCTCGGCGCTTTGCCTGCTCGCGGTCTACATCGCGTCCATCGTGTCGGGCTACGGTCCCGGGCTGGCTGCGGGCCTGATGGCTGGCGCGCAAACCATCTCGGCCTCGATCGGGCTCGCGACCGACGCCATCAACACGTCCGGCCTCACGCCGGAACAGGCCAAGGCAGAGCTTGACCTGATCCCCGTGGCCTACGCGATCACCTACCTCTTCGGGACAGTGGGCACCGGCTGGATCCTCGCCTTTCTGGGCCCGAAGATCCTGAACATCGACATTGTGGCCGAATGCGCGCGCTACGAGCGCGAAATGTCGGGCGGAGCGCCTGCTTCGGGGTTCATCAGCGCCCGCCGTCCCCGAGAGCTTCGGGCCTACCGCATCCGCGACAACGGCAAGGTGACCGGTGTGACCGTGGCCCAGGCAGAACGTCTGGTAGAGGGTGAGCGGATCTTCATCGAGGGTATCCGCAGGGGCGGGACAATTGTGCCCGTGGCCTCCGATACCGTCCTGCAGGCAGGGGATATCGTTGCCGTTTCGGGCAAGCGCGAGGTCCTCGTGGGCCAACTGGGCGAGGGGGAAGAGGTCGACGACCGCGAATTGCTCGATGTCCCGGTCGAGTCCGTCGACGTTCTGCTCACCGCGAAAGAGCTGGATGGCATGACGCTGGCCAAGGCCGCTGAAAGCCCCTACGCGCGGGGCGTGTTCCTGAACTCCATCCGCCGGGGCTCTGCCGCGGTGAACATTCCTGTCCTCGCACAGACCAAACTCAACCGGGGCGACATCCTGCGCGTCTCGGGCACCACGGCCAACATCCAGCGCTTCGTCAATGCCGCAGGCTTCGCCGACCGCCCCGTGACGGTGACGAACATGGTTCTCGTCGGTCTGGCCATCCTGGTCGGCGGTCTGCTTGGGGCCTATGTTCTGCCGATCGGGGGCGTTCCGATCACGCTTTCCACGTCGGGCGGCGCGCTGATCGCGGGCATCTTCGTGGGCTGGCTGCGGACGGTGAAGCCGCAGATCGGCAACGTGCCGCAACCGACCCTGTGGTTCATGAACTCGGTCGGCCTGAACGTGTTCATCGCCATCGTCGGCATCTCTTCGGGTCCGACGTTCATTGCAGGGCTCAAGGAAGCGGGCTTCGGCATCTTCTTCTGGGGCATCTTCGCCACGGGCATGCCGATGATCCTCGCGCCGCTGATCGGCAAGTACATCTTCCGCTTCGATCCGGCGATCAACCTCGGCTGCTGTGGCGGTGCGCGGACTTCGACAGCATCGGTCGCCATGGTGGGCGAAGTTGCGAAATCCGATGTGCCGATGCTCGGCTATACGGTGCCCTACGCCGTCAGCAATACGCTGCTGACGCTCTGGGGCCTCGTGATCGTCCTGCTCATCGTCTGAGCCTGCGGGCAGCGGGGCGAGATGGCCTTGATCTTGGGGAACCAAAATTCCTCCGTCCGACAAAGGGATGCCAATCCACCGGCATCCCTTTGCTCTTGTGGATCGTATGGACGAAGGTTTCCGACAGTGCCGCCACGACCGCCAGAACAGATCATGCAATCGTGCGCCTGCAGCCCGGCAACCGGTTTGTCGCCAGCAAAGCCTCGACCGACGTCGTGCCGCCCTGTGATCCGCGCCCAGCAGTCACGATGAAACGGATTCCCTTCACCGATTGGCAACTTGCAGTCCGCGCAGGTGTCGCTGGCGGGCTGGCGACATGGGGGGCGCAGCTCCTTGGGATGCAGCATCCCATCTATGCCTTCATCGGTGCCGTCATCGTCACGGATCTTTCGCCCGCGCAGTCGCAAAGCCTTGGCTTTCGCCGCATCTTTGCGACGGCCTTGGGGTCCGCTTGCGGTGCGATCCTGTCGCAGATCCTGGGGCAGGGCCCGGCCGCGGCCGGTGCGGGTGTCGTGATCGCCATGTTGATAGCCTACCTGCTTGGTGCCGGCGACGCGGCGAAGGTCGCAGGCTATATCTGCGGGATCGTCGTGCTCGACCATGCCGCAGAGCCGTGGTTCTACGCCGCGCAACGCTTCCTCGAAACAGTTCTCGGCGTCTCTGTTGCCTGGGCGATCAGCTATGTGCCGCAACTTTTCGGTGTGCGCGGGCGAAAGCCGTGAACGCGGCTGCGTTCATTCGCAAACTGTCCGGGCCGTCATGGGTTTGCCTCCGCGGCCCCGGACGCTCCCCGCGTAACTGTTACATACATGGCGTCACTATGCGACACCGCACAAAGGGCATAGTCTGATCGTGCTTGCTGCCTTTGTGCTCGCATCTCAGTGAGAAGTCGAATGACAAGACCAATCAAATTCGTGGTTTCTCGGCCCCGATCAACCATCGGTGCTCTCATGCTGTGCGCGGCCCGTGGGCTGGGCATCACGTCGGCCATAATGGTAGCGGCGGTGGCCGCTCCGACGGCAGCGCGCGCCCAAGAGGGCTCGGCGTCGCTGGCCTGTGGCTCGCAGTATTCCATTGGCAGGGGCGACTCTCTCGGTTCGATCGCGACACGCGCCTATGGCGACCCAAAGCGGTATGACATCCTTCTCGATGCGAACCGCGACGTGATCGGCGAAAACCCGAATGCGATCGTGCCCGGAATGGTCATCAGCGTTCCGTGCCTCGGCGCGGATGGTAACCCCATGCCGATTGCTGTCGCCGCGGAAGACGCGGAAGCCATGGAGGCCGCCATCGCCTCTACAGGCCCGTTGGAGGCTGTCGAGCTCGAAACACTTTTCGGGCCGGTTGCGCTCTTCCCGGATCAGGTTCTGACCCAGGTTCTGATCGCCTCGACCTACCCGCTGGATGTCGTGAAGGCAGACAGGTTCCTGAAGGAAAACCCGGAATTCTCTCCAAAGGAACGCGCCGATGCGACGGCGCAGCAATCCTGGGACCCGAGTGTGCAGCAGTTGGCTGCCGGCTTCCCCGAGGTGATCACCCGGATGGCGGACCACATCGACTGGACTGAGCAAGCCGGAGAAGCCGTGCTCGCACAGACCGAGGATGTACTGGCTGCGATCCAGCGGCTGCGGGCTACCGCACAGGACTATGGCTACCTTGCAGACAACGATGTGCAATCAATCGAGGTGACGAATGAGGTCATCTCGATCGTCCCGGCGGACCCCACCGTTGTCTATGTGCCGACCTATAGCAGCGAAGTGGTCTATGCCGCGCCGGTGTCAGCGTCGCCGTCTTACGATCCGTACTACTACGGCTACGATGGCGACGACTGGACCGATGCGCTGGCGGCGGGCGCCATCATCTTTGGCGGTGCGCTCGTTCTCGATGAGATCTTTGATGACGACGATTGGGACGGCGACTGGGACAATGGCGGATCGATCGACTGGGATGGCGGTGACATCAATATCGACCGGGGTGACATCAATGTTGACCGGGGCGACATCTCCATCGGAAGCGGGAACGTCGATATCGGAAGCGGGAACGTCGGCATCGGCAGCGGAAATCTCGATATCGGTAGCGGGAACCTCGATATTGGCAGCGGGAACGTCGGAATTGGCAACGGCGACCGCCCGCCGCTCGGAAGCGGTGAACGGCCCGGGATCGGCGATGGCAGCAGATCTGCCGCTGGCGAGCGCCCTGCAAGGCCGTCGCAGCTGCCAGCCCGCATCGGCGACGCGGAAGGGGACGCGCTGGCAGGCCGCGACCGGACCTTCTCGCCGGATGCAGCCAGCCGCGACGCTGCCCGGCAAAAGATCGAAACGCGCAAGTCGACGAGCCCGGGCGTAGCCACGCTGCCCGCGTCCAGACCTGCCGCGCAGGCGGCCACGCGGAAACCTTCGGCCGCGTCCTCCGCCAAGGCACGTCCGTCTTCCGCCAACAGGGCGCAGGCGGCGACACGCCCGGCAAACGTATCCAAGCCGAAGGCGAACCGCTCGCCGAGCAAGGCGAGCAGCTACAAATCCAGCTCCGCACCCGCGTTCAAGAACACGGGAGGAAGCCGGGCATCGGCCGGATCGAGCCGCGGCCGTTACAGTGCGAGTGGTGGTGGTGGTGGTGGTGGGCGGAGGCGCTGAGATGACTGCAAAACTTTACACGGCTTCGATCCTTGCCTTGCTGGCAAGCACCGGAGCAGCACTGTCGGAACCAGCCCGGTTCGACACCCCGGAAGCTGCGGTTGCTGCGGTCGTCGCAGCCCTGGAAGCCGCCGACCGCGGCGCTGTGCTGAAGGTCTTCGGCCCCGAGAACGAAGACATCCTGTCGACCGGAAATCCAGGTCAGGACCGCGAGATCTGGGAGGGGTTTCTGCGGGACGTGACCGCTTTCAGCCAGATCGAGATGACCGGTGAGGACACGGCCACGCTTTACGCAGGCCGAGAGCGGTGGCCGTTCCCGATACCCCTCTTCAAGTCTGCCGACGGCTGGAGCTTTGACGCCGAAGCGGGTCGCGTGGAAATCCGCGTGCGCCGCATCGGGCTGAACGAACTGGCGGTGATCGACATCATGACCCGAGCGGGCCCGGTCCAGGCCAGGTTTCGAGATGAAGACCACGATGGCGACGGTGTGCGAGAGTTCGCGTCAGCGATCCTGAGCGATCCGGGCCAGCGCAATGGCCTTTACTGGCCTGACGAGCCTGGGACCGAGCGCAGTCCCCTCGGGGCAGCGATCGCGCGCGCCAATGACCTCGGCTACAACATCGATGGTACGGACAAGGACCCCGAGCCCTACGTCGGGTACTTCTTCCGCATCCTTCGGGCTCAGGGTCCGTCCGCACCCGGGGGGGCTTACAACTACATGATCGGGGACAACATGGTCGCCGGCCACGCCCTGCTCGCCTATCCGGCGGCTTATGGTGACAGTGGGATCATGAGTTTCATGGTCAGCGAAAGCGGCATTGTCTATGAAGCGGACTTGGGCGAAAACACACTTCAAGATGCCGAGGCGATTACCCTCTTCGATCCTGCCGAGCCGTGGCTGGTCTTGAAGTGAACGACAGGCTCGGCCCCACAGGACCCGACGAGAACTCGGGTCCTGCCAAGCCCGAGCCGAGCGATTGACCTACATGCGTATCGCCGTGGCGGCCTTATGGCTCGCGGTGTCGTTCCTGCCTGTCTCTGCCCACGCCCAGACCACGCCGACCGACACCGCATCCCCCGCCATTGCCGTTCCCGACCCGCTGTCGCCCGAAGCCGTCGATGCGCTCGTGTCCCGTCTGTCCGACGAACAGGTACGCTCCCTGCTGATCGAGCGTCTGGGTGCTGCGGCCGCCGCCCAGCAAGTCCCCGCCGCATCACAGAACGAGCAACTGGGCGATCTGGTCATGGACACCAGCAAGCGCACCGTCGATTTGCTTGTGGCGACAGTTCTCGAAGCGCCAAGGGCCTTTGCAGCCCAAAGTACCGCCATCTCGAGCTATTTCGCCCAGATGGGCCGAGAGGGTTTGCTGGTGTTCGTCGGCGTCTTCGCCATGGCGGTCGGGCTTGGCCTCCTCGCCGAGGCCATGCTCTACCGCCACGTCGTCACGGGCAGCATTCCGCTGCAAGACGATGCCAACCCTCGTGACATATTCGAGGTGCTGCCTGTCCTCGCCAGGCGGCTCGGGCGCGAACTGATCGGCACGATCGTGTTCTTCCTCACGGCGGCGGTCGTGCTGAATCTTTTCATGCCGGTTTCCGAACTGGCCGTCGCCCATGTCGTGGCCCGCAACCTGATCGTGATCCCCCGAATTTCGCTGACTTTGCTGCGGTTCTTCCTTGCACCGCGCCGACCTGACCTGCGGCTGGTCCATACCGATGACTGGACCGCCCGCTTCCTGTTTCGGAACCTCCTTGGCGTTGCGACCGCCATAGGCGTCATCCTTGCAGTGCTCGGGTTCAACCGACATGTCGGCGCATCCGGAAGTGCGGACGGGGTAACCTTCTGGCTCCACCTCGCGATCTTCGCCTGGCTGATCTACATCTTTCGCCGAGCCCGGAGCGGCTTGCGGCGCATCATGCTGGGGCGACATCAAGAACAGACCCCGGTCGAGTTGAAGGTCGCAGACCACTACCCAGCCTTCGCCATAGCAGTCATCGCCGGAACGTGGCTGATGTCGGTGACCGCGCGAGCAATCGGGCAAGGCGATCTGTTGAAAGAGGGCAGACATCTGATCAGCTTGGCCGTGCTGATCGTCGCACCGCTTCTGGACCCTCTGATCCGCGCCGTCGTGCTGCACGTCGTCCCACCGATGCGGGGCGAGGGCCCGGTGGCCCAAAGGGCTCATGCCTCGAACGTGAGCGCCTATGTCCGGATAGGCCGCGTCCTGGTCTTCGGCGCTGTCATCATCATCACGGCTCGGCTCTGGGGCGTCACCCCGATGTCGATGGCAAGCGTTGGGGGCGTGGGCGAGCAGATGGCCTCGCACCTGATCCAGGCGCTTCTCATCGGTGTCGTTGGCTACATGATCTGGGAGGTGACGCGCCTCATGATAAACCGCCGTCTGGCCGATGACGTAGCTCCCGCCGCAGGCGTCGTGGACGCTTCGGAAAGCGACGCACCTCATGTGGGCGGCGGCCCGGCCTCGCGGCTTGGGACTGTCCTGCCGATGGTCAGCTGGGCGCTTCAGGTGGCCGTCATAACCCTTACGGTACTGACTGCGCTGGGCAAGCTCGGCATAGACGTGACCCCGCTTCTGGCTGGCGCCGGCGTTGTCGGCCTCGCCATCGGTTTCGGCGCGCAGAAGCTGGTCAGCGACATCATGTCGGGGATGTTCTTCCTGATCGACGACGCGTTCCGGCTGAACGAATACATCGACACGGGCGGCGTGCAGGGAACGGTCGAGAAGATCTCGTTGCGATCGATCCAGCTTCGCGATTCCAAGGGTCCCGTGCTGATCATTCCGTACAGTGGGATCGACAAGGTCACGAACTTCGGCCGCGACTGGGGGATCATGAAACTGAAGTTCACGGTTCCGTTCGACACCGACCTTGAGAAGGTCCGCAAGATCTTCAAGAAGATCGGACAGGAGATGATGGAAATGCCCGATCTTGCCCCTGGCTTCATCGAACCGTTCAAAAGCCAGGGCGTGGGCGAGTTCAACGACTACGGGGTCGTCGTGCGCGGCAAGTTCATGCACAAGCCCGGCGCGCAGTTCGGCATCCGCAAGCATATCTTCAAGCGCGTGCAAGAAGAGTTCGCCGCCAACGGGATCGAGTTCGCAAGGCGCGAAGTGAAGGTGCGCGTCAGCGGCCCGGACGGTCATCTGACCGAAGACCAACTCAGCCAGGCGGGCGGCGCGGCCGTCGAACTCGTCGAGCAACAGGAACGCATGGCTGCAGCAACAGCCGCCGCCGCCAAGCCCTGACGCGACAGACGCGCCGGGCCCCCAACGCGGCGGTAGCCTGCGTGTTTGCCCTTCTTGCACGCGCGGCTCGGCAGCGCTTCCAAGGCACCTCCGGCCCGGCGCTGCGGCCGGAGCGGAGGTGCCGCATTGTCTCAGGTCGCCTGTGGGCCGGGGAAGGGGAAGTCCAGCGTGCGGGCGTTGAGGAAGGCCTGCTCGTTGAAGCGCAGGAAGCGCATCGTGTCGGCGCGGGACGCAAGGTAGCTGTCCCAGATCCGCCGCGTCAGGTCGTCGCCCGCGTCGTAGCTTTCCTGGATCACCTCGCCTGCGGCCTTGCCCAGCGCTTCCAGCACGGGGCGCTCCAGACGGCGGAACTCCACGCCGTGCTCGACGCGCAGCGTCTCCATCGCGCGGCCCGATTGCAGGTCGTACTCCACCTTCATGTCCTCGTGCCCTGCATGGGCGGCGGCACGAATGATCTCCTGAAGGTCGGCCGGAAGCTCCTGGAACTTCGCGGTGTTCAGCATAAGCTGAACCGTCCCGCCGGGCTCTTGAACGCCGGGGCCATAGGACAGTTTGGCGACCTGGTGGAAGCCCATCGGCAGGTCGTTCACCGGTCCGATGAACTCGGCCGCATCGACCGCGCCCGATTGCAGCGCCGCGAAGATCTCGCCGCCCGGCAGCAGGACCGGGGTCGCGCCAAGCTTCTTGACCATCTCGCCGCCAAGACCCGGCATGCGGATCTTCAGGCCCTGGAAATCCTCGGGTGTGTTGATCTCTTTCTTGAACCAGCCGAAGGACTGCGCCGAGGTCTGGCCTGCGGGTAGCGAGAGGATGCCGAACTGGCTGTTCAGCTCGTCCCACAGCGCCTGTCCGCCCGAATGCAGAAGCCAGGCCGCTTGCTCGTCGCCGGTCATGCCGAACGGCACCGCAAAGAACGCGGCCAGCATTGGATGCTTGCCGACATGGTAGAACGAGGCGTCGTGGCCCATCTCGGCCGTGCCGTCCATCACCGCGTCCATGCAGCCCAGCGCGGGGACCAGCTCGCCAGCGGCAAAGACATTGATCTTCATCCGACCGCCCGACATCGTCTCGATCCGGCGCGCAAGGCGCTCCGCGCCCACGCCCACACCCGGCAGGCCCTTGGGCCAGGAATGGACCATGCGCCACTCGATCGTGGCCTGCGCGATCGCCGGAGCGGCCAGGCCCGTCGCGGTCGCGGCAACTGCGCCGCCGCCCAGCACGGATTTCGTCAGAAAGTCGCGTCTCTTCATCTGTTCCTCCCTCTTCCATCTTGTTTCGCGGGTCCGGTCTACCTCCCCCCGCACGGTGCGGGTGGAAGTGGAGAACGAATAAGGAAGAGCAAGCGGGGGTGGCGAGGAAACTGACGAATTAGGAAAAAACTAATCGAAGCTATGGAGCAAACCTATCCGGATTAAAAAAATCTATCCGGCGCCCTTGCACTCCTGAAACCGTCGACAATCTTGAGCCCGCACAGGGGCCTCTGCGGCCTTTCTGAACAGAGATCATGCGTCGCACACCGCCGCGAAGACGACGGGTTGGCGCAACGGGGGGAGACAGCAATGGCGAGTCTGGAGGCCGGGGCAGAGCCCGGCTGGGTGCGCGCGTCGGCGCGCGTCGTGGCGGTCATCGACGGCATATGCCGCTGGAGCGGGTACATCGTTGCCTGGGCGACGCTGGCGACCGTGATCCTGTGCTTCGCGACGGTCTATCTGCGCTACGTCATGGGCACCGGCCTGATCTGGCTGCAAGAGGCCTATATCTGGACCCATGTCGTCGTCATCGTCATGGGGGCGGGCTACACGATGATGATCGGCGGCTTCGTGCGGGTCGACGTGTTCTACTCTCACTGGTCCGTCCGGCGCAGGGCGCTGTCGGATATGGTGATGACGCTGCTTCTGCTTCTGCCCTTCCTCGCTGTCTTTGGCTATGCCGCCACGACCTTCTGGGCTGCCTCCTATGCCTCGGACGAGGGATCTCTCAATCCGGGCGGGATGGGCAACTACTGGCTCTTGAAGGCGACGCTGCTGGGCTTCCTGCTGCTCGTCGGGCTTCAGGGCATGGCCTTCGTGCTGCGCGGGGCGATGGTCCTTGCCGGACATGAACGCCACGCGCTTCAGCAAGGCGGCCACAGCTCAGACCAGACCCACTAGGCCATAGGAGATATCCAGATGGACGCGGCACTTCTTGGCCAGGTGATGGCGGCTGGACTTTTCCTGCTCATCATCCTGTTTCTCATGTCGGGCTATATCGTAGCCTTCACGCTTGGCGGTCTTGCGATCCTCGTGGGCTTCGCGGGTATCGCTGTCGGTGCCTTCGATCAGGCGCTCTTCGCCGCGCTGCCCAACCGCTTCTGGGGGGTCATCACCAACCCGGTCCTCGTCGCGGTGCCGCTCTTTGTCTTCATGGGCGTCGTGCTCGAGCGATCGGGCATCGCCGAGTCTCTGCTGACCACGATGGGCCAGCTTTTCGGCAGCCTGCGCGGCGGCCTTGCGCTGTCGGTGGTGTTGGTGGGCGCGCTCTTGGCGGCGGCGACCGGCGTCGTCGGGGCCACGGTCGTGACGATGGGCCTGCTCAGCCTGCCC
>JANPJD010000052.1:0-10325 GCA_031425325.1 Rhodobacterales bacterium | reverse complement strand
TAGAGGAACAGCGTGTCGATCCGGTAGGGATCGCCCGCGTGGGCGTTCGGGATGACCATGTGCATCATCCCGTGCGCCGAGAACGGGTTTTCCCAGCTGAACGCCTTGTCGATCCGGGCGGGGCTGCCGTCGGGCTTCAGCGCAAGCTGATCGGGGCTGCGGACATAGCCCAAATGCGGCCCCGACAGCGGCCGGCCCGGCACCGCCTCGAAATGCGGGGTTGGATGCGCTTCCATCGGTTTCGGATAGGGAGGCTTCAGGCGGTAGCCGCCGGGCGTCTCGACGGCGCCCAGCAGGATTTGCAGCAGATGCAGCGCCCGCGCCGTCTGGAAGCCGTTGGAATGGGCCGAGATGCCCCGCATCGCGTGGAAGCTGACCGGGCGGCCCACCATGCGCGCATGCCGGTCGCCGCGAAAGTCGGTCCACGGCGTCTCGACCACGATGGCCTCGTCGAACGCGACCCGCGCGAGGTCGGCGGCAAGCTCGCGGATGCGCCGCGCCGGAACGCCTACACGGTCGGCCACCGCCTCGGGAGCGTGTTCGGGCGCAAGGTAGCGCTCGGCCAGATGCTGAAAGACCGTGCGGTTTCCCTGCCAGACAGCGCCAAGGTCCGGCTGCGCGCCCTTCGCATCCCACGAGGCAGGCATCCCCGTGCGGCGGTCGATCACGAAGGGCTGGCTTTCGGCGTTCCGGACGAAAAGACCCTTGGTGGGGCCGTCCGTCTCGTCGACCAGAAAGGCGCTGTTGGTCCAGCGCGCGAGGTAGTCGAGGTCGATCTTCCCGGCTTCCAGCAGGCAATGCACCAGCGCCAGGATCAGAAGACCGTCCGTCCCTGGCGTGATCCCGATCCAGTCGTCGGCAACGGCGTTGTAGCCGGTGCGGATGGGGTTCACGCCGATCACCCGCGCACCCCGTTCCTTGAGCCGCCCCAGACCGATCTTGATCGGGTTGCTGTCGTGGTCCTCGGCCACGCCAAACATGACGAACAGTTTCGTATGCTCCCAGTCCGGCTGACCGAACTCCCAGAAGGCACCGCCGATGGTGTAGATGCCTGCAGCCGCCATGTTGACGCTGCAAAAGCCGCCGTGCGCGGCGTAGTTGGGCGTGCCGAAGCCCTGCGCCCAGAAGCCCGTCAGCGATTGCGATTGGTCGCGCCCCGTGAAGAAGGCCAGCTTTTCCGGTGCAGTCTCGCGCAGCGGCTTCATCCACGCGACTGCCGTTTCGAGCGCCTCGTCCCAAGTGATCTCCTCGAACGCGCCCGACCCGCGCGGGCCGACCCGCCGCAGGGGCGCGCGCAGCCGCGAGGGGGCGGTGATCTGCCTGATGCCGCTTGCGCCCTTGGCGCAGAGGACGCCCTTGTTCACGGGGTGGTCGCGGTTGCCCTCGATATAGGTGACGCGCCCTGACGTCAGATGCACGTCGATCCCGCAGCGGCAGGCGCACATGTAGCAGGTGGTCTTTCGCACCTCGTCCGAGACGGGGGCCGAGGTTTCGACGAAGGGCTGGCGGATCGTCATGGCGCCTCCGCGCGGGCCGACACCCGCACCGCTTTCGTACTCAATGTGACGCCCTTCTCGGGCTTGCGCCAGCCAGACCGCGACAGGCGCGCCGATTTTGGGGCGCGCGTCGCAGGCCGGTCAAAGGACCGCCTTGACCAGCCCCAGCGCCGCCAGCGCCGCCAGCAGAAGCACGGCGAAGCGGCGGAATTCTTGGGGGTCGGTGCCGAAGAAATGCCGCCCGCCCAGCCAGTTGCCGAAAAGCGTCAGCGGCAGCGCAAGAAGGGCGGCCCAAAGCGTATCCCACGTGACCAGCCCCGCCCACCAATAGAGCGGCGCGGAGTAGAGGTCGAGCAGCGGGAAATACGCGATCAGCGTCGCGCGAAAGACCGAAGCCTGCATGGGCTGCGCCGCGAAGAACGCGGCCACCGGCAGGCCGCCCATGCCCGGCGCATTGGCCAGCCCCGAGACGAGCCCCGCGGCGAGGTTGCCTGCGCCCCGCACCTCGGCGGCAAGCCTCCATCCCATCAGCAGCACGGCGCACATCAACAGCACATAGCCCGACACGACCGCGCGCGCCGTATCCTCGCTGATGCCGGTCAGCACCCACAGCCCCAGCGGCAGGCCGACCGCCGCGCCCGCCAGCAGCAGCCAGACCCTGCGCCAGTCGACATCCGGCCCCGCCCCTTTTGCCGCCTGCACTGACATCAGGGTTTCCAGGATCACGACCACTGCGACGAAGTTCAGCGGGTTGGTCACAAGGCTCGACGCGGCCACGAGGATCGCCGAAAAGCCGAACCCCGAATAGCCGCGCACGAAAGCCGCAAGAAGCGTCGCCCCGGCCAGCCATGCCAGCGCCCCCGGGCCGAGGTCGTAGGGGATCACGCGCCGACCTGTACCCGCATGTCCGCAGGGTCGATGCCCGCCACGGCGACCGGCGCCTTCATCGCATCGCGCCGGAAGGGCTCGCCCAGTTCCTGATTGAGGAGGACCTCGATGAAGGTGGTGACGCCCGCCGCCTGATCGACAAGCGCCGTCCGCAGCGCCGCCGTGACCTCTTCCATCGTGCGCGCCTGCACGCCCTTCAGCCCGCAGGCGGCGGCAACGGCGGCATAGCTTACCGCCTCGTTCAACTCGGTGCCCACGAAGTTGTCGGCATACCAGAGCGTCGTGTTGCGCTTTTCCGCGCCCCACTGGTAGTTGCGGAAGATCACCATGGTGATGGCGGGCCAGTCGCCCCGCCCGATCGCCGTCATCTCGTTCATGCTGATCCCGAACGCGCCGTCGCCGGCAAAGCCGACCACGGGCACGTCCGGCTTGCCGATCTTGGCGCCGACGATGGCTGGCAGGCCGTAGCCGCAGGGGCCGAAGAGGCCGGGCGCCAGATACTTCCGCCCCTCCTCGAAGGTCGGGTAGGCGTTGCCGATGGCACAGTTGTTGCCGATGTCGGAGCTGATGATCGCCTCGCGCGGCAACGCCGCCTGGATCGCGCGCCAGGCCATGCGCGGGCTCATCCAGTCGGGCTTGGCTGCCCGCGCTCGCTCGTTCCAGCTCGTCCCTGGATCGTCGTCCTCGTGGTCCATGCTGGACAGCGCCTGTGCCCAGGCCGATTTTGTCTGCGCGACCAGGGCGCGCCGCCCGGCCCGGCCTGCGTCACCCGCGTGCGGTGCCAACCCGGCAAGCAGCGCCTCGGCCACTGCGCGCGCGTCGCCGACGATCCCGACCGCGACGGGTTTCGTCAGCCCGATCCGGTCGGGGTTCAGGTCGACCTGTATGACCTGCGCCCCCTTCGGCCAATAGTCGATCCCGTAGCCCGGTAGGGTCGAGAACGGGTTGAGGCGTGTCCCGAGCGCCAGCACCACGTCCGCCTGCGCGATCAACTCCATCGCCGCTTTCGAGCCGTTGTAGCCCAGCGGCCCCACTGACAGCGGATGGCTGCCGGGAAAGGCGTCGTTGTGCTGGTAGCCGCATGCCACCGGCGCATCCAGCCGCTCGGCCAGCCGCATCGAGGCCGGGATCGCCCCGGCCAGCACCACCCCTGCCCCGTTCAGGATCACCGGAAACTTGGCACCCGACAAAAGGTTGGCGGCATGCGCGATCGCCTCGGCCCCGCCCGAGGGGCGCTCGAACTCGACAACGCGCGGCAGGTCGATGTCGATGACCTGTGTCCAGAAATCCCGCGGCACGTTGATCTGCGCCGGGGCCGAGGCCCGCTTGGCCTTCAGGATCACCCGGTTCAGCACCTCGGCGATGCGGGACGGGTCGCGCACCTCCTCCTGATAGGCCACCATGTCGGCGAAGAGCTTCATCTGCTCGACCTCCTGGAAGCCGCCCATGCCGATGGTCCGGTTGGCGGCCTGCGGCGTCACCAGCAGCAGGGGCGTGTGGTTCCAGTAGGCGGTCTTGACCGGCGTCGCGAAGTTGGTGATGCCGGGGCCGTTCTGCGCCACCATCATCGCCATCTTGCCCGTCGCCCGCGCATAGCCGTCGGCCATCATGCCTGCGTTGCACTCGTGCGCGCAGTCCCAAAAGCGGATGCCCGCGCGGGGAAAGAGGTCCGAGATCGGCATCATGGCCGAGCCGATGATCCCGAAGGCCTCGGCAATGCCATGCATCTGGAGGACCTTCACAAAGGCTTCCTCGGTGGTCATCCGCATGGTCGTCTCTCCCCGCGCTTGTGCCGTCTGGATACCCGCCCCGCTGCCGCCTGTCTTGCCGACAGCGACGCAAGTCCCCGCATTTTCGCCGTCAGCTTTTCGCGACGGGTTTTGAGCGCATCCGCATCACCGTCTCGCGCTCGGCCCGCTTGCACAGTTGCGGCGGCAGGCCCCGGTCGATCAGATCCATGTCGGCCAGGACCATATCGCCCATCCTCAGGAATGCCTCATCCAGCGCACCCGCCCGGTGCGCCGACAGCAGGAACCCGTCGAGCGACCGCACCGGGTGGTCAGCGGCCAACGGCTCGTCAGGGAAGACGTCGCTCGCCGCCGTGATGTGGCCCGATGCGACGGCGGCCATCAGGGCGTCGAAATCGACCACGCCGGCGCGGCTCAGCAGGATGAATGCAGCCCCCGGACGCATCGCGGCAAAGGCGTCCGCCCCGAGAAAGCCCTCGTTCTCGGAGGTGACCGACGCGGTGACGAACAGCACGTCAACCGCAGACAGCAGCGTGGCAAGGTCCACCGCCTCGGCCCCCGCCGCCGCGATCTGCGCGGGGGCGAGCCAGGGGTCGCAGACCTTCAGGCGGGGGCGGAAGCCGGTCAGCACCCGCGCGACCGCCCGCCCGAGATCGCCGAAGCCGAGGATGCCCACCTCGGCCCCTGTCAGCAGCCGTGCGCGGGCATTGCCCTCGGCCCCCCACTGCTCGCGGCCCTGCCGGAAGGCCGCATCCGCCTGCGGGATCTGGCGCAAGAGCGACAGCGCGAAGCCAAGACCGATTTCGGCCACCGGCTCGGCAAAGACGGCCCCCGTCGTCACCACATGGATGCCCCGCGCGAAAAGCACGTCGTAGGGCATGTTGAGGAATAGGTTCGACTCGACGTTGAAGACGCAGCGCAGACCGGGCATCGCCGCAAGCGCCGCCTCGTCCAGCGGCGGCTGACCGATGATGTGGCGCACCTGGGCCAGCGTCTCGGGCGGAAGGCGGCGCACGTCGTCGGCCTCGACCTCGAGGATGCGGCAGCGTGCATTCAGGGCCGCACGCGCCTCGGGGCGGAAGATCATGGGAAGCGTGCGCGGCGCGGGGGCCGAGATCACTAGCGGAAGGTCGGTCATGGTGGCCCTTTCCAGCGGCAGGCCCCCGACCCTATCCGCCGGGGGCCTGCGGTCAATCGTGATCGCCCCCCGGCCTTGCCCAACGCCCGGCGGAGTGCTTTATTTCCACCCATGGCAAAACCGACCGACAACCCCGCCGATCCGTTCAAGAAGGCCCTCACCGAGGCCACCCGCGTCATGGCCGACGACCCGGAGCTTGCGGTCACCTTTTCGGTCGATCCGCCCGGCATGACGAAGGAGGGCGTTCGCCTGCCGCAGGTCAGCCGCCGGATGAGCCGCGACGAGGTGCTGCTTGCGCGCGGCACCGCCGACGGCTTTGCGCTGCGCCGCAAGTTCCACGACGCTGCGACCGACAGCCGCTACCAGCCCACCGGGCAGATGGCGCGCGACATCTACGACGCGATGGAGACGGCGCGCTGCGAGGCGGTGGGCGCCCGCTCGATGCCCGGCACGGCAGGCAACATCGACGCGCGGATCGGCCATGATGCCGACCGCAAGGGCTATGCCCAGATCACGCATGCCTCCGACGCACCGCTTGCGACCGCTGCGGGCTACCTCGTGCGCCACCTCGCGACGGGCCGCGACCTGCCCAAGGGTGCTGCCAACGTCATGGAGCTGTGGCGCGGCTACATCGAGGAGCAGGCGGGCGGCACGCTGTCGGACCTCGATCACGTGCTGACCGATCAGGCGGCTTTCGCGCGCCTGTCGCGCCGGGTCATCTCGGACCTTGGCTATGGCGACCAGTTGGGCGACGACCCCGACGCCACCGAGGACGACGAGGCGGGCGACGAGGCCGAGGAGGATACCGACGCGCCCGACAGCGCGGGCGACGAGCAGGACCAGTCCGAGGACAGCGAGGCTGCCCCCGAGCAAAGCCAGGAGGAGCAGGACGACGCCTCGCAGGCGCAGGTCTCGATGGACGACTCTGCCGACATGGAGCAAGGCGACGAGGCCGAACTGCCCGAGGGCGAGGCCCCGATCGAGCCGCCGCCTCCCGCTCCGCACTCGGATGCCGATCCGAACTATACCGTCTTCTCGACCGCCTTCGACGAAGAGATCCGGGCCGAGGATCTGGCCGAACCGGCCGAGCTAGACCGGCTGCGTGCCTATCTGGACCAGCAGCTCGAACCGCTGAAAGGCGCGGTCAGCCGGCTTGCGAACAAGCTTCAGCGCCGCCTTCAGGCGCAGCAGAACCGCAGCTGGGAGTTCGACCTCGAGGAGGGGACGCTCGACGCAGGCCGCCTTGCGCGGGTTGTTGCTAACCCCACGACGCCGCTGTCCTTCAAGGTCGAGAAGGACACCCAGTTCCGCGACACCTGCGTGACGCTGCTTCTCGACAACTCCGGCTCGATGCGCGGTCGGCCCATCAGCATCGCTGCGATCTGCGCCGATGTGCTGGCACGCACGCTGGAGCGCTGCGCGGTCAAGGTCGAGATCCTCGGCTTCACCACCCGCGCCTGGAAGGGCGGCCAGAGCCGCGAGCAGTGGCTCGCGCAAGGCCGTCCACAGGGGCCCGGGCGGCTGAACGACCTGCGCCACATCATCTACAAGTCCGCCGATGCGCCCTGGCGACGGGCGCGCGCGAACCTTGGCCTGATGATGAAGGAAGGGCTTCTGAAGGAGAACATCGACGGCGAGGCGCTGGAATGGGCGCACCGTCGCATGACCGCCCGCCCCGAGGCGCGGCGCATCCTTATGGTGATCTCAGACGGCGCACCGGTCGATGACAGCACGCTGTCGGTCAACCCCGCCAACATGCTGGAAAAGCACCTGCGCGACGTGATCGGCATGGTCGAGAAGCGCCGCCAGGTCGAGTTGATCGCGATTGGCATCGGCCATGACGTGACGCGCTACTACGCCCGTGCGGTCACGATCACCGATGTCGAGCAACTGGCCGGGGCGATGACCGAGCAACTGGCCAGCCTGTTCGAAAGCGGACCCCGGAAAGGCCCGCGCAGCAGTGGCAAAAGTCCGGTCGCCGCGCGCTGAGAGCCGTATGGGCTCGATCCGACTGACGAACACCGCCTTGGCATCTTGATACTTGACTCATTCACTCGGAAAAGGTCTATCCCCCGCATCTCTCCCAGCCGCCGCAAGGACGAGCCCTGTCTTTCAAGGCGGCTCGCGCCGCCCCATCCCCGGAGAGTCCGATGTTCCGACCCATGATCCTTTACCCCCTTGCAGCCCTGGCGGGCCTGCCCGCGGCTGCAGCAACCGTCTCGCCCTTCCTGATCGCCGATCAGGGGCGCGACGAGATCCTGCTTGCGTCCGATCTGAACGCCGACGGCGACACTGATGACGCAGGCGAGGTGACGGTCTATTTCAGCGCCGCCAACGCCTCGGGCCTTGCCTCGCCCAGCCGCAACGTGTTCGCGCTTGGCCAGAGCAAAGGCGGCTCGGTCCTGATCGGCGACGGCGACACCGACAGCGTGTATCGCCTGCCCGACACCGACCGCGATGGCAACGCGCAGGGCGCAGGCGAGGCGCAGGTCTGGTTCTCGGGCAGCGGCAACGCCTCGGGCTACCGGCTGAACACGCCCAACGGCATTGCCGAAGGCCCGGACGGCGCGGTCTATGTGGTCGAGGCCGATACATCGGGCTCGCCCAGCGGCGACTGGGTCTATCGCACGCAGGACGTCAACGGCGACGGCGATGCCAACGATTCGGGCGAGGCGACGCGCTGGCTGGACCTCAAGGCGCTGAATCCCGCCTCATCGCCCTTCGAGGTCCGGTTTCAGGGTGACACCGCCTATGTGATCGACAGCGCAGGCGCCGCCGACAACGTGATCTATGCCGCCCGCGACGCGGACGGCAACGGCGTGGTCGATGGGGCCGAGGTCAGCGTCTTCGCCTCGGCGGCCACGACCGGCGCGACCTTCGATTTCGCGATGGATGTGGGCCTCGGTTCGGTCTGGACCTGGCAGTGGTTGCCGGAGAACGGCGTCTCGTCGGTGTTCCGCCTGACCGACCTTGACGGCAACGGCAGCATCGACGCCTCGGAAACCGCCGCAGTCTGGAACACCTCGCTGCTCGACCCGCTCTACACATTCTTCGCGGGCTTCGGCCTTGCCCTGAACGATCTGACGGGTGAGGTGCTCATCACCTCGAACGACACGGGCGCCGAGGGGGACTGGATCGTGCGGCTGCTCGATCTGGACGGCGACGGCGCGTTCTGGGGCGCGGATGAGACGAGCGTCGTCCTCAGCCGCCTCGGGCAAGGCACCTATCCCGACCGCCCGCGGAACGTGGCCTTTTACGATGCGCCGGTGGCCCCTGTGCCCCTGCCTGCGGGCCTGCCGCTGCTGGCGGCGGCGCTTGGCGTGATGGCGGTCCTGCGCCGTCGGGCCGGACGGGCGTTGTAAGGCGCGGGCTGTCCTTGCTACTGTCCACGGCGCGCCCGCGATGGCGCGCCGTGGACAAGGGGCCGTGCCGGTGTTCCAGACCTTCGAGACCACCGCCGACCCCTCGGCAGGCCCCGCCCGGCTGGCGGCGCTGCGCGCCGGCCTGGCCGCACAGGGCTTGGCCGGGTTCCTCGTTCCCCGCGCGGACGCGCACCAGGGCGAATACGTCGCCGCACGGGACGAGCGGCTGCAATGGCTGACCGGCTTCACCGGCTCGGCCGGGTTCTGCGTCGTGCTGCCCGACATCGCAGGGGTGTTCATCGACGGGCGGTATCGCACGCAGGTGCGCGCGCAGATCGACCTAAGGCACTTCGCCCCGGTGCCCTGGCCCGAGACGAAGCCCGGACCCTGGATCGCCGCACATCTGGCCTCAGGTGTCATCGGTTTCGATCCCTGGCTTCACACCGAGGACGAGATCGCGGCGCTGACCGAGGCGCTGGGGCCGGGCGGGGTGACACTTCAGGCACTCGACGCGAACCCGGTGGACGCGATCTGGGCCGACCAGCCGCAGCCGCCTGCGGGCCGAGCCTTCGTCCATCCCGATGCGCTGGCGGGCGAGACCTCGGCCGCCAAGCGCGCGCGTCTGGCCGAGGGCTTGCGCGCGGCGGGGCAGCGGGCGGCAGTCCTGACCCTGCCCGACAGCCTCTGCTGGCTTCTGAACATCCGGGGTGCCGACGTGCCGCGCAATCCGGTGCTGCACGCCTTCGCGGTCCTGCACGACGACGGCAGGGTGACGCTCTTCGTGGACCCCGCCAAGATCGACGCCGAGGTCGCGGCACATCTGGGTCCAGAGGTCACATGCCATCCGCCCGAGGCCTTCCTGCCCTCGCTCGACCACCTGACCGGCCCAGTGCGCCTTGACCGGGCATCGGCCCCGCTGGCCCTGCGCCGCCGACTTGACGCGGCGGGCGTGGCGATCGTCTGGGGCGACGATCCCTGCCGCCTGCCCAAGGCGCGCAAGACACCTGCCGAGCTTGCCGCAACCCGCGAGGCGCATCTGCGCGACGGGGCCGCGATGATCGAGTTTCTGGCCTGGCTCGACGCGACCGTCCCGCAAGGGGGCCTGACCGAGATAGACGTCGTGCGCGCGCTTGAGGGGTTTCGCCGCGCGACGAACGCGCTGCATGACATCAGCTTCGACACGATCTGCGGGTCGGGGCCGAACGGCGCGATCGTGCATTACCGCGTTACGGAACAAACGAACCGCGCCATCGGGGCGGATGAAATCCTGCTGGTGGACTCGGGCGGCCAATATGCAGATGGCACGACCGACATCACGCGCACCGTCGCCATCGGCACCCCGCTACCCGAGGCGCGGGCCGCCTTCACCCGCGTGCTGCAGGGGATGATCGCAATCAGCCGCGCGCGCTGGCCAAAGGGGCTGGCGGGCCGCGACCTCGATCCGCTGGCGCGTGCGGCGCTGTGGACGGCGGGTCAGGACTATGACCACGGGACCGGGCACGGCGTGGGCGCGTTCCTTTCGGTGCACGAAGGGCCGCAGCGGATCAGCCGGGTGTCGGAAGTGCCACTAGAAACCGGGATGATCCTGTCGAACGAGCCGGGCTACTATCGCGAGGGCGCCTTTGGCATCCGCATCGAGAACCTCGTCGTCGTGCAGGAGGCCCCTGCCCTGCCCGGCGGCGATGCGCGCGCA
>JANPJD010000051.1:0-24686 GCA_031425325.1 Rhodobacterales bacterium | reverse complement strand
GGGGGTCGCACAGGTCACGAACCGCAAGCCCTGGCCCACCTGGACGCCGCCGCCCGAGATGATCGAGCGTGATCCCCGGCTCGCGAAATGGGAAAAGGGGCAGCCCGGCGGGCCGACCAATCCGCTCGGCGCACGGGCGCTTTACCTGACCACGAACGGTGTTGATTACGGCTACCGCATCCACGGCACGCCGGACTGGCAGTCGATCGGGCGCAACGCCTCGTCGGGCTGCATCCGCATGATCAACCAGGACATCATCGACCTTTACGGGCGCGTGCCGGCCAATGCCAAGGTGATCGTGCTTGCGGCGGACGGCAGCGTTCCGCAGCGCCTTGTGTTGCCGCCGCCCGCGCCGAAAAAGCCCAAGGCGGTCCCCGTCGCGGCCCCAGCCCCGATTGTGATGCCGCCCCTGCCGGTCTTGCCGCGCCCGGCCTTCACCTTGCCTGTCGATCCGGCCTCGCCGTCTCCGGCCGGTGCCGAAGGCCCTGCGACGGGCTCGGCGACCGATTTGTGACCAAGCCTTAGATCAGGCGCTTCTGCGGGCGGGAATGTCGCGTGCGGCCCAGGCATGGACTGCCTGACCGAAGGCCACGAACAGCGGGCGCGACACCGGATCGTCTACCGCGTTCCACTCGGGGTGCCATTGCACCGACAGCGTGAAGCCCGGCGCGTCGCGCACGAAGATCGCCTCGGGTGTCCCGTCCGGCGCCTCGCCGTCGACCACGATGCGTGGGCCGGGGCGCTTGATGCCTTGCCCGTGCAGCGAGTTGGTCATCACCTCTTCGGCTTCCATCAGGCGATGAAAGACCCCGCCCGGCGAGAAGCGCACGGGATGGCGCAGCGCGAACTTTTCGGCCAGCGACCCATCGGGGGGCATGCGGTGGTTCATTCGGCCGGGCAGGTCGCGGATCTCGGGGTAGAGCGTGCCGCCCATTGCCACGTTCACCTCCTGAAAGCCCCGGCAGATGCCCAGGAAGGGCTGCCCACGCTCGACGCAGGCGCGGATCAGGGGCAGCGCCACCGCATCGCGGTTGCGGTCGAACACGCCGTGGGCGACGGTCTCTTCCTCGCCATACTCGGCGGGATGCACGTTCGGGCGGCCCCCCGTCAGCAGAAAGCCGTCGCACAGTTCCAGCAAGTCGGTGACCGAGACATAGCGCGGGTCCGACGGAATGATGATCGGCAGGCAGCCCGCCACCTCGGCCACAGCCTCGCTGTTCATCGTGCCGCCGGCGTGGACGGGGTAGCTTGCATCCAGCAGGTTCATGTTGCCGATGATGCCGACGACAGGTCGGGTCATGGAAAATCCCTCGGAGTTCTGTCACAGGAATATAACAGCTTAAGCCGCGCGATGAAGGGTCTTTCCTGACAAAGCGGCTGCATCACCGCACAGAACCACATGTTCAGCGGATAAAACGGGCAGGAGGGGGACGATCACCGGGGCTGTTTCGCCGGTGCGCGATCCGCCCGGCAGCGATCCGAGCAATACTTGACCTCGTCCCAGACCTTTTCCCATTTCTTGCGCCACGCGAACGGCTTGCCGCAGGTCGCGCAGGTCTTGGCGGGCAGGTCGCCCTTGCGGCGCATCTTCGGCATGTCAGGTGACGCGTGCGCGGGTCTTGAACTCGGGCCGATCCCAGAGGTCGCCCGCCATGACCTCGGCCAGAATGCGGACCGCGCCCTCGACATCCGCGAAGCTGGTGAAGAGCGGCGTGAAGCCGAAGCGCAGGATGTCGGGTGCGCGGAAGTCTCCGATCACCCGCCGTGCGATCAGCGCCTGCATGATTGCGTAGCCCTCGGGGTGGCGAAAGCTGACCTGGCTGCCGCGTTCCGCCGGATCGCGTGGGCTCGCCAGCGAAAGCGTCGGGCAGACGGCCTCGACGCCCGCGATGAACGCCTCGGTCAGCGCAATCGAGCGGGCGCGCACCTCGGCCATTTCCACGCGGTCCCAGATGTCGAGAGACGCCTCGAGGGCGGCCAGTTGCAGGACGGGCGGGGTGCCGACGCGCATCCGCTCGATCCCGCGACCGGGCCGATAGGCAAGGTCGAAGGCGAAGGGCGCCTCGTGCCCCAGCCAGCCCGACAGGGCGGGGCGCGCCACTTCGGCGTGGCGGGGGGCGACGTAGATGAAAGCGGGGCCGCCGGGACCAGAGTTGAGATACTTGTAGGTGCAGCCGACCGCGAAATCGGCCTGGCTGCCCGTCAGATCCACCGGGATCGCCCCTGCGGAATGGGCAAGGTCCCAGATGGTCAGTGCCCCGGCGGCATGCGCGCGGGCGGTCAGGGCGGCCATGTCGTGGAGGCGGCCCGTGCGGTAGTCGACCTCGGTCAGCAGCGTGACCGCCACGCTGTCGTCGATCGCTTGGGCGACCTCTTCGGGGGCGACGGTCCGCAGCGTGTAGTCCGGCCCGAGCGTTCGGCAGAGGCCCTCGGCCATGTAGAGGTCCGACGGGAAGTTGCCCGTGTCCGACAGGATGACCCGGCGCGCTGGGTTCATCTCGAGCGCCGATGCCAGCGCCTGGTAGACCTTCACCGACAGCGTGTCGCCCATCACGACCGTGCCGGGTGCCGCCCCGATCAGTCGCGCAATACGGTCGCCGACGCGGGCAGGCTGCTCCATCCAGCCAGCCTTGTTCCAGCCGGTCACGAGCATCTCGCCCCATTCGTCTGTCACGGCGGCGGCCACGCGGGCGGCGGCTGTGCGCGGCAGGGGGCCGAGCGAATTGCCGTCGAGGTAGATCATCCCCTCGGGCAGGTGGAACAGGGCGCGGGTCGCGTCGAAATCGGTCATGCAGGTCTCCTCGGCGCGGGACCGTAGCGCGGGCAGACGGGCAGGGGAAGGCGCGAGAGGTCGCGGGGCGTTCGGCTTCTTGCTGGATTTGCCCGTCGACAAATCCGGCCGCGCCTGCTTGCCCCTGGGCAGGCGCGGCCGGATTGCAATCGTCAGGATTGCGGATGGCCCCTTGCCTGCGGGCGTGCGCCCTTCGCAATCGAACCCGGCAACTGTCCACCGGGCAGTTGCTTTCGGGTTCTCTGGCCTGATCATCCCGCGCCATTCGCCGCATTGCAGCGCCCGCTCGTGAAATATTGTTGCGCTTCCCGATGTGACCCCGCTACATCTGACCGGCCTGCGGGCGGCCTGGCGGAGTCGGACCTGACGATGGGGGATCACCTGTGAAGATCGGAGCCTTGAGCGAAACCTTCGAGGGCGAGGCGCGCGTCGCCATGACCCCCGACAGCGCTGTCCAGTTGCAAAAGCTGGGCCATGCCTGCCTGATCCAGTCGGGGGCAGGGGCGAAGGCTGGCTTCAGCGACGCGGCCTATGCCGCGGCAGGCGTCACGGTCGTGCCGGATGCCGCCTCGGTCTTCACGATGGCGGATGTCCTCGTGAAAGTGCGCGGTCCCGAGATGGCCGAGGCCCAGCATCTGCGGCAGGGCCAGACGCTGATCTCGTTCTTCTGGCCCGCGCAGAACGCGGAGTTGCTCGACCTGTGCCGCGACAAGGGCGCCACCGTCATCGCGATGGACATGGTGCCCCGCATCAGCCGCGCGCAGAAGATGGACGCGCTGTCGTCGATGGCGAACATCGCCGGCTACCGCGCGGTGATCGAGGCGGGCTCGAACTTCGGGCGCTTCTTCACGGGCCAGGTGACGGCGGCGGGCAAGGTGCCGCCCGCCAAGGTGCTCGTGGTCGGCGCGGGCGTCGCGGGCCTTGCGGCGATCGGCACGGCGACCTCGCTTGGTGCCATCACCTACGCCTTCGATGTGCGCCCCGAAGTGGCCGAACAGATCGAGTCGATGGGCGCACAGTTCGTGTTCCTCGAGTTCGAGGCGTCGCAGGACGGGGCCGCGACCGGGGGCTACGCCGCCCCATCGTCTCCCGAGTTCCGTGAAAAGCAACTCGCGAAGTTCCGCGAGCTGGCGCCCGAGATCGACATCGTCATCACCACGGCCCTGATCCCTGGCCGCCCCGCGCCCAAGCTCTGGACCGAGGACATGGTCCGCTTGATGAAGCCCGGCTCGGTGATCGTCGACCTTGCGGCGGAACGCGGCGGCAACTGCGATCTGACCGTGCCCGACGCCAAGATCGTGACCGAGAATGGCGTCACCATCGTCGGCTACACCGATTTCCCCAGCCGCATGGCCGCCCAGGCAAGCACACTCTACTCGACCAACATCCGTCACATGCTGGCCGACCTCACTCCCGCCAAGGATGGCGTGATCGTGCAGAACATGGAGGATGACGTCATCCGGGGGGCGACCGTCACCCATGCCGGTGCCGTCACCTTCCCGCCGCCACCGCCAAAGGTCGCGGCCATTGCGGCCGCCAAGCCGAAGCCGAAGGCAGTCGAACTGACCCCGGTCGAGCGGCGCGCACAAGAGGTCGCGGCCTTCAAGGCGCAGACCCGCAACCAGGTCGGGCTCCTTGTCCTCGGCGGCGGCATCGTGCTTCTTGCGGGGCTTTTCGCGCCGGCCAGCTTTATGTCGCATCTGATCGTCTTCGTGCTGTCCGTCTTCATCGGCTTCCAGGTTATCTGGAATGTCAGCCATAGCCTGCACACCCCCCTGATGGCTGTGACGAACGCGATCTCGTCGATCATCATCCTTGGTGCCCTGATGCAGATCGGGTCGGGCAACTGGCTCGTGGTCATCCTGGCCGCCCTGTCGGTCTTCATGGCGGGGATCAACATTTTCGGTGGCTTCATGGTCACCCGGCGCATGCTCGCCATGTTCCAGAAGACATAAGGGGCCTTGCCGATGGACTACGGATTCACCACGGCCGCCTATGTCGTCGCAGCGGTTCTGTTCATCCTCTCGCTTGGGGGTCTTTCCGGCCAGGAAAGCGCCAAGCGCGCGGTCTGGTATGGCATTGTCGGCATGGCGCTGGCGGTTGCCGCCACTCTGTACGGCCCCGGTGCGGGGAACTGGCTGATCAGCCTTGTGATGATTGCAGTCGGCGGGGCCATCGGCTGGGTCGTCGCCCAGCGGGTCCAGATGACCGAGATGCCGCAGCTTGTGGCCGCAATGCACAGCCTTGTCGGCCTTGCGGCGGTCTTCATCGGCTTCAACACCCATATCGAGATGGTGCAGATCGCCAACAGCCTCGCTTCGGCGGGCCTGACCTGCACTGACCCGGTGCTCAGCTCTGTCCTTTGCGCCGAAAAGTTCGGCCAGCCAGGCCTCTTTGCCGACCTGCACGGCTTTGCCCTCAAGGTGGCCGAAAAGGTCGGCGTCGAAATCACCATCCTGCGGGTGGAGACGTTCCTCGGCATCTTCATCGGTGCCGTGACCTTCACCGGATCGGTCATCGCCTACGGCAAGCTGGCCGGAAAGGTGGACGGCAAGGCGAAGAAACTGCCGGGCGGTCATCTTCTGAACGCGGCGGCGGCGCTGATCTCGCTGGTCCTGCTGGTGGTCTACCTGCAAACCGGCTCGTCGCTTGCGCTGATCGGCATGACGGCGGCGGCGCTCTTCATCGGCTACCACCTGATCATGGGGATCGGCGGGGCGGACATGCCGGTCGTCGTCTCGATGCTGAACAGCTATTCCGGCTGGGCGGCGGCGGCGATCGGCTTTTCGCTGTCGAACGACCTTCTGATCGTGGTCGGCGCGCTGGTCGGTTCGTCGGGTGCAATCCTGTCCTACATCATGTGCAAGGCGATGAACCGCAGCTTCATCAGCGTGATCCTCGGCGGCTTCGGCGGCACAACGGGCCCCGCGATGGAAATTGCGGGAGAGCAGATCGCGATCGACACCGAAGGCGTGGCGGCGGCTCTGAACGATGCCGACAGCATCATCATCATTCCGGGCTACGGCATGGCGGTGGCGCAGGCCCAGCAGTCGGTCAGCGAATTGACCCGCAAGCTGCGCGCCAAGGGCAAGACGGTGCGCTTCGCGATTCACCCGGTCGCGGGCCGTCTGCCCGGCCACATGAACGTGCTTCTGGCCGAGGCGAAGGTGCCCTACGACATCGTCTTGGAGATGGACGAGATCAACGAGGATTTCCCCTCGACCGACGTCGCGATCGTCATCGGCTCGAACGACATCGTGAACCCGGCCGCCCAGGAAGACCCGAACTCGCCCATCGCGGGGATGCCGGTGCTCGAATGCTGGAAGGCCAAGCAGGTGTTCGTTTCGAAACGCGGGCAGGGCACGGGCTATTCCGGTATCGAGAACCCGCTCTTCTTCAAGGAGAACACGCGGATGTTCTACGGCGACGCGAAGAAGTCGCTCGATGCCCTCTTGCCGCTGATCGACTAGGCGCGACGCACGCCGACCGCCCGTCAATGACGCAGCGGCGGGTCCGGTCAGGGCCCGAGCCCCCGCCGTGCGGTCCCACGGGTTTACATGCCGGCCCGCCTCGCTCAGGGTGCCGCCAGAAGCCGGAGCCCCCGATGCCCCCCGTCGAAGATCATCCCCTGCGCTATCCGCTCACCAACGAGCTTCATGCGCGCCCCTTTCCGTCGCTCGACGTCCCCTGCACCGCGGTCTTCGTCGCGATCAAGGAGCCGACGGACGCCGCCAACCGCGACCGAAGCCGCGACCGGGCGCATCTTCTCGACCTGCTCGACCGTAACGGCAGCCCCCATCCGCAGCCCGAGGCCACGCATTTCTCGGGGCTGATCGGCAAGCACGAGCTCAAGTGGGAAAGCCATACCGAGTTCGTGACCTATTCCGCCTTTTCCAAAGGCGCAGGGTCCGTGCCGTTCGATCCCGCCGAGATGCGCGTCTTTCCCGAAGACTGGCTGGGGGCCGCCCCCGGCAAGCGCCTTGTCTCGGTCCTCGTCCGGGTCGAGGAATTGCCCGAGGATGAGGCGACCATCCTCGCGCGTCTCGAGGACTGGTTCGTCGGCGAAAGTCTTGCCTGCGCGCGGGTCGTCGACGGCGCGGCGGTGATCGCAGGCGACTTCCGCATCGACCCTGCGGGCAACATGCGCTTTGCGGTCTTCGTGCGCGCGGGCACAGGTGCGCGCCGCGTGGGCCGGATCGTGCAGCGCCTGTGCGAGATCGAGACCTACCGCGCCATGTCGATGCTGGGCCTGATGCGCGCGCGGCAGATGTCGTCGCGCCTCAACGCCATCGACCCCAAGCTGTCGGCACTCGTCTCTTCGCTCGACAGCGCCGCGCAAAGCCCCGAGGCGACGCTGCACGAGCTACTCGGCATCTCGGCCGAACTGGAAAGCCTTGCGGTGCAGGTCAGCTTCCGCTTCGGCGCAACGGCCGCCTACGAGGCGATCGTCACGCAGCGCGTCGAGGTTCTGCGGGAAGAGCGGATCGAGGGTCGCCAGACCTTCGGCGAGTTCATGATGCGCCGCTACGACCCCGCGATGCGGACGGTGAAATCCGCCGAGGCGCGCCTGCGCTCGATGGCCGAACGGGCGCAGCGCGCGGCTGAACTCCTTCGCACCCGCGTCGACGTAGAACGCAGCGCGCAAAACCAGGCGCTTCTGGAAAGCATGGACAAGCGCGCCGACCTGCAACTGCGCCTACAGCGCACGGTCGAGGGGCTGTCGGTCGTGGCGATCAGCTACTACGCCGTCAACCTCGCCAGTTATGCGCTCTACCCCGTCGCCGACTATCTCGGCGTCTCGAAGGGCACCGCCACCGCCTTCGCGACGCCCGTCGTGATCCTGCTCGTCTGGGCGATGATCCGCCGGATACGCCGCCACATCGACTGATCCCGCGGCTTCGTTTCGGCTCAAATACCCCGGGGGTGCGGGGGCTGGCCCCCGCTCTTCGGCCTTTGCGGGGACTGGCCCCCGCTCCGGCGCCTCAGCGTCCCCGGATGCGGGGGTCGAGCGCGTCGCGCAGGCCGTCTCCGATGTAGTTGACCGACAGCACCGTGAGCGAGATGGCAAGGCCGGGCCAGAGCACCCGCTCGGGGAACTGCTGAAGGTAGTCCACCCCGTCGAACAGAAGGCGTCCCCAGGTCGGAAAGTCGGGCGGGAACCCGAGGCCGAGGAACGAGAGCGCGCTTTCGGTGATGATGGCGCTTGCGATCCCCAGCGTGGCCGCAACCATGATGGGCGACAGCACGTTCGGCAGGATATGGCGCAGGATCATCCGGCGCGGCGGCGTGCCGATGGACCTCGCGGCCAGCACGAACTCGCGCTCCTTCAGGGCTAGGACCTCGCCCCGCACGATCCGGGCCGACTGCATCCAGCTTGTCACCCCGATCGCGAAGACGATCAGCAGGAACGTCCCCGCCTCGGGCCCCAGCATCGCGGCCAGCGCATCGCGAAACAGCATGACCATCACGAGCAGCAAGGGCAGCAGCGGCAGCGCGAGGAAGAGGTCCGTCAGCCGCATCAACGGGCCGTCGAGCCGGCGGAAGTAGCCCGCGAGCACGCCCACGAGCGTGCCGAGCAGGATCGAGATCGTCATGGCGACCAGCCCCACGGCCATCGAGACCTGCCCTCCTGCCATCATCCGCGCCAGCATGTCGCGGCCCAACTGGTCGGTCCCCAGCGGGTTCGCAAGGCTTGGCGGCTTGTTGCGCGACAGGATCATCTGTGCCGCATCGGGATTGATGTAGGCAGGGTCCACCCGCCAGATCAGCGGCCCGATCAACACGAAGGCCGCCAGCAGGCAAAGCACGATCAGGCCGAACATCGCGCCCCGGTGGGTGCGGAACTGGTCCCAGATGTCGCGCCCCTGGCTGCGCGGTTTTGGCAAGCTCGCGTCAGTCATAGCGGATCCTCGGGTCGAGCACGCCGTAAAGGACGTCGGCGATCAGGTTGAACAGGACGATCAGAACCGCGAAGATGAAGGTCAGGGTCTGCACCATGGGCAGGTCGCTGGCATGGATCGCCTGGATCAGTGCGGCCCCGATGCCGTTCACCTTGAACACCTGTTCGGTGATGATGGCCCCGCCGAAGATCGTGGGCAGGCCAAGGGCGATCACCGTCACGACCGGGATCATTGAGTTTCGCAGCACATGCTTCAGAAGGACCGTCCGCTCGCTCATCCCCTTGGCGCGCGCGGTCCGCACATAGTCCTGGCCCAGGTTCTCCAGCATCGACGAGCGGGTGTAGCGGCTGATCTCGGCCGCGTTGAACAGCGCCAGCACCATCACCGGCATCGCCATCTGGCGGACCTGCTGCAGGAACGTGTCCCAGTCGGTCACGCGCAGCGTCGTGTTGTAGAAGGACGGAAACCAGCCAAGCCAGACCGAGAAGATCACGATGAACAGAACGCCCGTGAAGAAGGTGGGCACCGAATAGCCGACCATCGATACGAAGGTGCCGACCTGATCGAACCATGAGTACTGGCGGTAGGCCGACCAGATGCCGATCGGCAGCGCAATCAGCACGCCCAGCAGATAGGCCGTGCCGATCACCGTCAGCGTCTGCGGCACCCGCTCGGCGATGATCGAGAAGACTGGCGCCCGCGACTGCCACGAGATGATGCGCTGCTCGCCCTCGGCGAGGGTCGAGCCCGTCCAGTGGTCGATCAGCACCATCGGCTCGACGATGAAGAACTGCCGCAGCCACAGCAGGTAGCGCACCCAGACGGGGTCATTGGCGCCGAGCGACTCCATGATCCTCGCGCGCACTTCGGGCGGCACGGTCAGCGGGATCTCGGACATCGGGCTGCCGGGTGCGAGGTCCACAAGCAGGAAGATCACGAGGCTGATGAGAAGAAGGGTCGGGATCGCAAGCAGAAGCCTTCGGACGATGAAGGTGAACATATGCGGG
This sequence comes from Rhodobacterales bacterium, assembly GCA_031425325.1. Classification (GTDB taxonomy): domain Bacteria; phylum Pseudomonadota; class Alphaproteobacteria; order Rhodobacterales; family Rhodobacteraceae; genus Aliitabrizicola. Next base: position 14,988 of record JANPJD010000051.1, on the reverse strand, counting down.
ATGCCTCGCAGCGGGGCGTCGGACGGATGGGATGCAACGGGCTGCGGCCCCGGATCGCTCCGGGGCCGCAGCAGGGATCACTTCACACGGTACCAGTCGGCCGTGTTCCAGATCTCGCTGTCCCAGGCGTTGATCGCGACACCGCCAAGGCTGTTGGCGTGTGCCGACAGGGTGCCACGGTGGACCAGCGGCACGATGACCTTGCTGTCCTTGGTCAGCATGTCATTCATCCGCTTGGCGATGTCGGCGCGCTGGGCGATGTCGCTGGCCTGGGCCAGCTCGGCGGCCAAGGCGTCATAGGCCGGGTCGCAGAAGCGGTTGATGTTCTCGCCCTGCCACTGGGTGTCGGGCGAGGGGATCTTGTCGCAGAGGTAGTTCGCCAGATAGACCTCGGGGTCGGTGCCGTCGAAGTTGTTGGCATACATCTCGACATCCGCATAGAAGCGCTGGAACGTGTCGGGCGAGCCGGGATCGCCGCCGAAGAACACGCCGGGGTCGATCACCTTCAGCTCGGTCTCGACGCCAAGCTCGGTCCACCAGCTCTTGATCAGCGCCTGGAAGTCCTGCCGGATCGGGTTCACGGTCGTCTGGTACAGCACCGACAGCCGCATTCCGTCCTTCTCGCGGATGCCGTCGGCCCCCGGAACCCAGCCCGCCTCGTCCAGCAGCGCCTTGGCCCCCGCCATGTCCTGCGTCAGGCAATCGGTGTTGTCGGACGCGAACATCTCGGGCGCGGGCACCAGGTTGCAGGTCGGCACGCCGCCCGCACCGTAGCCCACGTCGACCAGCGTCTGGCGGTCGATCGCCATCGACAGCGCGCGGCGCACGTTGATGTCGGACAGGAACGGATGGGGATGCTTGACGGTCGACCGCTCACCCTCGGGCAGGTCCGCCGAGGGCTTCGTCAGGTTCATCTCAAGGCGTTCGACCAGCGTGCCGAAGGCCACGACGAACTGGCCGTTTCCGGCCGCCGTCATCTGCGCCTGGGCGTCGGGCGGGATCTGCGTGTTCCAGGCATAGTCGAACTCGCCCGTCTCCATCACCGCGCGGGCCGAGCCGATGGCATCGCCGCCGCCCTTGATCATCACGGTCGCGAAGGCGGGCTTTGCGGGGTCGCGGTAATGCGGGTTGGCTTCCATCTGGACGGTGTCGTTGACGGTGAAGCCCGTCACGCGGAACGGCCCGGTGCCGTGCGGCGCGTTGTTCTGCTCGGTGCAGGTGGGGGCGGCGGCGCCAAGGCACGCCTCGAACTGTGCCTTTTGCAGGATCGGCGACTGGGTGCCGACAAACGCGGTGAAGGGGTTCGGCTGGGCCGCCTTGAAGGTCACCTTGACGGTCGTGTCATCGACCGCCTCGACCGTGCTGACCGAAGCGAACTTGGCGCCCTGCGCGCAGCCGCCGGCCTCGTCCATGCAGTATTGCGCCGTGAAGACCACGTCGGCGGCGGTGAAGGGTGTTCCGTCCGACCACATGAGGCCGGGGATCAGCTTCCACGTCACCGAGGTCAGGTCTTCCGAGATGCCGCCGTTCTCGACGCTCGGGATCTCGGTCACGAGGCGCGGGAAAAGGTTGCCTTCGGTGTCGAAGCCCGCGAGCGGTTCGGTCACCATGCTGGCCGCGATGATGTCCTTGGTTCCACCCGAGAGATAGGTGTTCAGCGTCGAGACGGCCTGCGGGAAGGTGAGCCTCACCTCGCCGTCCGTGCCGCGCTCGGCGAGGGCGGCAGATGCCATCCCCGCCAGTGCGACGGTGCCCATCAGGGCGATCTTGAGTTTCATGGTCCAGCTCCTTGTTGGATGCGCTCGTTTGCCTCGGGTCCGCCGGGTGCGCCGGCTGGCGGATTTTCGGGTTGCACGAAGTGGCAGGCGACCTGTCGGCCGGGGCTCACCTCGATCAGGGGGGGCTCCACCTCGCGGCAGAGGGGCTGCACCTCGGGGCAGCGGGTGCAGAAGTTGCACCCCTGCGGCGGGTTGGCGGGCGACGGCACGTCGCCGGTCAGGATGATGCGCCGCCGCGTCGCCTCGGTCGCGGGGTCCGGCTCGGGTACCGCCGACAGAAGCGCCTTGGCATAGGGGTGCAGCGGGCGCGCATAAAGGGCATCGCGCGGGCTGAGTTCGACGATCTTGCCCAGATACATCACCGCCACCCGGTCGGCGATGTGGCGCACCATCGACAGGTCGTGGCTGATGAAAAGGTAGGTCAGACCGAGGCTTTCCTGCAGATCCTCGAGCAGGTTCACCACCTGCGCCTGGATCGACACGTCGAGCGCCGCAATGGGTTCGTCGCAGACGATGAAGCGCGGGTTCAGCGCCAGCGCCCGCGCGATCCCGATGCGCTGGCGCTGCCCGCCCGAGAACTCGTGCGGGAAGCGGTTGGCGAAGCGCCGGTTGAGTCCGACCTGGTCCATCAACTCGTGGACCCGCTCCAGCTTTTCGGCCCGCGAGAGCTCGGTATGCTCGTCCAGCGGTTCGGCGATGATCTGGGCCAGCGTCATCCGCGGGTTGAGGCTCGCCTGCGGGTCCTGGAAGACCATCTGCATCTTGGGGCGGACCTGCCGCAGCGCCTCGGGGGGGAGCGAGGCTATGTCGGTGCCGTCGATCACGACAGACCCGGACGTGACCTCGTAAAGCCGCAGCAGCGTGCGCCCGACCGTCGACTTGCCGCAGCCGGATTCGCCCACAAGCCCCAGCGTCTCGCCCTCGAGGATGTCGAAGGTGACGCCGTCGACCGCCTTCACGTCGCCCGTATGGCGACGCAACAGGCCGCTATGGATCGGGAAATGCTTGCGAAGGTCCGTGACGCGCACCAGCGCGCGGGATGTGCCTTCGTCACGCATGGGCCACCTCGACAGCCACGGGCGGGGACCAGTGGCAGGCCACGTCATGTCCAATGCCGACGGGGCGGCGCTCCGGGTTCTCCAGATGGCAGCGGTCGAATGCATGAGTGCAGCGGGCGCGGAAGGGGCAGGCCTCGGGCGGACCGGACATGATCGGCGGCTGCCCTTCGATCACGCGCAACCTTGCGCTGCGGCTGCCCGTCAGATGCGGAATCGTCTGAAGAAGCGCGCGGGTATAGGGGTGGCGCGGATGGGCGAAAAGCTCGGCCACCGGGGCCTGCTCTACCACCTGGCCGCCATACATCACCATCACCCGGTCGGCGATGCCCGCGATGACGCCAAGGTCATGCGTGATCCAGATGATCGCCATCCCGAGCTTCTGGCGAAGGTCGCGCACCAGTTCGAGGATCTGCGCCTGGATCGTGACGTCGAGTGCCGTGGTCGGTTCGTCCGCGATCAGCACCTTGGGATCGCAGGCGAGTGCTATCGCGATCATCACGCGCTGGCGCATGCCGCCCGAGAACTGGTGTGGATAACTTTTCAGCCGCTTGCGGGCGTCGGGGATGCCGACAAGGTCTAGAAGCTCTGCCGCGCGCGTCTCGGCCTGCGCCTTCGACAGGCCCAGATGCACACGCAGCGGCTCCATGATCTGCATGCCGACGGTGTAGACCGGGTTCAGGCTTGTCATCGGGTCCTGAAAGATGAAGCCGATCTGTCTGCCCCTGATCGCACGCAACTCCTCGGGATCGACCTTCAGGATGTCGCGCCCGGCCAGAAATACCTCGCCCGCGCGGATGTCGGCGGGCGGCTGCGGCAGAAGTCCGATCAGCGACATCATCGTCACCGACTTGCCCGAGCCGCTTTCCCCGACGACGCCCAGCAGTTCGCCGGGGCGCAGGTCGAAGCTGACGGAGTTCACGGCATGAACCTCGCCGCCGCGGGTGCGGAAAACGGTCTTGAGACCCCTGACATCAAGGACAGGCGGTGCCCCGTCGGGCATATGTCGCTCCCCGGATCGCATCTTGGTGGTCGGTTTCGGGTCGTTGCCCGTCCAACGACAGTGTCGGACCAATCACGTCTGGCGGCAATACGCTTTCGTCGGCCTTCCCCTGCGTCAGCGGCGCAGCGCCTTCCAATTGGGCACGGGCGGTCGGCCTGCGACCGTCAGGCCGTTGACCTTTCGCACCGCGCCGCATACCTCGCGGCGCATGGCACGCGCACCCCTTTTGCAACTTTCCGGCGTCTCGCTGACCTTCGGCGGGAACCCGGTGTTCGACGACCTCGGCCTCGTGGTGCAACCCGGCGACCGGGTGGCGCTGGTGGGGCGCAACGGCTCGGGCAAGTCGACGCTGATGAAGGTCATGGCCGGGCTGGTCGAGCCCGACCGGGGCGACCGCACAGTGCCCTCGGGCGTGACCGTCGGCTACATGGAGCAGGACCCAGACCTATCGGGTTTCGCCACGCTTGGCGACTATGCCGCAAGCGGGTTGGACGTGGGCGAGGAATACAAGGTCGAGATGGCGGCCGAGGGGTTGAAGTTCCGCCCCGACACGCCCGTCGTCTCGGCCTCGGGCGGTGAGAAGCGTCGTGCGGCGCTGGCCAAGCTGATGGCCGAAGCGCCGTCGCTGATGCTGCTGGACGAGCCCACGAACCACCTCGACATCGAGGCGATCGAGTGGCGGGAGGGTGAGCTGCGCGACACGCGTACGGCCTTCGTCCTGATCAGCCACGACCGTGCCTTCCTTCGTGCCCTTTCGAAGGCGACGCTCTGGATCGACCGGGGCCAGGTGCGCCGCCGCGAGGCTGGGTTCGATGGTTTCGAGGAGTGGCGCGAGACGGTCTGGGCAGAAGAGGACGAGGCGCGTCACAAGCTTGACCGCAAGATCAAGGCCGAGGCGCGCTGGGCGGTCGAGGGCATCAGCGCGCGGCGCAAGCGCAACCAGGGCCGGGTGCGCGCGCTTGCGGCGCTGCGCGAGGAACGCTCGAGCCAGATCAGGCGGCAGGGCACGGCGGCGATGGAGCTTGAGGCGGGTCCGACCTCGGGCAAGCGCGTGATCGAGGCGCGGGGGATCACCAAGGCGTTCGGCGACCTCACCGTGGTGCGCGACTTCGACCTGCGCGTGCAGCGCGGCGACCGGGTGGCCTTCGTCGGTCCGAACGGGGTCGGCAAGACGACGCTTCTGAAGATGCTGACGGGCGAGATCGCCCCCGACGCAGGCAGCGTGGTGCAGGGCACCAACCTGTCGCTGGCGGTGTTCGACCAGACGCGGGCGCAGCTCGACCCCGAGGCGAGCCTCTGGGACAACCTGACGGGCGATCCGACGATGCGCGTTTCGGGGCAGGCCGATCAGGTGATGGTGCGCGGCACGCCGAGGCATGTCGTGGGCTATCTCAAGGATTTCCTCTTCGATGAGACGCAGGCCCGCGCGCCGGTGCGCTCGCTGTCGGGCGGCGAGAAGGCGCGGCTTCTGCTGGCGCGGATCATGGCGCGCGAGTCCAACCTGCTGGTGCTGGACGAGCCGACGAACGATCTGGATGTCGAGACGCTGGACCTCTTGCAGGACATTCTGGGCGATTATGACGGCACGGTGCTGCTGGTCAGCCACGACCGCGACTTCATCGACCGCGTCGCCACCACGACCATCGCGCTGGAAGGGCAGGGGCGCGCCACCGTCTATCCGGGCGGCTGGTCGGACTATGCCGCCCAGCGCGGCACGGTCGCGGCCGAGCGCGACGCGCGTCCCCACACCCGCGGTCAGCCATCGGCCCCGCCCGCCGCGACACGGCAGGCCAAACCCCGCGATCCCCTGTCCTTCGCCGAGCGCAGCCGCCTTGCAGCGCTACCCGACGAAATCGACCGGCTCGAGTCCGAGATCGCGAAGCTGTCCGAGGCGCTGGCCGACCCGAAGCTTTTCGCGCGCGACCCCGACCGGTTCCGCAAGACGACCGATGCACTGGGCGACCGCGAGGCGCGGCTCGCCAAGGCCGAGGCCGACTGGATGGCGCTCGAGGCCCGAAACTCGGGCTGAACGGCGGCGAACCTTCGCCCAAGCCCCCTTGAGACGCCGATTTCTGTCACCGGATGGCAACAGTCGGCGGCGTCACTCTTTCGTGACGCCACCTTTTTGGACCTCGACCGTTCTTCCCGCATCGCCGGCATCCACCGCTTCGGACGCCGGCGGGGGAACATGATTTACAGGAGAAACATATGAAATTCATCGGCATCGCGCTTCTCGGGTCGGCACTCGTCGCCCCGATGGCGGCACAGGCGGGTGGCCTGTTCGATCCGGCCCCCGAGCCGGTCGTGATGGCGCCCGTGACACCGGCCCGTCCCGACGCGGACTGGTCGGGCTTCTACGGCGGTCTGTCGCTCGGCTACGGCGATGTGGGGTCGGACGGCGACGTGCTTGACGGCAACGGCGCGATCGGTGGCGTCCTTGCAGGCTACCGCTGGGACTTCGGCCAGTTCGTCATGGGCGTCGAGGGTGATTATGACATCGCCGACATCACGCTGGGCGACACGCTGGGCGAAGAGGGCGACCTCGGCTCGGTCGGGCGTCTGAAGCTTCAGGCCGGTGCGGACCTTGGTCGCGCGCTCGTCTACGCGACGGCGGGTGCGGCCTATGGCGCGGCAAGCGTCGGGCGGACCGACTATGAGGACTGGGGCTACTTCGGTGGCGTCGGCATGGACTACGCGGTGAACGAGCGTGTCCTGGTAGGTGGCGAGATCCTGTTGCACCGCTTCGACGACTTCGACGACACGGGCATCGACCTTGACGCGACGACCGCCAAGGCCCGCGTCGCCTTCCGCTTCTGACATCCGCGGATCGCACTGAAGAACGCCTCCGGTCCCTCGGGCCGGGGGCGTTCGCCTGTCCGGCGGGGCGCGCATCTGCCCTTGGCGCGCCCGACCGCGACCGCTAGAACCCCGCCCATGCAGGCAGGCTCGCCTGGCGCGAGGGCAACTCGATGGTCGAGATCAGGCTTCACAACACGGCGACGCGGCGCAAGGAGGTCTTTGCGCCCATCGATCCCGCGAACGTGCGGATGTACGTCTGTGGCCCGACCGTCTACGACCGCGCGCATCTGGGCAACGCGCGCCCGGTTGTGGTGTTCGATGTGCTCTACCGCCTGCTGCGCCACGTCTATGGCGAGGCGCATGTCACCTACGTCCGCAACTTCACCGACGTCGACGACAAGATCAACGCCAAGGCCGCCGAGATGGGCCGCCCGATCCGCGAGATCACCGACGAGACGATTGGCTGGTATCACGCCGACATGGACGCGCTGGGGGCGCTCCGCCCCACGCACGAGCCGCGCGCGACCGAGTTCGTGGGCGCGATGATCGCCATGATCGAGGGGCTGATCGCCAAGGGCCACGCCTACGAGGCCGAGGGCCATGCGCTGTTCGATGTCCGCAGCTATGCCGCCTATGGCGCGCTGTCGGGCCGCTCGGTCGACGACATGATCGCAGGCGCCCGGGTCGAGGTGGCACCCTTCAAGCGCGACCCGATGGATTTCGTGCTGTGGAAGCCTTCGGACGCCTTGCTTCCGGGTTGGGACAGCCCCTGGGGACGCGGACGGCCCGGCTGGCATATCGAGTGCTCGGCGATGGCGCGCGAGTTGTTGGGCGAGAGCTTCGACATCCACGGCGGCGGCATCGACCTGCAATTCCCCCACCACGAAAACGAGATCGCCCAAAGCCGCTGCGCGCATCCCGACGAGGGATTTGCGCGGGTATGGATGCACAACGAGATGCTCCTGGTCGAGGGCAAGAAGATGTCCAAGAGCCTGGGCAACTTCTTTACGGTGCGGGATTTGCTGGACAAGGGCGTGCCGGGCGAGGTGATCCGGTTCGTCTTGTTGAGCACGCATTACTCGAAGCCGATGGATTGGACAGAGGAGAAGGTCGGGCAGGCGCAGGAGAATTTGCTTGCATTCATGGAGGTTACCCAAGGAGTCGAAGCTGCAGAACCCGACCATCTCGTCGTCGAAGCCCTTTTCGACGATTTGAACGTGGCACAAGCTTTTGCACGCCTCCATGAGCTGAGAAAGAAAGGCAAAGGTGCGGAACTGCTTTCAAGCGCTAGGCTGATGGGTTTTCTAGATTTTATGCCGACAACTTCCTCATTCGGGTGGGGTTCGATCCCGGAAGACTATCATCATCTTGCAAATCGCGTGGCTCGCCGGTGGGCTCAGCTAAGAGCATCTGGCGATTTTGTCGCTGCGGATGAGCTGAAGGCAAAAGCCGCTGAGGCAGGGGTCGAACTGAAGGCGACCAAACAGGCCGTCGGACAGGGTGCGCAAGCAAAGATAGATTTCGGTTTCGATGCTGATCGTTTGCGGAGCTTGGTCGAATGATCCGAGATTCGATTGTCGGATGGGTCAGGCTTTTCGAGGTTGCGCGATGAACGAATTTTCTCCGAAAATTCTCGCAAGCGGCACCGTCGGTCCTGAATTTTCGCAGAAAATTCGTGGGGCGCACCCGTGACCGACCGCCTCCACCTTTTCGACACCACGCTCCGCGACGGGCAGCAGACCCAGGGCGTCCAGTTCTCCACCGCCGAGAAGTTGGCGGTGGCGCGGGCGCTCGACGCGCTCGGCGTGGACTATATCGAGGGCGGCTGGCCCGGCGCGAACCCGACGGACTCCGAGTTCTTCGGCCAGGTCCCCGCCACCCGCGCCACGATGACCGCCTTTGGGATGACGAAGCGGGTGGGGCGCTCGGCGGACAATGACGACGTGCTGGCGGCGGTGCTCGACGCAAGGACCCCCGCCGTCTGCCTTGTCGGCAAGACGCACGAGTTCCACGTCACGACCGCCCTCGGTGTCACGCTGGATGAGAACCGTGAGGCCATCGCCTCTTCCATCGCCCATGTCGCGGGCAGGGGCCGCGAGCCGTTGTTCGACGCGGAACACTTCTTCGACGGTTACCGCGCCAATCCCGGCTATGCGCTGTCCTGCCTGCACGCCGCGCTCGACGCCGGCGCGCGCTGGGTCGTGCTTTGCGACACCAACGGCGGCACGCTGCCTGCCGAGGTGGGGCGCGTGACCGCCGAGGTGATCGCGGCGGGCGTCCCGGGCGAGCGCCTTGGCATCCATTGCCATGACGACACGGGCAACGCGGTCGCCAATTCGCTGGCTGCCGTGGATGCGGGCGCGCGGCAGATCCAGGGCACGCTGAACGGACTTGGCGAGCGCTGCGGCAACGCGAACCTCGTCACGCTGATCCCGACGCTGCTGACCAAACAGCCCTACCGCGATCTCTTCCAGACCGGCGTGACGCCCGAGGCCCTCGCCGACCTGACCCGGATCAGCCGGATGCTCGACGACATCCTGAACCGCGTGCCCTTGCGAAGCGCGCCCTATGTCGGCGCCTCGGCCTTCGCGCACAAGGCGGGGCTGCACGCGAGCGCCATCCTTAAAGACCCAGCGACCTACGAGCACATCCCGCCCGAAACGGTCGGCAACGCCCGCATCCTGCCGATGTCCAACCAGGCCGGGCAATCGGCGCTGCGCGAGCGCCTGCGAGCCGCCGGGATCGAGGCGGCCCCCGGCGACCCTCGGCTCGGCCGCATCCTCGAGGTCGTGAAGGAGCGCGAGGATCAGGGTTATGCCTATGACGGCGCGCAGGCGAGCTTCGAGTTGGTCGCGCGGCGCGAACTGGGCCTCTTGCCGACCTTCTTCGAGGTCAAGCGCTACCGCGTCACGGTCGAGCGGCGCAAGAACAAGTACGACCGGATGGTCAGCCTGTCCGAGGCCGTGGTCGTCGTGAAGATCGGCTCCGCCAAGATGCTTTCGGTCAGCGAGAGCATGGACGAGGCCGGGACCGACCGCGGCCCTGTCAACGCGCTCGCCAAGGCGCTGGCCAAGGACCTCGGGCCCTATCAGGCGGTGATCGACGATTTGCGGCTGGTGGACTTCAAGGTGCGGATCACCCAGGGGGGCACCGAGGCCGTGACCCGCGTCATCATTGACAGCGAGGACGGGCAGGGGCGGCGCTGGTCGACGGTGGGCGTCAGTGCCAACATCGTGGATGCGAGCTTCGAGGCGCTTCTGGATGCGATCGTCTGGAAGCTGATCCGCGACGTGGGCGCGCCTGCATGACCGTCGCCGCCTGCGCGGAGCTGGTGCGGCGCGGCGACCCCGACCGGTTCCTTGCGGTGATGGCGACCCCGGTCGCAGTCCGGGCGCGCCTCTTCCCGCTTTACGCCTTCAACCTCGAGGTGGCGCGCGCCCCCTGGGTCACGCAAGAGCCGATGATCGCCGAGATGCGCCTGCAATGGTGGCGCGACACGGTCGAGGGGCTGGCGGGCGCAGGCCCCGTGCGCGCGCATGAGGTGGTGGTGCCGCTGGCCGAGGCGGTGCGCGCGGCGGCGCTTCCGGTCGAGGTGATGGACCGCATGGTCGCCGCGCGCCGCTGGGACTGCTGGCGCGAGCCGTTCGACGATCAGGCGGCGCTGGACGCGCATCTCGAGGATACGGGTGCCGGGCTTATGTGGCTCGCGGTCAAGGCGGCGGGCGGGCAGAACGAACAGGCGGCGCGCGATGCGGGATGGGCCGCGGGCCTCGCCGCCTGGCTGCGCGCGGTGCCCGCATTGCAGGCGCGCGGCCGGGTGCCGCTTGTTGATGCATCGCCCGAGGCCATCGCAGCCTTGGCGCAGCGCGGGATCGACAGGCTCGCACGGTCGCGCGCCGGGCGCAGTGACGGCGGTGCGGCTGCCTTTCTGGCGGCGTGGCAGGCGGGTCCGATCCTGCTGCAGGTCGTGGCGCAGCCAGAGCGGGTTGTGGCCGGAACGCTCGGCCTGTCCGAGGCTGGCCGGCGCGCGCGGCTTCTGTGGGCGGCGGCGACCGGCCGGTGGTAGGTCACGCTTCTTGCCGCTTGCCCTTAGTCGCGAGCCACACGAGGGAGGCTGTCGCAAGCGCGAGGAAGGGCAGCATGGCGATGTTGACCATGTTCCACCCCTCTCGTGCCGTGCCGCCCGCGCAGTTCATCAGCCCGCCCGAGGACAGCGAGGCGAGCGTCACGCCGCCGAAGACCAGCAGGTCGTTCATGCCCTGGATGCGTCCGCGCTCTTCGGGCGCATGCGAGGCGGCGAGCATCGCCGTTGCCCCGATGAAGCCGAAATTCCAGCCGATCCCCAGCAGCACCAGCGCCACGAAGAAGTGCCCCAGCTCGACCCCCGCAAGGGCAACCGCGCCCGCGGCGCCAAGGATGGCAAGGCCCGCGCCCACCACGCGCTCGGCCCCGAAGCGGGCGATCACATGGCCCGTGATGAACGAGGGGCCGTACATCGCCAGCACATGCCCCGTCACGACGTCCGCCGCGTCCGAGGTCTGAAAGCCGCAGCCCACCACCGCCAGCGGCGACGAGGTCATCACGAGGTTCATCAGCGCATAGCTGACCGTGCCGCAGATCACCGCGACGGCAATGCGCGGCTCGCGCAGCATCTGCCAGCGCGAGCGGATCGCGGGTGCGTCCGGCGCGGGGGCGGCGGGTTTGGGAATGTCGAGAAAGGCGAAAAGGAACACGCCCACGGCGTTCAGCCCAACCACCGCAAGATAGGTCCCGAGGAAGGGCACCACCATCGCGTCGGCGGTGACCTTGACAAGTTGCGGCCCCACCACGGCTGACAGAAGGCCCCCCGCCATGACCCACGAGATCGCCTTGGGCCGGAACGCGGCCGAGGCCGTGTCTGCGGCGGCGAAGCGGTAAAAGCCCTGCGCCGACATGTAGACCCCGGTCAGCAGCGCGCCGACCAGAAAGAGCCCGAACGAGCCGGTCAGCAACCCCCAGGCACCAAAGACGGCTCCCAGAAGCCCACCCATCGCGCCGGTGACGAACCCCGCACGTCGCCCGTAGCGCTGCATCAATGCGGAAAGCGGCGTCGCGGTCAGCATCGAACCCACGACCATCGCGGTGATCGGCAGCGTCGCCCAGCATACGTTCGGGCTGAGCGTGGTGCCCGCAAGCCCCGCAATGGTGAAGATCATCGGCATCTGCGCGCCGAGCACGGCCTGCGCCGCGACCAGCACGAGGACGTTGCGGCGGGCGAGCCTGTCGGATGCGGCGATCATGCCCAAGGCGTAGCGGCCCGCCGCCCCGGGGGAAAGCGGGAAAGCAGGGCGGGCGGACGGTTTCCCGACGTGACATCGCTGACGCGCGGCGGCATGGAGGAGTTATGCCGGGACGGATCATCACGACAGAGGCCTGCGTGGCCGAGGGTGCTGCCTGGCTTGCGGCCCGGGAGCCGCGCTTCGCACACGCGCTGGCCGTGACGGGCCTGCCGCCCCTGCGCCGCCGTGATGACGGCTTCGCCGCCCTCCTCGACGCGATCGTCGCCCAGCAGGTCAGCGTCGCCTCGGCCGCCGCCGTCTGGTCCCGACTTCAGGCGCAAGGCCTGACCGATCCCACCGCCCTGCGCGCCGCCAGCGACGAGGCGTTGCGCGCCTGCGGGCTGTCGCGGCAGAAGGCCCGCTACGCCCGCGCTCTGGCCGAGGCCGACCTCGACTATGCGGTTTTGCGGGACCGCGACGACAACGAACTGATCGAGGCCCTCGTGGCGCTGCCCGGCATCGGCCCCTGGACCGCCGAGATCTACGCGATGTTCTCGCTCGGCCGGGCGGACGCCTTCGCGGCGGGCGACCTTGCGATCCAGGAGGCGGCGCGAACGCTGTTCGGGCTGCCCGCGCGTCCCACCCACCTTGAGATGCGCGCGATGGCCGCCGCCTGGTCGCCCTGGCGCAGCGTCGCCGCGCGGATGCTCTGGGCCTGGTATCAGCACGACCGCAGCCGGTCGGGCATCCGCTGAAGGCCTGTCCCGTCCGGGGCTTCGTTTCGGCCCAAATACCCCGGGGGTCCGGGGGCTGGCCCCCGGCCTCTCAGCAGGCTCCACGGGAACATTTCCTCGGGTAACACTGTCTCAGGGACCCCCCACGAAAGGCCACCCGAGATGTCCTCAAACCGCACCCAGGATCACGACACCATCCGCGACTGGACCGATGCCCGCGGAGGGCATCCGGCCAAGGTCGAGACGGGCGGCGAGGGTGGCGTGCTCCGCATCGATTTCGATCCTCCCGACGAGCGGCTGGTCCGGATCGAGTGGGACGAGTTCTTCGCGATCTTCGACGACAGCGACCTCGACTTCCTTTACCAGGACAAGACCGCCGACGGCGGCGAGAGCCGCTTCAACAAATTCGTCGCCCACGCAGAATGACGCTTTGTCGGTCGGCCCTGCCTTGACGGATCGCGCGCCGGCCCCGATCGTGCCGGCCGAAAACTGTCCGAAAAAGGCGCCCGATGACCCGAGACCTGACTTTCCAGCGGCGTGCACCCGCCTCGGGCAAAGCCCGCAGCCTCATCGTGTTCGTGCACGGCTACGGCGCCAACGGCGCGGACCTCATCGGCCTTGCCGATCCGATGGGTGCCCACCTGCGGGACACGGTCTTCGTGTCGCCCGATGCGCCCGAGACCGTGGCGGGCAGCCCTTTCGGGTTCCAGTGGTTCCCGATCCCGTGGCTGGACGGATCGAGCCCCGAGGCAGCCGAGCGCGGACTGCTTGCCGCATCGCGCGATCTCGACGCCTTTCTGGATGCCCGCCTCGCCGATGAGGGGCTGGCACCCTCGGCGTTGGCCCTCGTCGGCTTTAGCCAGGGGTCCATGATCAGCCTGCATGTCGCCGCGCGCAGGCCCGAGCCCGTCGCTTGTGTCGTGGCATTTTCGGGCCGCTTGCTCGCGCCCGAGCGTCTGGCCGCCGAAACCCGCGCGCGGCCGCCCGTCCTGCTCGTTCACGGAGACATGGACGATGTGGTGCCCTTCGCCGACATGGGGCTTGCTGGGCGGGCGCTCGACGCTGCGGGGTTCGAGGTTTCGGGCCATGTCATGCGCGGCACGGCGCATGGCATCGCACCCGACGGCCTCGGAGCGGCGGCGGCATTTCTGGCAGGTCATCTACCCGCCTGACCGTCATGGTCGCGTCACCTATCCGCGCTACCTCGCAAATGTGTCCGGGGGGCCTCGCCCACCAGACATGGCGGGGCTTGTCAGGGTCGATGCGCCATATATAGTTTCGGTCTGTGGCCCGCGCGGGCGAAGGAGCGCCCCGAGACGGCCCTGGACCGGACGAACCGGAACGGAGGTGCTGAGGATGGACGGAGATTTCAGGACGGCGTTCGTCCGCGACCCTGCGGCGCTGAAGCATTACCCGGCCCTCGTGCTCAACGCCGACTACCGGCCCTTGTCCTACTATCCGCTTTCGCTCTGGCCCTGGCAGGAGGCCGTCAAGGCCGCCTATCTCGACCGCGTGCAAATCGTCGCCGAATACGATCATGTCGTGCGAAGCCAGCGGGCCGAGATCCGAATACCCTCGGTCGTGGTGCTCAAGGACTATGTGAAACCCCAGAAGCGCGTGGCCTTCACGCGCTTCAATCTTTTTCTGCGCGACCAGTTCTGCTGCCAGTATTGCAGCGCGAAGGGCGACCTCACCTTCGATCACGTCCTGCCCCGCTCGCGCGGCGGGATCACGAGCTGGGAGAACGTGGTCGCGGCCTGCTCGCCCTGCAACTTGCGAAAGGGCTCGAAGACGCTCAAGCAGTCCGGCCTGCGCCTGCAGCGCCCACCGCATCAGCCGACCGCCGAAGAGATGCAGAACGCGGGCCGCCGCTTTCCGCCCAACCACCTGCATGACAGCTGGCTCGACTATCTCTACTGGGATGCGGAGCTTGATGCCTGAGGTCGGGACCGTTGCGGTCTCGATGGCCGCCGCGGTCTTGTGCGGCATGCTCATCGGCCTCGAGCGCCAGGCCCGTCAACGGATGGCCGGCGTTCGTACAAACGCGCTGGTGGCGCTCGGGGCTGCAAGTTTCGTGACCTTCTCGAGCCTCTTTCCGGGCGAGCCGAGCCAAACGCGCGTCGCGGCACAGATCGTCTCGGGCATCGGCTTTCTGGGCGCCGGCCTGATCTTCCGCGACGGCTTCCGGCTGCACGGGTTGAACACGGCGGCGACGCTCTGGTGTTCGGCAGCAGTCGGCATGTTTTGCGGGGCGGGGGCGCTCGCGCTCGCGGCCCTGCTGACGGGTACGGTCCTGATGCTCAACCTCGTCCTGCGTCCGGTCGTCAACTGGCTCGACCGGACCGTCCTGCACGCAGCCCT
>JANPJD010000050.1:0-58336 GCA_031425325.1 Rhodobacterales bacterium | reverse complement strand
AAGAGCATCTGCACGTCGCGGGCGCGCACCTCACGCGAGTTGGCGCGATAGGCGCTGCCCGCGTCGCGGGTGATGCGCCTTACGATCTCGATCTGGTCCTGCTCGTTGAAGCCCGTCGGTGCCAGCCGCTCGGCATTGTCGAGCGTGATCGCGACCTCGGCAAAGTGGCGCGCCCCGCGCGTCGCCGCCCCGGCGAAGATCACATCCTCCATCTCGCCGCCACGCATGGCACTCGCCCGGCTTTCGCCCATCACCCAGCGCAGCGCTTCGAGCAGGTTCGACTTGCCGCAGCCGTTCGGCCCCACGATGCCCGTCAGGCCCGGATGGATCACCAGATCCGTCGGGTCCACGAAGCTTTTGAAGCCGTTCAGCCTGAGCCGCACGAAGCGCACAGCGCCGCCTTTCGCCTGAGTCCGCCAAGCCTTCATCGTCGTCTCCGGCCAGCACAGAGTCAATCGCCACACCGCATCCGGGGCAAGCCAGCCGTCAGCGCCCCAGATGTTGGGGCGTCTTGCGCTTGCTTGCCAAGAGGAGACTGCTACCTGTCGCTTCAAGAAGGAGGCACACCATGGCGGACCTGACACTTCTGGGCATCCCGGGCGCGTTGCGGCGGGCCTCGACCAACCGGCTGCTTCTGGCCGAGGCGCGCCGCTTGTTCGGTCCGGCCCGCATGACCGAGGCCGATCTGCGGCTGCCGCTTTATGATGGCGATCTCGAAGCGGACTCCGGCATTCCGCCCCAGGTGCAGCGCCTTGCCGACCAGATCCGGGAGGCCGACGCGGTGGTGATCGCCACACCCGAATACAACAAGGCCATCCCGGGGGTGCTGAAGAATGCGCTCGACTGGGTCAGCCGGACGAAGGGCGGGCCGTGGCGCGACAAGCCGGTCGCGATCGTCTCGGCCGCTGCCGGGCGTGCCGGAGGCGAGCGCAGCCAGTTCTCGCTGCGTCTGGCGATGAACCCTTTCCGGGCGCATGTGCTGCCCGGTCCCGAAGTGATGGTCGCCGACTCCGGCTCGGCCTTCGACGAGGCAGGGCACCTTCGTGCCGAAGCGACGGTGAAGCTGCTGGCCGAGTTGATGGCGCTTCTGCGCGCCGAGGCCGAGCGTCGGCGGGGCTGACCCCGACGCTGCCTTGTCAGTCGAACGTACCTGTCACGCGCCCGAACAGCATGAAGGCGCGGGCCGTGCGGGTTTCGGCCAGATCGGCCACCTCCTGATCGCTCGCATGGCGCTCGAACTCCTGGAAGGTCCGGTCGAACTGGCGCAGGAAATGGTGCGCCGCGTCCCGAAAGACCGTGTCCTCGCGCATCCGGCTTGCCGTCAGTGCAAGGCTCGAGCGATCCCGTACGCCGCCGAGCGACGCGATGGCCCGGCCCCGCTCGCCCTGGGCGAAGCGGCGCCAGACCTCGGGGCGGGCGCGGTCGGGCTTGAGGTCGTCCATGTAGATGCCGTCCTGGCTGAGGAGCGTCAGCACGTCTTGCGCTGCCCGGATCAGCTTCGAAGTTGCCCGATCCTCGAGCGCTAGCCGAAGGGCGCGGAACCCCGCACGGTCGTCGGCATTTTCGGGAAAGTTCAGCGCCTTGACGAAATCCCCGACGGACAGGGGCGCGCGAAGATCCTCGGCGGGGGTGCCGAGGGCCAGCGCGGGCTGCTCGTCGCCGTCGCTCTTGCGGGGCAGGGCGAGGGCCGCCTTGCGATCCGCCGACGGAACGCTGAGGCCCGGATCGCGGCGGGTGCTGAAGGTGGCGAGGGCATGTTCCGTCTGGCGCTGGGCCGCAACGATCTCGTCGAGCTTGCGCTCGACCGATGGTTTGATTCCTGCCGCACCGGCCTGCTGTTGCGCGATATAGGCATTCCGCATCGCATCGACCGACGCCTGAAGCCGTTCCGCCTCGTCGCGCAGCGCACGGACCGAGCGTGCCGTCATGACGGCCACCCAGATAAGCGCGATAGGCAGGAAAACCACGAGCGCCGTCATCACGAGTCCGAGCGTCCCCTGCTCGGCCGGTGAGAAAAGAAGATAGACCGTGACCGCCGCGATCCAGATCAGGCAAAGGGCCGCCGCGACCGTCTCGGACAGCCAGGACGTGCGGTCATCGCCACGGGCAGGAAGGCCCAGCTCGATCGGTTTGTCGGGGTTTGTCTCGGGCATGCGTATCGTCCCCTGCGCGCCCTCGGTCAGATGAAGCGCACGCTCACAACCTCGTAGCTGCGCTGGCCGCCGGGCGTCTTGACGTCGATGCTGTCGCCCTCGTCCTTGCCGATCAGGGCGCGCGCCAGCGGCGAGCGGATGTTCAGAAGACCCCGCTCGATGTCCGCCTCGGGCTCGCCGACGATCTGATAGGTCCGCTTCTCTTCGGTTTCCTCGTCGACCAGCGTGACGGTCGCGCCGAACTTGATCGCGCCCGACAGTTTTGCCGGGTCGATCACCTCGGCTAGCGACAGCGTTGCCTCAAGCTCCTTGATGCGCCCCTCGATGAAGCTCTGCTTCTCGCGCGCGGCATGATATTCGGCGTTTTCCGACAGATCTCCATGCTCGCGCGCCTCGGCGATCGCACGAATGACGGCCGGACGCTCCACGGATTTGAGGGTCCGCAATTCGTCATCAAGCGCGGCGTGGCCCGCGCGGGTCATCGGGATCTTTTCCATCGGCCTCTACATGAACAAGACAGCGCCCCGGCTTGTCAGGGCCACGGCGCTTTCACTCCGGTCAGGCCTCACCTGATCCGAGGCAGGCGGCAAATGCAAGGGGGATGGGCCCGGTAGCCGCGATGCTGTGCCGCAGGGACACGGGCGGATGCGGCGTCACGGTTGACGGGGCGGAATGCTTGGGCCAAAGCCGCAAGGTCACTATCTTGCCCTTGCGCGACAGTCACTTCGGTGGCGTCCCCTGGGCAAAGGAAAGGAAGCAGGATGACCGAACCGACCCACCGCGAGGCGATGGACTACGACGTGGTCATCGTCGGTGCAGGCCCCGCCGGCCTTTCCGCCGCGATCCGGCTGAAGCAGCTCGACCCCGACCTTTCGGTCGTCGTGCTCGAGAAGGGTTCCGAGGTCGGCGCGCATATCCTGTCGGGGGCGGTCCTCGATCCTGTCGGGCTCGATGCCTTGCTGCCGGACTGGCGCGCGATGGGCGCTCCGGTCACCGTGCCTGTCCGCAGCGACAGCTTCTACTTCCTTGGCCCGGCCGGACAGGTCCGGGTGCCGAACTGGCCGATGCCCGGCCTGATGTCGAACCACGGCAACTACATCGTCAGCATGGCCAACGTCTGCCGCTGGATGGCGCAGCAGGCCGAGGCGCTGGGCGTCGAGATTTTTCCGGGCATGTCGTGCTCGGCGCTGGTCTATGACGGCGACCGCGTCGCGGGCGTGGTGGCGGGCGAGTTCGGGCTGAACCCCGACGGCACCCCCGGCCCCAGCTACGAGCCGGGCATGGAGTTGCGCGGCAAGTATGTCTTCCTGTCCGAGGGCGTGCGCGGCTCGCTCGCCAAACAGGTGATCGAGAAGTACAACCTATCCGCCGGGTCGGAGCCGCAGAAATACGGCCTCGGGATGAAGGAGATCTGGCAGATCGACCCCGCGAAGCACCACGAGGGGACGGTCCTGCACACGATGGGCTGGCCCCTGGGCAGCAATGCGGGCGGCGGGTCGTTCATATATCACGCGGCCAACAACGAGGTTCACCTCGGCCTCGTCGTGCACCTGAACTACGAGAACCCCTATCTTCACCCCTATCAGGAGTTCCAGCGCTTCAAGCACCACCCGATGATCGCCGAGCTGCTTCAGGGCGGCAAGCGCGTGGCCTATGGTGCGCGCGCGATCAGCGAGGGGGGCTGGCAATCGATCCCCAAGATGGTGGCGCCGGGCGTGGCGCTTCTGGGATGCAGCGCGGGCCTTGTGAACGTGCCGCGCATCAAGGGCAACCACAACGCCATGCTGTCGGGCAAGGCGGCGGCCGAGGCGGCGCATGCCGCCATCCGCGCAGGCCGGGCAGGCGACGAGCTGACCGCCTACGAGGCCGAGGTGCGGGGCGGCGCGATCGGACGCGACCTGCGCCGGGTCCGCAACGTCAAGCCGATCTGGTCGCGCTACGGGCTGATCTCCTCGCTGGTCGGTGGCGGGCTCGACATGTGGACGAACACGCTGGGGTTCAGCCTGTTCGGCACGCTGCGGCACGCCAAGTCCGACGCGGCCGCCACGGGACATGCCAAGGACTTCGCGCCGATCGACTATCCAAAGCCCGATGGCGTGCTGTCCTTCGACCGCCTGACAAACGTGGCGTTCAGCTTCACCAACCACGACGAGCACCAGCCCGCGCATCTGCGGCTGAAAGATCCCGGCGTGCCGATCCGGGTGAACCTGCCCGAGTATGCCGAGCCCGCCCAGCGCTACTGCCCCGCAGGCGTCTATGAAGTGGTGGCCGAGCCGGACAAGGAGCCCCGCTTCGTCATCAACTTCCAGAACTGCGTCCACTGCAAGACCTGCGACATCAAGGACCCCAGCCAGAACATCGTCTGGACGACGCCGCAGGGCGGCGGCGGGCCGAACTATCCCAATATGTGACATTTCCGCGAGGCGGCCCCTCGCGGAGTGGCCTGCATTGCCTTGGCCCGGCGGCAGGGCTACCTTCACAGCGGACGCAAGCCCGGAGGCCGCCCCTTGACCCTGACCCGCCCGCTTCTGGCCTTTGTCGCCGCCGCTCTTATCGGTCCGTCGGTCGCCCGGGCGGAGGAGGATGCGGGGGCGTACCTCGCGGCACGGTCGGCGGTCTTCGCCGGCGACTATGAGGATGCGACCTCTTGGTTCACCCGCGCGCTCGTCGCGGACCCCCGTAACCCTGCGCTTCTGGACGGGGCACTGGTCGGGCGCATCTCCCTCGGGGATTTCACGGGGGCCGCCGCCATCGCGCAGCGCGTTGCCCAGCTTGGGATCAACAGCCCGGCGGCGGCGATTGCGCTTTTCACCGATCAGGCGGCCCGGGCCGACTTCGAGGCGATCCTTCGCGATCAGGAGGCGGGGCGAAACATCAATCCTGCCGTCGACCAGCTTACGAAGGCATGGGCCGAGATCGGGGTCGGGCGCATGTCCGATGCCCTCGCAGGCTTCGACACGATGGCGCAGAACGCGGGGCTGGCGCCGTTCGCGCTTTATCACAAGGCGCTTGCCCTGGCGTCGGTTGGCGACTTTGAAGGGGCGGACGCGATCTTTTCCGGCGATCTGCGAATGCTGCGCCGTGGGACCATCGCCCATGTCCAGGTTCTGAGCCAGCTCGAGCGCAACGACGAGGCGCGCGCCCTGATCGACACTGCCTTCGGGACCGAACAAGACCCGACGCTCGACGCCCTGCGTGCGCGGCTGGATGCAGGCGAGACGCTGCCCTTCGACATCGTCCGCAACCCGACCGACGGCATGGCGGAAGTGTTCTTCACGGTCGCCGCCGCGCTTACGGGCGAGGCTGCGGACGGCTACACCCTCATCTATGCGCGTGTCGCGGCCCATCTTCGCCCGGATCATCTGGACAGCCTTCTGCTGACCGCAGGGCTGCTCGCGGCGCAACGCCAGTACGATCTGTCGGTCGAGGTCTACGGCCGGGTACCCGCCGACGACCCGGCCTTCTACGCAGCCGAGATCGGTCGGGCCGAAGCGCTGTCTGAATCCGGCGACGACGAGGCGGCGATTGCCGTTCTGACCGCGCTCGGCGAGGCCCAGCCCGACCTGATGATGGTGCATCTGGCGCTTGGCGACCTGCTGCGGAAGGTCGAGCGGTTCGACGAGGCATCAAAGGCCTATGACCGGGCCATCGCACGGGTCCGTACCATCGAAGATCGCCATTGGGTGCTGTTCTACAGTCGCGCCATCACGCATGAGCGCGAAAAGCGGTGGGAGCTTGCGGATGCGGACTTCCGCAAGGCGCTGGAGTTGAACCCCGACCAGCCGCTCGTGCTGAACTACCTCGGATACAGTCTGGTAGAGCGCGGCGAGAAGCTTGACGAAGCGCTCGGCATGATCGAACGCGCCGTGGCCGGAGAGCCTGACAGCGGATACATCATCGACAGTCTTGCCTGGGCGCTGTTCACCCTGGGCCGGTTCGACGAGGCGCTGGCGCCCATGGAACGCGCCTCACTGCTGGAACCGGTCGATCCGATCGTGACGGACCATTTGGGCGACGTGTACTGGGCCGTGGGGCGCAAGCGCGAGGCCGAGTTCCAGTGGCACCGGGCGCTGTCTTTCGAGCCTGAGAAAGACCTGGCGACGCGCATCCGTCGCAAGATCGAGATCGGGCTCGATGCGGTGCTTTCCGAAGAGGGTGTGCCCTCACTGGCCGATCGTGCGGCCGAGGCAGAACGCCGCGCCGCCGAGCGCAAGGCGGCGGCTGTGACGCCTAAGCCCGCCGACCCGGTCCTTGATGCCAACTGAGGTCTTTGCGCCCGCAAAGATCAACCTCACGCTGCACGTCACGGGAAGACGCGGCGACGGCTATCATCTGCTCGACAGCCTCGTCGTGTTCGCCGAGGTGGGCGATCTCGTAACCGTCGAGCCCGCCGGGCAGACAAACCTGACCGTCACGGGTCCGTTCGCCACCCATGTCCCGGTAGATGAGGGAAACCTCGTGCTGCGCGCGGCGCGGCTGATGGGCGACGGGCAGGCGCGCATCACGCTGGACAAGCAACTTCCCGTGGCATCGGGGATCGGCGGCGGATCGGCGGATGCCGCAGCGACGCTCCGCGCGCTGGCCGGGATGCGGCGCAGCGGCCTGCCGCCCCGTGACAGCGTGCTTTCCCTCGGGGCGGATGTGCCTGCCTGCCTTGAGGGGCGTGCAGCGCGCATGACGGGCGTGGGCGAGGTCCTGCATCCCCTGGCGCATGATTTGCCGGCAGTTTCGCTCGTTTTGGCCAACCCGGGCGATACCTTGTCCACGCCCGAGGTCTTTGCCGCACTGAACCGCCGCGACCATGCACCGATGCCACGCGACCTGCCGCGCCTGCGGGACGCGCCGGAACTGGCCGCTTTCCTGGCGATGACGCGCAACGACCTCGAGGGGGCGGCGATGCGGCTTCGGCCCAACGTGGCGCGGGTCAAGTCGGCCTTGTCGGCCCAGCCGGGCTGTCTTTTGTCGCGGATGTCCGGCTCTGGGGCGACCTGCTTCGGCCTTTTTGCCGATCCCCTGGGGGCGGCGGCGGCAGCGGCGGCCCTGCGGCGCGCCGAACCCGGCTGGTGGATCGTGGCAGCCCCGCTGCGGCCTAGCTGATCCGCGCGACTACGTAATCGGCCAGATCGTCGAGCATCTCTCGCAGCGGATGCTCGGGCAACCCGCGAAGCGCCTCGCGCGCCCGCGCCGCCCAGCCAAGCGCATCGGCGCGCGCGGCATCCATCGCGCCGTGACCGGCCATGATTGACAGGGCCTGCACAAGATCGCCCTCGCGCTGCTCGCCCTTCTCGATCACCCGGACCCAGAAGGCGCGCTCCTCGGGCGTGGCGCTTGCAACCGCCTTGATGACCGGCAGGGTCACCTTCCGCTCGCGGAAGTCGTCGCCCGTGTTCTTGCCGATGGCGGCAGAATTTCCGCCATAGTCCAGAAGATCGTCGACGATCTGGAAGGCAATCCCCAGCGCATCGCCATAATCGCGCAGCGCCCCCACCTGCGCCTCGGACGCTCCGGCGATGACAGCTCCGGCCTCGGTCGCGGCCGAGAAAAGCGCCGCCGTCTTGCCGCGCACCACCTGAAGGTAGATGCCTTCGTCGGTCGCCAGATCCTGCGCGGCCGTCAGTTGCAGGACCTCGCCCTCGGCGATCACGGCAGCGGCGTTGGCGAGGATGTCGAGCACACGCAGGGATCCGGTTTCCACCATCAACTGGAACGAACGCGCGAACAGGTAGTCGCCGACCAGAACGCTCGACTTGTTGTCCCACAGAAGGTTCGCCGTGGGCCGACCGCGCCGCCGCTCGCTTTCGTCGACGACGTCGTCATGCAGCAGCGTCGCGGTGTGGATGAACTCGACCGTAGCGGCGAGATGGACGTGGAACGGACCCGGGTAGCCGCACATCCGTGCCGCCGCGAGGGTCAGCATCGGGCGCAGGCGTTTGCCGCCTGCCTCGACCAGATGCGCGGTGACTTCGGGGATACGCGGCGCGTGACGCGAGGCCATGCGGTCACGGATCAGGGCGTTCACGGCCGTCAGGTCATCGGCAAGCCAGTCGGCGAGCCTTTCGTGGGGTTTCGCCAAAGCGTCGTCCAGTCCCATCACCGCCCTGCCGCCACCTCTCGACAAGGCCTGCGCCTGCCGGTTAACTCATTCAGCATGAAAGAGCTTCTCCGCACCAGCGACCCGACCGTGATCGCGTTTGCGTCCGCCCTACTCGAGGGCGAAGGTATAGACGTGTTCCCGCTGGACGTCCACATGAGCATCCTCGAGGGCTCGCTTGGCATCCTGCCGCGCCGCCTGATGGTGCGGGACGGCGATCTGTGGCGTGCGCGGATCGTTCTAAGCGACAATGCCATCCCGACCGGCCTTTGATGGGGGTCGATCAAGACCTGACGGATGACGGTTTCCTGGGCGGGCGGTTGCGTATCCTTCAGCCGCGAGGCGGTTATCGCGCGGCGACGGACCCGGTGCTGCTGGCTGCGGCGGTGTCGGCCCGCGCGGCCGAGACCGTACTCGACCTGGGGTGCGGGGTCGGGGTGGCGAGCCTTTGTCTGGCGGCCCGCGTGCCCGGACTTGTCCTGACGGGAGTGGAGCGTCAGGCGGCCTATGCCGACCTCGCCCGGCGCAACGCTGCGCGCAACGGTCTTGCGATGACCGTAGTCGAGGCGGACCTTGCGGCCCTGCCGGCAGAACTCCGTTCGTCCTACGATCATGTCATAGCCAACCCGCCCTATTACAGCCCCGGGGCGGGGACGTCCGCCCGCAATCCCGGGCGCGAGGCGGCGCTGCGCGAAGAGACACCGCTTGCAGTCTGGATCGACACGGCGACGCGGCGGCTCCGACCCGGCGGTTGGCTCACGCTCATCCAGGACGCCGCGCGTTTTCCGGATCTGGTGGCGGCGCTCGACGACCGTCTCGGGTCCGTCACGCTTCTGCCGGTTCAGCCTCGGGACGGGCGCGAAGCGAGCCGTATCATCCTGCGCGCACGCAAGGGCAGTCGTGCAGCGGCGCGGCTATTGGCCCCACTTGTGCTGCACCACGGTCCGGCCCACCTCGCCGACGGCGACGACTTTACCCCCGAAGTGCGCGCAATCCTGCGCGACGGGGTGGCGATTGATCGCCCTTAAGTTGTGCGGAACTTCGCCTGTCAGGGCGACTGTCACCAATCCTTCGTGACTCGACTCGGCCTTTGTGATGCACTTCGAAATACAGAGGCCATTCAGAGGAGGACGACCATGACGATCGCTTCGCATCTGCAGGAACTGCGCCGCAAGCACAACACCCTCTCGACCGAGGTCGAACAGGCCCAGCGCCGTCCCGCCACGGATGCCCTTCGGATCGCCGAACTGAAGAAGCAGAAGCTTCGCCTCAAGGAAGAGATTACGCGCCTTTCCCAGGCCTGACCGACCCGGCGCGGGCCGCGAGGGCGGCCCCGCCTGCGATCAGCGCGGCCGCAAGGCCGAGCGCGGGTGTCGCCGTCGTGATGCCCGCCGCAACGAGGACCAAGGTTGACAGCAGGGGTGCCGCGTAGGACGCGACGCCAAGCATCTGGATGTCGCCCCTCTTGACGCCCACGTCCCAGGTGTAGAACGCAAGTCCGACTGGCCCCAGGCCGAGGGCGAGGATTGACAGCCAACCCGTCGTGCCGCTGGGCCAGGCTGGCGTCTCGAGCAGCAGATGCGCGACCAGCGACAGCCCCGCCGTCAGCAGGCAGAAGACCGTGACGCTGGCGGTCGGAACGTCACCCAGACGCCGCGACAGGATCGAATAGGCGGCCCAGGTGACCGCGCACAGAAAGGCCAGCATCAGGCCGGGCAGCGCCTCGGCCGTGGCCCCGCCCGCCCCGCCGAGGACGATCAGGGCAGCCCCCGAAAACGCCAACAGCGCCCCTGCGACGTGCTGGCGTGTCAGCCGTTCACCCGGCAGGAGGCCGGACAGCAGCACGATGAATAGCGGCCAGAGATAGGCGATAAGCCCCGCCTCTGCCGCAGGGGCCAGTCGCAGGGCGCTGAAGTAAAGAAAATGATAGCCAAACAGGCCCACGGTGCCAAAGGCATAGACGCGCCAGCCGACATGGCGCAACTGGCCGAAGCCGCCGCTTGCCGCCACCCAGACCAGCCCCACGCCTCCGCCGATCGCAAAGGTGATCGCACTCAGCAGGAACGGCGGCACCGGGGCCGAGCCGACTGTGAACAGGGCCAGCGAGGACCACAGGAGAATGGCCGAAAAGCCGACGAGCGTGGCGCGTGACCGTGTCATGAGGGCACAGATGCCCGAGGTTCGGTCGCCCGGCAAGGGGCGCGGCGCGGCGCCCCGCCAGTTGCCTTCAAACGACGAACTGGCCGCCGTTCGCGCTGATTGTCGAGCCGGTGATAAAGCCCGCTTCGTCGCTGGCGAGGAAGGTCACGATCCGCGCGATCTCTTCCGGCTCGCCAAGGCGTCCGACCGGAATCTGCGGGATGATACGCTCGGCCAGAACCTTCTCGTCGATGGCGCGCACCATCTCGGTTCCGATATAACCCGGACAGATCGCGTTGACGGTGATGCCCGCGCGCGCGCCCTCTTGCGCCAGCGCCTTGGTGAAACCGAGGTCGCCCGACTTTGCGGCCGAGTAGTTGGCCTGCCCAGCCTGACCTTTTTGCCCGTTGATCGACGAGATGTTGATGACTCGTCCGAACTTGCGGTCCCGCATTCCCGTCCACACCGGATGGGTCATGTTGAAAAGGCCGGTGAGGTTGGTGTCGATGACCTCTTTCCACTGGCCCGGCGTCATCTTGTGGAACATCGCGTCGCGGGTGATGCCCGCGTTGTTCACCAGCACCTCGACCGGACCGAGGGCAGCCTCGACCTCTGCGATCCCGGCCACGCAGGCGTCATAGTCAGCGACCGACCACTTCCAGCACCGGATGCCGGTCTCGGCGGTAAAGGCCTCGGCCGCCGTGTCGTTGCCCGCATAGTTCGCGGCGACGGTATAGCCTGCCGCCTTCAGCGCCACCGAGATCGCAGCCCCGATGCCGCGCGATCCGCCTGTGACCAACGCCACTCTTGCCATCTTGTCCCCTCCCAGAGATCGTCCTTGCAAGTCTGTTACCGAAACGGATCAGATCGCGCAATATTGTTGCGAGCAGATTGGTTCACCCCCGCTCGAGGCACATCGCGACGCCCATGCCGCCGCCGATGCAGAGTGTGGCCAGACCGCGCTTCGCATCGCGCCGCTTCATCTCGAAAAGCAGCGTGTTGAGAATGCGGGCGCCGGATGCGCCGATCGGGTGACCGATCGCGATCGCGCCGCCGTTGACGTTCACCACGTCGGGGTCCCAGCCCATGTCCTTGTTGACCGCGCAGGCCTGGGCGGCGAAGGCTTCGTTCGCTTCGACCAGATCGAGGTCAGCGGCCTTCCAGCCCGCCTTCTCAAGGGCCTTGAGGCTGGCATGGATTGGCCCCACCCCCATGATTGACGGATCGAGGCCGGCCGTCGCGTAGGATGCGATCCGCGCAAGCGGCGTCAGACCGCGCCGTTCGGCCTCGTCCGCGCTCATCAGCAGCACGGCGGCAGCACCAGCGTTCAGACCGCTCGCATTGCCTGCGGTAACGGAGCCGTCCTTGGTGAAGGCCGGGCGCAGTTTGGCCATCGCATCCAGAGTCGCCCCGTGGCGGATGTACTCATCGGCATCGACCGTGATGTCGCCCTTCCGGGTCGAGACGACGAAGGGCACGATCTCATCCGCAAAGCGGCCCGCCTTCTGCGCCGCCTCGGCCTTGTTTTGGCTGGCGACGGCGAAGGCGTCCTGCATCTCGCGGCTGATCTGCCACTGGGTCGCGACATTCTCGGCGGTCTGGCCCATGTGATAGCCGTTGAAGGCGTCCCACAGGCCGTCCTTGATCATCGAGTCGATGAACTTCACGTCGCCCATCTTGGTGCCCGCCCGCATGTGCGCGACATGGGTCGAAAGGCTCATGCTTTCCTGGCCGCCCGCCACGACGATGGCGGCATCGCCAAGCTGGATGTGCTGCGCGCCGAGCGCCACGGCCCGCAGGCCCGAGCCGCAGACCTGGTTGATGCCCCAGGCCGAGGATTCCTTGGGCAGGCCCGCGTTGACATGCGCCTGCCGGGCCGGGTTCTGGCCTTGCCCTCCGGTCAGGACCTGCCCGAGGATGGTCTCGGAGACTTCGCCCTTCTCAACCCCGGCGCGCTCGACCACGGCCTCGATCACCCGGCTTCCAAGGTCATGGGCGGGCGTGTTGGCGAAGGCGCCGTTGAAGCTTCCGACAGCGGTGCGTGCTGCCGAGACGATTACGACATTGGTCATGCGAAGCTCTCTCCCTTGGGGCACGGAGGGGCAGACCACCGTGCTTTTCTTCTTCAGCATGACCCATGGAGAAGGCAGAGCGCAAGGCTGGTCGCCCCGCTTCAGGCACGCCGTCGCAACTCTCCCCTCGCCCAGGAGGGCTGGGTGGTCGGCGCACCGAAAGCATGGCCCTGCAGGCAGTCGACACCGTTTGCCTGCAGCCAGGTCGCTTCCCCGGCGGTTTCGACCGCTTCGGCGACGGTGAACATGTCGAATTGGCGCGCAATCATGATCAATGCTTGCGTGAGGACCTGATTGTCCGCGTCGCGGTGGATGTTGCGGATGAACTGGCCGTCGATCTTCACGATGTCGAAGAAGAACTCCTTGAAATAGCGAAAGGCTGTGAACCCCGCCCCGAAATCGTCGAGCGCAAAGCAGATGCCCTTGCGCTGAAGGTCATCCATGAAGGTCACGACGATCTCGGGCATCAGCATCGCCGACCCCTCGGTGATCTCGAGGATCAGCCGTTCTCCGACGGTCGCATCCGCGGCCAGACCTTGGCGCAGGATCTCGGTCCACCGGGCATAGCCGATCGACCGGGCCGACATGTTGACCGACAGGCGCAGCCCCGGTTCGTCCGCCAAGGTGCGAAGACCCAGTTCAAGCGACGCACAGTCGATCAGCCGACCGATCTCGGTCGTCTCGACCGCGCCGATGAAATCGCGCGCCGGGATGATCCGGCCCGTCTCGTCCATCAGGCGGACCAGCCCTTCGTGAAAGGCGATACGGGCGGGATCGGCGGCGCTGACCACGGGCTGGAAGGCGAGCATCACGCGGCGGCGCTGCAACGCCTCGCGCACCATCGCCATGGTCGCACGGTCGGTTTCGGCGATCGCGAACCCAAGCGGACTGCCGGCCATCTCGGCGGCCCCCGTCACGTCGAGCCAGGGTTCCATGATGACCGCCTCCGTTGTCTGCATTCCTCGACACGATGCCGCCACTTGTCTAAACACGAGGTTAAGTTTCCCCTTCGTTCCAGCTTGACCGGCGACACGCGCATGATCCCTTCGGACCCGACCCGTTGCCCCTGGTGCGGCACCGACCCGCTTTATGTCGCCTACCATGATACCGAATGGGGCATGCCCGAGCGTGACGGCCGCGCCTTGTGGGAAAAGCTCGTGCTCGACGGTTTTCAGGCGGGGCTCGCCTGGATCACTATCCTGCGAAAGCGCGACGCCTTCCGCAGCGCATTCGCCGAGTTCCAGCCCCAGATCGTCGCCCGCTGGGGAGAGGCCGAGGTCCAGACGTTGCTCGGCAATTCTGGCATCGTTCGGCACCGCGGCAAGATCGAGGCGACGATCGCCTCGGCGCGCGTGTGGGAGCGGATCGAGGCGCGCGAGGGCTTTTCGGAGTTCCTCTGGCGCTACGTCGACGGGCGTGCCCTCCAGAACCGCTGCGCCTCGATGGCCGAGGTTCCCGCCGCCACCGATCTCTCGCGCCAGATCTCGCGCGATCTCAAGGCCGAGGGTATGAACTTCTGCGGTCCGACCATCGTCTACGCCTTCTTGCAGGCGACCGGCCTTGTGAATGACCACCTCGTCACCTGTCACCGGCACGACGTGGTTGCCGCCCTCGCCTGACGTCAGTCGCCTTGCATGAGGGCGGCGAGCACCGCCTTTGCGTGGTCGCTGTCCCATTCCGCGTCGCCGATCAGGCGGGCAACCTCGCGCCCCTCGGGGTCGATGATGACCGTGACGGGCAGGCCCAGAACACCCATCTGTCGCGCCAGCTTGGACCGCGCATCCAGAAGCACCGGCAAATTGACGACGCCGGCCTCGGCATAGAATCTCTCGATGCCCTCGACCGAGTTCCGCCCTGTCGCGACTGGCACCACCGCCACATCCGGTACGGCGGCCTGAAGGCGGTCCAGCGACGGCATCTCGTGCCGGCAGGGCGCACACCACGTTGCCCAGAAGTTCAGGACGACCCACTGGCCCTGCCACGCGGCAAGGCTCGTCTCCGAGCCGTCGGCATTGTGGATTGCGACCTCGGGCAGGGGCGCAGGCTCGGCGTGGAAGGTCAGCTTCTTCATGTCTCCGTCGCGGGGCACGCCGTCCCCCGGCCCGGCCGCCGCCGCGTTTGCACCAAGCGCAAGGGCCGTATAAAGACCGAGGGCAACGAGACGACGCATGTATCCTCCGAAGGGCCGACGATGACCGAGCTTCCCGCCTCCGGCGTACAGGCGAACGCCATGTGGGGCGGTCGCTTCGCCGCAGGCCCGGACGCGATCATGCAGGCGATCAACGCCTCGATCGGGTTCGACAAGCGGCTCTACGCGCAGGACATCCGGGGGTCCCGGGCCCATGCCGCCATGCTTGGCGTTACGGGCATCCTGAGCAGTAAGGACGCCGAGGCCATCGGGGAAGGCCTTCTCACGGTGTTGTCAGAGATTGAAACAGGGACCTTCGCGTTCCGCACCGATCTCGAGGACATCCACATGAATGTCGAGGCGCGGCTGAAGGAGGTCATCGGAGAGCCTGCGGGGCGGCTTCATACGGCCCGGTCGCGCAACGACCAGGTCGCCGTCGACTTCCGCCTGTGGGTGCGCGACCAGTGCGATGCGGCGGTCGCGGGCATCGACGCCCTGACCCGTGCCTTCGTCGCCCAGGCCGACGCTGGGGCCGACTGGGTGATGCCGGGCTTCACGCATCTGCAGACCGCGCAGCCCGTGACCTGGGGCCACCACATGCTCGCCTATGCCGAGATGCTGGCCCGCGACCGCTCGCGCTTTGCCGATGCGCGCGCCCGGATGAACGAGTGTCCGCTCGGGGCCGCCGCCCTTGCCGGGACGTCGTTTCCTATCGACCGCGAGATGACCGCGCGCGCGCTCGGGTTTGACCGACCAACGGCCAACTCGCTCGACTCGGTTTCGGACCGGGATTTCGCGCTCGAGTTTCTTTCCGCCGCTGCGATCTGCGCCATGCACCTGTCGCGCTTCGCCGAAGAGCTGGTGATCTGGTCCTCGGCCCAGTTCCGCTTCGTTCGCCTGTCGGACCGCTGGACGACCGGCAGCAGCATCATGCCACAGAAGAAGAACCCCGATGCGGCGGAACTGCTGCGTGCCAAGCTCGGTCGGATTCTCGGGGCGACGGTGGCACTTTTCACGGTGATGAAGGGGCTGCCGCTGACCTATTCCAAGGACATGCAGGAGGACAAGGAGCAGGTCTTTGACGCGGCCGATACGCTGATGCTGTCGCTCGCCGCGATGACCGGCATGGTCGCCGACATGACGGCCAACCGCGAGGCGCTGGCGGCTGCGGCGGCCTCGGGCTTCTCGACTGCCACGGACCTTGCCGACTGGCTGGTGCGCGAGCTTGGCCTGCCGTTCCGTGAGGCGCACCATGTGACGGGCACGCTCGTCGCCCGGGCCGAGGCGCTGGGCTGCGATCTGCCCGATCTGCCGCTGGCCGACATGCAGGCGGTTCATCCCGGCATCACATCCGCCGTCTTCACCGTGCTCGGGGTCGAAAACTCGGTCCGCAGCCGCATCTCCTACGGCGGAACCGCGCCGGACCAAGTCCGCGCGCAGATCGCCCGCTGGAAGGAACGCCTCGCATGACTCGCTTCGTCGCTTTGGCCCTCGTTGCCCTCGTCGCCGCCTGCGGTGTGGATGGGCCGCCGACCCCGCCGGTCAAGGAAAAGCCGCGCAGCGGCATCACCATCTCGGGCGACGCCCGGGTCGGCGTGACGGCGAACCTCTGATGTCGCCGCTTCGCATGACCTACCTTGCCCTCGCGGTCTGGGGCGCGATCCACCCGATGTACTGGTTCGTCACCTACATGCGCGAGACGGGCACGGGCCTCTCGGGGTTGATCGACGCCTGGTACGTCAACGCCTCGACGACCGGCCTCACATGGGACCTCACGATCGCCGCCATCGCGCTGACCGTTTGGATCATCGCCGAGACGCGGGCGCGCCGCAACTGGACAGCCCTCGTCGCCATCCCCGCGACCTTCTGCATCGGGGTCAGTTGCGGCCTTCCGCTGTATCTGTTCCTGCGGACCCGCCCCGTCGCCTGATTTCATTCTGGCCCGAATATCCCGGGGATCCGGGGGCTGGCCCCCGGCGCCCTCTACGAAAGCAACGGCATGGACCATTTCCTCTACCGCGACGGCGTGCTGCATGCCGAGGATGTCTCGCTCGCCGACATAGCCGAGACAGTGGGCACCCCGTTCTACGCATATTCCACCGCCACCCTAACGCGGCATTACCGGCTCTTCGAGGAGGCACTCTCGCCACTGCCGCACAGCATCTGCTTCGCGATCAAGTCGCTCTCGAACATCGCCATTCTCAAGACGCTCGGCGATCTCGGGGCGGGGATGGATGTCGTGTCGGGGGGCGAGTATCGCCGGGCCCGCGCGGCGGGGGTCCCGGGTGAGCGCATCGTGTTTTCGGGCGTCGGCAAGACGCGCGAAGAGATGCGCCTCGCCCTGACCGGCGGCGTGCGCCAGTTCAACGTCGAGAGCGAGCCCGAACTGCGCGCCTTGTCCGAGGTGGCCTCGGCGATGGGCCTGACCGCGCCGATCACGATCCGCGTCAACCCGGATGTTGACGCCCGGACGCATGAGAAGATCGCGACAGGCAAGAAGGAGAACAAGTTCGGCATCCCGATCGGCCGCGCCCTTGCCGTCTATGCCGAAGCCGCCCGCCTGCCCGGGATCGAGGTGGTGGGCATCGACGTTCATATCGGCAGCCAGCTAACCGACCTCGCCCCGTTCGAGGAAGCCTACGCCAAGGTCGCGGACCTCACGCTCGCGCTGCGCGCCGAGGGGCATGACATCCGCAGGCTCGACCTTGGCGGCGGCCTCGGCATCCCCTACACGCGGGGCAACGATGCGCCGCCCTTGCCGCTCGACTACGGCGCGCTCGTGAAGCGCACCGTGGGGCATCTCGGCTGCGAGATCGAGATCGAGCCGGGCCGCCTGATCTCGGGCAATGCGGGCGTCCTCGTCTCGCGCGTGATCTATGTGAAAGAGGGCGAGGGGCGCGATTTCCTGATCCTCGATGCCGCGATGAACGATCTGATCCGTCCGTCCATGTATGGCGCGCACCATGACATCGTGCCGCTGGCCGAGCCGCGCAATGCCGACCTTCACGAGTTCGACGTGGTCGGTCCGGTCTGCGAGACGGGCGACACCTTTGCCAAGGCGCGACCTCTGCCGCCGATGGCCGAGGGCGACCTCGTGGCCTTCCGGTCTGCCGGGGCCTATGGCGCGGTCATGGCCTCGGAATACAACACGCGGCCGCTGATCCCCGAAGTGCTGGTCAGGGGCGATCACTATGCCGTCATCCGGGCGCGCCCGACGTTTGACGAAATCCTTGCGCGCGATACCATGCCTGCATGGCTCTGATAGCCAGGAACCGGGCGAGGGCCATGACCGACGGTGACCCGACCACCCTGCACAGTCTGCGCTGGCCGCTTCGCCTGACGCTGGCGGGCCTTTGGTGCGAGCGGATCGCGCGGGCGTTCTGGCCTCTCTGGACCCTGTTGATCGCGACCTTTGCGGCGCTGTCCTTTGGACCGCAGGATGTCGCGCCCATCGAAGTCGTCTGGGCGGTTCTAGCCGCTGTTGTTGTCGGCATGGTTGCCGCCGCATGGCTCGGCTGGCGCAGCTTCCGGGCGCCGACGGTCGGAGATGCGCTGGCGCGGCTCGACACCGTCCTTCCGGACAGGCCGATCGCGGCGCTCGCCGACACGCAGGCGATCGGCGGGACGGACCCCGCATCGCAGGCCGTCTGGCAGGCGCATCGCGACCGCATGGTGGCCCGCGCCGCAGGGGCGCGTCCGGTTTCGCCCGATCTGCGACTGGCGACGCGCGACCCCTTTGCCTTGCGCTATGTCGCCCTGACCGCTTTCGTCATTGCACTCATGTTCGGCTCGATCTGGCGGGCATCATCGGTCACAGCCCTGACGCCCGGCGCATCTGGCGCGCTGGCCGAGGGGCCGGTGTGGGAGGCGTGGGCGCAGCCGCCGTCGCATACCGGTAAGCCCAGCCTCTACCTCAACGAGATCGACCAGCCGAGGATCGAGGTTCCGGTCGGCAGCCGTATCCAGGTCCGCCTTTATGGCGAGGTGGGGGCGCTGACACTGGCCGAAACGGTCTCAGCGGCCGAATTATCCGAGCCTTCCGCACCGGGCGAGACGCCCGTCCCGCCCGCACCCGTGCAGGATTTTGAGGTCGCTCGCAGTGGCAGCCTCGAAATCGTCGGACCGAGCGGGCGCAAGTGGGACATCATCGCCATTCCCGACGCTGCGCCGACCATCATCGCAGCCGGAGAAATCACGCGCGAAGCGGGGGGCGAGTTCAACCAGCCGTTCACCGCCTCGGACGACTACGGGGTCGTCGCGGGGCAGGCGACTATCGCGCTGGACATGGGGGGCATCGACCGCCGCTACGGGCTTGCGATCGAGCCGGAACCGCGCGACCCGATCGTGCTCGACCTGCCGATGCCGATCACCGGCGACCGGGCCGAGTTTACCGAGACGCTTGTCGACGATCTGTCGAAGCATCCTTTTGCCAACTTGCCCGTCACGCTGACGCTGACCGCGACCGATGCCCTGGGCCAGATCGGCAACTCGGCCCCGCTCGCCGTGACGCTGCCGGGTCGCAGGTTCTTCGATCCCCTTGCCGCCGCCCTGATCGAGACGCGGCGCGATCTCTTGTGGTCGACCGAGAATGCAGGGCGGGCCGCGCAGATCCTGAAGGCCGTGACCTGGCAGCCCGAAGGTTTCATCCGCAACGAGCGCGCCTATCTGCGGCTGCGCGTGCTGATGCGCGACCTCGATTCGGCTGCCTCGGCCGGACTCGAGTCCGCCCGTCGTGACGAGTTCGCCGAAGCCCTGTGGGAAATTGCGCTTCTGGTCGAGGAGGGTGACCTCGCATCCGCGATGGAGCGGTTGCGCCGCGCCCAGGACCGCCTTGACGAGGCGATCCGCAACGGGGCCGATCCGTCCGAGATCGAGGAGTTGATGGCCGAACTGCGCGAGGCGCTCGACGACTACATGCGTCAGCTTGCCGAAGAGGCCGAGCGCAACCCCGACAGCCAGATGTCCGAGAACATGCAGGGCATGCAGATGTCGGGCGACCAGTTGCAGCAGATGCTCGACGAATTGCAGAAGCTGATGGAAGAAGGCCGCATGGCCGAGGCCGCCGAACTGATGGAAGCGCTGCGGCAGTTGATGGAGAACATGCAGGTCGCCCAAGGCGAGGGCGGCCAAGGGCAGGGCGGCCCGGGCCAGCAGGCCATGCGCGACCTGTCCGAGACCCTGCGTGAACAACAGGGTCTGAGCGACGAAAGCTTCCGCGAGTTGCAGGAGCAGTTCAATGGCCAGCAGCCCGGCGAGGGCCAGCAGCAAGGCGAGGGCCAGCAGCCGGGTGAGGGGCAGCAACCCGGCCAGGGTCAACAACCGGGCCAAGGCCA
Source organism: Rhodobacterales bacterium (assembly GCA_031425325.1). Lineage (GTDB taxonomy): Bacteria > Pseudomonadota > Alphaproteobacteria > Rhodobacterales > Rhodobacteraceae > Aliitabrizicola. Next base: position 38,420 of record JANPJD010000050.1, on the reverse strand, counting down.
GCCCGGTCAAGGCCAGCCCGGCCAGGGCGGACAGCAGGGCGAGGGCCAGGGAAGCGATCCGCGCAGCCTCGCCGAACGACAGCAAGAGTTGCAGGACCGCTTGGATGGGCTTCAGGGCCTGCCGGGCGAGGGCAGCGAAGCCGGCGAAGAGGGTCGCCGCCAACTCGACCGGGCGGGACGCGCCATGGACGAGGCCGGAGAGGCCTTACGGAACGAGGATTTTGCCGGTGCGCTCGACCGGCAGGCCGAGGCCCTCGAAGCCTTGCGGGAAGGCATGCGTAACCTCGGCGAGGCGCTGGCCGAGGAGCAGGGTCAGCAACCCGGCGAGGGAGCGGGCGAGGGCGAGGCCTTTGGGCAGGCAGATCCAAACGGTCAGCGCGATCCGCTGGGACGCAGCACGGGCGAAATGGGCCGCATCGGATCGGACCGCAACATGCTTCAGGGCGATGACGTCTACCGGCGCGCGCAGGACCTGCTCGACGAGATCCGGCGCCGGTCGGGCGACCAGACCCGGCCCGACAGCGAACTCGACTATCTCAAACGCCTGCTCGAGCGGTTCTGACGGCCCTTAGGCCCGTGTCACCGACGCCGCGGCGAGGGGCTTGCAGCCTTCACGAGCATCCGAAGTGCCTGCCGCCCCGCGCTCAGCCGCCCGCATCCTCGCCGCTAAGGCGGCGAAGCTGGTGGCTTGCAGCCTGAAGGGCGTTGTCGACACCGACCCTCGCCCGGTTCACCGTCTCGACATAGGCAACCATCGACGCCTCTGACGCGGGCATACGGGCCACGATGCGCGGCGCCATGGTGTAGGTCGTCCACAAGCCAACCGCGACCGCGATTGCCAGAATGAAGCCCAAGCGAAAGCCGGTCCGGCTGTCTTCCGAAGTTTCCCAATGCTGCGCCGCCTCCGACGATTCACCGCGCGGCTCGCTGGTTGCGCGAAGGGTCGAGTTGATCTCCTCGATATCCGGCAGAAGTTCGCGTCGCGACGACGGCCGGGGATCGGCTTCCTCGTCGGGGGCAGTCACGGACAGGTCGGCAAACCTCTCGCGCGCGGCGATCACCGAGGGCGACACGGGCGCTGCTACCGGCGGCAAACCGAGGTCAGGCCGGGTTTCGACCGGGCGGGGCGGAAGTTCGTTGCGGCGCGCGGCCTGCTCGCGGGCCGCCTCTTCGCGCAGGATGGCCATCAGGTTCTCATCGACCTGGTGCACAGGACGCGGCTCCGGCTCGGCCGGCTCGGGCGGCGGCTCAGGCACAGGTCCGGGCGAGATCGCCTCGGCCACTGGCGCTGCGGGCTGGGCGATGTCCTTGATGGCGGCGAGGATCGGATCGTCCCCCTCGGCCGGGGCGGATGCCAAAACCGGCTGCGGTGCCACATCGAGAGAAGATGCAGGCTGCGGCCGCCCCGGGTCAGACGGCTCTGCAACGCCATCGTCGAGGTCGTCCTCGTCCTCGTCGATTGCCATGTCGGGATGAAGCTGGAACCACGCATGGCCGCAACTGGAGCATTGAACGTCGCGCCCGGTCAGCGGGATGGCCGCCGCGTCGACCTCGTATTGCGCGTCGCAGTTGGGGCAGATCAGCCGCATTTCGATCCAGATGCCTGCAAGGGCGTGACGGTCACCCCTGTCCCTCGATTGCGATCTTGTAGCAACGATACGTGCTTGCTCCAAGCATTTGTGTTGCCAACAGGTCGCGCCATGCACCACAACCGATTGAATCCGCCACGAAACCGGGCAAGATGGCAACACATCCGGCCGTTCCATCTGGCGCCGGGCGGGGGCTTCCACGTGATCGCGTTCGAAAATGTCGCATACGGCTACGGCGCGGCCGAGCTTCTGTCCGAGGTGTCGCTGCGTCTGTCTCCCGGCTCGTTCCATTTCCTGACAGGCCCGTCAGGCGCGGGGAAATCGACTTTCCTGAAGCTGTGCTATGCCGAACTGCGCCCGACGAAGGGGCGGATCACCCTGTTCGACCGCGACGTGACGGCGCTGTCGCGGGACGATGTCGCCCGCAGCCGACGGCGCATCGGGATCGTCCATCAGGACGTGCAGTTCCTTGACCACCTGCCGCTGGCAAGCAACGTCACGCTGCCGCTGACCGTGGCCGAACGGGATGCCGCCGTTTCGGACCTGACGGACCTGCTGGGTTGGGTCGGTCTTGCCCATCTGGCCGATGCCCTGCCGCCCCAGTTGTCGGGGGGCGAGCGCCAGCGCGCCGCGATCGCGCGGGCGGTGATCGTCTCGCCCGATCTGATCCTTGCAGACGAGCCGACCGGCAACGTCGACTGGGAGATGTCGCTGCGCCTGCTGAGCCTGCTGGTCGAGTTGAACCGGATGGGCAAGACTGTCCTTGTCGCGACGCATGATCTGAACCTGATCCGCACCGCGAAGCAGCAGGTTGCGGCGCGCGTCCTGCGGATCAAGGACCGCCGGGTGCAACTGGCTGGGGCCGAGTTGTGAGCGTGGCGCAGATGGCCCTCCGCCACCCTGACCGTGTCGTGCCGCCGTCAGGCCCGACGGCCTGGCTGACCACAGCGACCGCGGCGGCGATGGCGTTTCTTGCGGTCTTTGCGCTGGCGCTTGCCTTGGCCTCGGGCCGTCTTGCCGACCGCTGGTCCGAGGGGCTCGCCTCGAGCGCCACCATCCGGATCTCGGCCCCGGCCGACCAGATGGCGGCGCAGACGCAGGCGGTCCTCGACCTTCTGGGCACCACGCCGGGCATCGCCAGCGCCCGCGCGCTTGACGCAACCGAGGAGCGCGCCCTCCTCGAGCCGTGGTTCGGCCCGGACCTTCCGCTCGAGTCGCTGCCGATCCCGAAGTTGATCGAGGTCGTCGAGGACGGTTCGGGTTATGACGCCGAAGGTTTGCGCCTTCGCCTTTCGGCCGAGGCGCCGGGTGCTGTCCTTGACGATCACACCCGCTGGCGTGCCCCGCTTGCCGTCGCGGCCGACCGGCTGCGGCTGTTCGGGATCGCCTCGCTTGTTCTTATCCTCGGCACGATGGGCGCGATGATCACGCTTGCGGCAAACGCAGCCTTAGCGACCAACGCGCAGGTCATCCGTGTGCTGCGGCTCGTCGGGGCACGCGACGCCTATATCGCCCGCGCTTTCGTGCGGCGCTTCACGCTGCGCGCGCTTGGCGGGGCGGCCGTCGGCACGCTGCTTGGCATGGCGGCGGTCGCGGCATTGCCGGACGCCGACGCAGCGGGCGGCTTCCTGACCGGGCTCGGCTTCCAGGGGATCGGCTGGCTGCTGCCGCTGCTGTTGCCGCCGCTGGCCGGACTGGTCGCCTTCGTTGCGACCCGCATGGCGGCCTTCGCCAAGCTGAAGGAACTGACATGATGTTGGCGGTGCAGTATCTGCGGTCGGTGGTGTTCGTCGTGCAGATGTATCTGGCGATGATCGGCCTTGCGCTTGTCTTCACCCCGTTGTCGCTGGTCTGGCGCGGTGCCTCGTTCACCTGGATGCAGTGGTTCTGCCGCTGGACACGCTGGTCGGCCGCCTGGATCGTCGGGCTGCGCTCGGAAGTGCGGGGCGCGGTGCCGCACGGGGCGGTGCTTGTCGCGTCCAAGCACCAGTCTTTCTTCGACAGCATCATCCTGTTCTCGGTCCTGCCGGCCCCGCGCTTCATCATGAAAAAGCAGCTTGCCTGGATTCCGGTGATGGGCTGGCATGCGCTTCGCATCGGCTGCATCCCGGTCGATCGCGGACGGCGTGGGGCGGCGATCAAGGCGATGCTCGCCGCCGTGGCTGACGGTCGGACCGAGGCCGGACAGCTTATCATCTATCCTCAGGGCACGCGGATCGCGCCCGGCGTTGCTGCTCCCTACAAGGCGGGCAGCGGCGCGCTGTACCGCGAGCTTGGGCAGGACTGCGTTCCGGCGGCCACGAATGTGGGCATGTTCTGGCCCCGCCACGGGGTCTTGCGCCGTCCGGGTCTGGCGGTGGTGGAGTTTCTGCCCGCCATCGCGCCGGGCCTGACCAACGACGCCTTCATGGCGCAGTTGGAAGAGCGGATCGAAACCGCTTCGGACCTCCTGATGGCCGAGGCGGGCCTGCAACTTCCAGTCATGGATCGCGCTTGACGGCCGCGTTGCCGTTCAGGCGAACTTGAGAAGGATGACCCCGCCCACGATCAGCGCGATGCCAAGGACGCGGGCAAGGCTGACCGGCTCTCCGAACAGAAAGACTGCCAGGATGGCCGTCCCGACCGCCCCGATGCCCACCCATACGGCATAGGCCGTTCCGACCGGGATGTCCTTCATGGCGAGGCTGAGAAGGTAGAAACTGGCAAGGGCACCGAGAATCGTCAGGCCCGTGGGCAAGGGCCGGGTGAAGCCCTCGGAATACTTGAGCCCGATCGCCCAGCCGGTCTCGAGCAGGCCCGCGATTAGCACGATCAGCCACGGGTTCATCAGGCGGCAAGCCCCTTCGATCCCATGTCGAGGAACTTCTGTCGGCGGTCGCGGACCAGCGCATCCGGCTTCTTGCCCGCGAGTTCCTTCAGCATGGTCTCGACAGCCTTGCCGACGGCCTCGATGGTCTCGCGCCGTCCGCGCTGCGCGCCGCCCGTGGGCTCCTTGATGATCCGGTCGATCACGCCGAGCTTCTGAAGGTCCTGCGCGGTCAGGCGCAGAGCCTCGGCGGCCTCGCGCATCTTCTCGGCGTCCTTCCACAGAATCGAGGCGCAGCCTTCGGGCGAGATGACGGAGTAGATCGAGTGTTCGAGCATCGCGATGCGGTTGGCGGTCGCGAAGGCCACCGCCCCGCCCGAACCGCCCTCGCCGATCACCACGCTGACCAGCGGGACGCCGATCTCGAGGCACTTCGCCGTAGAGCGCGCGATCGCCTCGGATTGGCCCCGCTCTTCGGCCCCCTTGCCAGGATAGGCACCGGGCGTGTCGATCAGCGTGACGACCGGCAGGCGGAAGCGGTGGGCGAGGTCCATCAGGCGGATGGCTTTGCGATAGCCCTCGGGGCGCGCCATGCCGAAGTTGCGCTCGATCCGGGTCTTGGTATCGCTGCCCTTCTCGTGTCCGATCACCACGACGGCCTGGTCATTGAACCGCGCAAGCCCGCCCATCACCGCATGATCGTCGGCAAAGTTCCGGTCCCCCGCCAGCGGGGTATATTCCGTGAAAAGCGCGTCGATGTAGTCCTTGCAATGCGGCCGGTCGGGGTGGCGCGCGACAAGGCATTTGCGCCAGGGCGACAGATCCTTGTAGAGGTCGCGCAGCATCGTCTCGGCCTTGCGGTCAAGGGCGACGGCCTCTTTCTCGACATCCATCTCCTTGTTCGTCCGGGCAAGGGCACGAAGCTCTTCGGCCTTGCCCTCGATCTCGGCGAGGGGCTTCTCGAAGTCGAGATAGTTCATCGCAATCTCCCGCAAGGTCGACCCGGTATATGCCTCCGGGGGTGCGCGATTGCAACCAAGGGCAGGCGTCAGCCAGTTTGCCCGGCCTTGAGTGCGATCAGGTGATCCAGTCGAGCCGACCGCAGTACAGACGGGCGGCTACCTTCGAGCCGGGCCGGACCATGCGCCGGAGCGGAATGATGGAATGAGGGGCTTGCCGTCGGCCGGGACCGGAAGCGCGTTCGGACGAAACAGCAGCGCCCCGGACGATCCGTCCGGGGCGTGCATCCTCCCAGGTCGCTGCGTCGGGCCTCCCCTCCTTCCGCAGCACTGGCATCGGTTTGCGCGATGCCTGTCCCGCAGGCTGCGCTGCAAAAACCCTGCCCGTTTCCTGATCGCTCTGTCAACGGCTCTGGCGGTTGACGCGAAAGGGAACGTCCGACATTCAGGACGGGCTTTTGCGGGGACAGGGATGATCACCGTCACATCCGACAGCTTTCGTCTGCTGCGCCCCTTTACCATCAGCCGCGGCAGCCGGACACACGCGGACGTCCTGACCGTCGCGGTCACGCAAGGCGGGGTCACCGGCCTTGGCGAGTGCGTGCCTTACGCCCGCTATGGCGAGTCGCCCGCCAGCGTGGCAGCCCAGATCGCGTCGCTGCCGCAGGACGTCACGGGCGCGGGCCTGCAAGAGGCGCTGCCGCCCGGTGCCGCCCGCAACGCCGTCGATTGCGCGCTCTGGGACCTTCGGGCGAAAGCGACGGGCCGCCGTGTCTGGCAGATTGCCGGTTTGCCCGCGCCCGTGCCGGTGCTCACGGCCTTCACGCTGTCGCTCGACACGCCCGCCGCGATGCGCGCCGAGGCCGCCCGAAACGCGCACCGCCCGATCCTGAAGATCAAGCTCGGCACGCCGGACGACATGCCCCGGCTCGAGGCCGTGCGCGCTGGCGCCCCGATGGCGCGCCTTATTGTCGATGCCAATGAGGGGTGGAGTGCGGCGATCTATGTCGACCTCGCGCCGCATCTTCTGCGCCTCGGGGTCGCGCTGGTCGAGCAGCCGCTGCCTGCGGGCGAGGACGAGGCGCTGTCGGGGATGGCGCGGCCCGTGCCCGTCTGCGCGGACGAATCCTGCCATGACCGCGCCTCGCTTGGCCGGCTGCGAGGGCTCTACGACCTAGTGAACGTGAAGCTCGACAAGGCAGGCGGGCTGACCGAGGCGCTGGCGCTACGGGACGAGGCGCTGGCCATGGGCTTTGGGGTCATGGTCGGCTGCATGGTCGGCTCGAGCCTTGCGATGGCGCCTGCCACCCTGCTGGCGCAGGGGGCGGCGTGGGTCGACCTTGACGGCCCGCTGCTGCTTGCCGAGGATCGTACAAGCCCACTGCGTTTCGACGAGGCGGGCATCCATCCCCCGGATACGGCACTCTGGGGCTGAGGCGTGGCGCTGGCCGGTCCCTCAACCAGTGCGCGGGCGGCGGTAACCGGACGCTTGACTCGCTCAAACCCGCTGCCCATGAAAGATCATCTCCCGACAAGGACCGCAGCATGAGCCGCACCGTCTATGTGAATGGCGACTATCTTCCCGAGCATGAAGCGAAGGTTTCGGTCTTCGACCGGGGTTTTCTCATGGCGGACGGCGTCTATGAGGTGACGTCGGTGCTTGGCGGCAAGCTGATCGACTTCGATGGGCATTGCCGACGGCTGGCGCGGTCGCTTGGCGAGCTCGACATGGCGGCACCCGTCGCGGACGAAGAGCTTCTCGCCATCCACCGCGAACTGGTCGCCCGCAACGATGTCACGGATGGCATGGTCTATCTTCAGGTGACGCGCGGCGCGCCGGGCGACCGCGACTTTGCCTTTCCCGACCCCGAGGAGACCCCCTCGACGCTGGTCGTCTTCACGCAGTCCAAGCCCGGTCTGGCAGACAGCCCGGCGGCCAGGACCGGCATGAAGGTGATCTCGATCCCCGATATCCGCTGGGGCAGGCGCGACATCAAGACGGTGCAACTGCTCTATCCGTCGATGGGCAAGATGATGGCCCGCAATGCGGGCTGCGACGACGCCTGGATGGTGGAAGACGGGTTCGTGACCGAGGGGACGTCGAACAATACCTACATCGTCAAGGGCAACCGGATCATCACGCGGCATCTGTCGACCGAGATCCTGCACGGGATCACCCGCGCCGCCGTGCTGCGCTTTGCCGCCGAAGCGCAGATGCAGGTCGAGGAGCGGCCCTTCACGATCGACGAGGCGAAAGAGGCGGACGAGGCCTTCTTCACCTCGGCCTCGGCTTTCGTCATGCCGGTGGTCGAGATCGACGGCACAGCACTCGGCACGGGCGCGCCGGGGCCAGTCACGGCACGCCTGCGCGAGGTCTACCTGGACGAGATGCGTAAAGCGGCGATCTGAGGGGGCTCAGCCCTTCGGCGTCACATTCGCCGCGAAGGCAGTCTCGAACGCGGCTTTCTTGGTCGCGTCCGCCTCGGTCTGGTGCTGCGCGACCCAGTCGGCATAGGGCATCCCGTAAACGATCTCGCGCGCCGCGTCCTTGGTCAGATCGATCCCGCGTTGGGCCGCCTCTTCCTGATACCAGCGGCTGAGGCAGTTGCGGCAGAACCCGGCCATCGTCATGAGGTCGATGTTCTGCACATCGGGGCGGTCCTGCATCAGATGATGCACCAGCCTGCGGAAGGCTGCGGCCTCGAGCCCGATCCGTGTCGCGTCATCCATGTGCCTGCTCCTGTCGTCCGACCCCAGAGACTTGGGTTGAGCCGCGTTCCGCGTCAATCAGCGCGGCCTTCAAGGCGGGTGCCAGCCGCGCAGCCCAGGCGCCTTGTGCCTCGGGCGTCGCGATAAGGTCCTGACGCAATTCGATCAGCGTGTTCTGTCGTCCGGCTTGCAGGGCGTGCCGGTCGATCGCGTCGCCGGGCAGATGCCCCGCATAGGGCTCGTTGTCGCCGACGCAAAGATCACCAGCCTCGGACAAGCGGGCAATGAGCGCCCGCGAGAGGCGGTCATCGACATGCGAGTGCAGGATGCCGATCTGCCAGGGCCGCGCCGGACGGCCGCGCAGGCTGGGCGTGAACGAGTGGATGGCCACGATCACCGTGTCGTCCCGGCGAGCGGCGAGCCGTGCCAGCGCATCGTGGTAGGGGCGGTAGAGCGTGGCGAGCCGCCGCTCGACTTCGGCGGCGTTGACATGCCGGTTCGCCGGGATGATCGTGCCGTCATAGAGCTTCATGATCAGCGTCGGATCATCCTCGCCCCGGTTCGGATCGATCACCAGCCGCGAGAAGTCCGACAGGATCGCCGGGGCCTCCAGCGCCTCGGCCAGCGCCTCGGCCAGACCGGCTGCGCCAAGGTCAAAGGCGATGTGCCGCCCCATGTCCGCCGGTGCTATGCCAAGGTCGCCGCCGTTGACGTCGGGGGGCACCCGGTTGGTCGCGTGATCGCAGGTCACGAGCCAGCGTGAGCCCTTGTCGGCGCCGATGGTCCGGTAGGCGGTCATGTCATTCCCTTGTCACGGATTTCGGCTGAGGTCGATTTATGCGCTCGCGGGGGAAAGCGCCAGTTGCCCGTATGGGTGAATTCCGCCATAACGCCCGGGCCGCAAACCCCCTCGTCGTAAAGGAACAAGGCCCTCATGAGACGCCTTCGCAACGTGAAGATCGTGGCCACGCTCGGGCCGGCCTCCAGCGATTATGCCATGATCCGCGCATTGTTCGAGGCAGGGGCCGACGTGTTCCGGCTGAACATGAGCCACGGCACGCAGGACGACATCCGGGCGCGCCACGTCATCATCCGCCAGATCGAGGCCGACCTCGGGCGGCCGATCGCTATCCTTGCCGACCTTCAGGGGCCGAAGTTGCGCGTCGGCGTCTTTGCGGACGGGTCTGCCGAACTGGTCGAGGGGGCTGCGTTTCGCATGGACCTCGACGCTGCCCCCGGCGACGTGAACCGCGTCAACCTGCCCCATCCCGAGATTTTCGCGGCCCTCGAGGCCGGGGCGTCGCTTCTGGTGAACGACGGCAAGATCAGGCTGCGAGTCGACAAATGCGGCACGGACTATGCCGATTGCACGGTGACGGTGGGTGGGACCATCTCGAACCGCAAGGGTGTCAACGTGCCGGACGTGGTGCTGCCGATGGCCGCGCTGTCGAAAAAGGATCGCTCGGACCTTGAGTTCGCCTGCGAGCTGGGCGTCGACTGGCTGGCACTTTCGTTCGTGCAGCGGCCCGAAGACGTGATCGAGGCGCGCGAGCTTGCGCGCGGTCGCGCGGCGATCCTTTCGAAGATCGAGAAGCCCGCTGCGGTCAAGGCGTATGCTGCCATCCTTGCCGTGTCCGACGGCATCATGGTGGCGCGGGGCGATCTGGGCGTCGAGCTGCCGATCTATGCGGTTCCGCCGATCCAGAAGCAGCTCGTGCGCGGCGCGCGTGCGGCGGCGAAGCCTGTGATCGTCGCGACGCAAATGCTGGAATCGATGATCGAAAGCCCGGTGCCGACCCGCGCCGAAGTGTCGGACGTCGCGACCGCGATCTATGAAGGCGCGGACGCCATAATGCTGTCGGCCGAAAGCGCTGCGGGCAGCTATCCGGTCGAGGCCGTGACGATGATGAACAACGTCGCGATGTCGGTCGAGGGTGACCGAACCTATCGCCCGATCATCGAGGCGAGCCGCACGATCCACCGTGATACCGTCGCCGACGGCATTGTTGCCGCCGCCCGCGAGATCGCCGAATCCTCGGACATCAAGGCGATCTGCTGCTTCTCGCAGACCGGAACGACCGTCTCTCTCGTCGCGCGCGAGCGGCCGAGGGTGCCGATCCTCGCCCTGACCCCGCTTCTCGAGACAGCGCGCCGGATGTGCCTGACATGGGGCACGCATTGCGTCATCACCGAAGAGCAGGAGCGCTTCAAGGGGGCCGTCATTGCGGCGGCACGGGCTGCGCGGGCCTATGGCTTCGGGTTGAACGACCAGATCGTCGTGACGGCAGGCGTCCCCTTCAACGTGCAGGGCACGACCAACATCCTGCGCGTCGCGCCCTGTGACGAAAGGTTGATCTACAGCGTCGATCCCGAATAGGGTTCCCTCACCTGCAATCTTTGGGGGAGGAGCGCATGGATACGGACCTGATGCTGGTCATTGGCATCGTCATCGGAATTCTGACGATCCCGGTCCTGCTTTCCGCCTACAGCGAGGGCCGCGTGCCACGGGTGGCGGCCATCATGGTCCTGATCTCGGGTGTGCTTCTTGCGACGGCGTTGTCGCAGCGGCCGAGTGGCTATTCCTTCGATGAGGCCGTGTCCGCGTTTGGCCGCGTATTCGCGCGCTTTGCCGGCTGACGGGGAGCCTGCCCCCGAATCCGCTTGCGCGACGGGGCGACCGATCCTATACGCCGCGTCTTGATCACCGCGCGTCCGGCCAAAGTGGCATGCCGAGTCGCGCGTTCAACAACTCGTAAAGAGGAGTCCGAAATGCCCAAGATGAAGACGAAGTCGGCCGCGAAGAAGCGGTTCTCCTTCACCGCCTCGGGGCGCGTCAAGGCCGGTCCGGCCGGCAAGCGCCACGGCATGATCAAGCGCTCGACGAAATTCATCCGCAACACGACGGGGACCATGATCCTGTCGGACAGCGACGCGAAGATCGTCAAGAAATACATGCCCTACGACCGGTAAGGAGAGAACCAAATGGCCCGCGTCAAATCCGGCGTCGTCACGCACGCCCGCCACCGCAAGGTGATCAAGGCTGCCAAAGGCTATTACGCCGCACGCAGCACCAACTTCCGCACAGCTACCCAGGCCGTCGACAAGGCGAACCAGTACGCCACGCGCGACCGCAAGACCCGCAAGCGCAACTTCCGCGCCCTGTGGATTCAGCGGATCAACGCTGCCGTCCGCCTGTTCGATGCCGAGTTCACCTATTCGCGCTTCATCAACGGTCTGGCGAGAGCGGGGATCGAGGTGGACCGCAAGGTTCTGGCCGACCTCGCCGTGCATGAGCCCGAGGCGTTCAACGCCATCGCAGCCCAGGCGAAGGCCGCCATCGCCGCCTGATCGGTTTGACGGCAACAGGAAAGGCCCCGTGTGGATCGCTCCGCGCGGGGCCTTTCCTTTAGCGGCGAGAGCCCTCGCGCCCTTGCAAAAGCGCGGGCCTGTGGCTAGCACCGACCCGCAGCACCGGAGGCCCTACCATGGACGGGATCGAGACGCTCAGGACGAGATACCTCGACGCCGTAACCTCGGCGGCGGACGAGGCCGCGCTGGAAGATGTCCGGCTGGGTGCGCTTGGCAAGAAGGGCGAGATCAGCCTTCGGATGCGCGACCTTGGGCGGATGGAGCCCGAGGCCCGGCAGGCTGCGGGCAGCGCCCTCAATGCGCTGAAGGACGAGATCGACGCGGCCCTTCGCGCCCGCAAGGCGTCGCTCGCAGATGCCGCCCTTGCAGAGCGGCTTCGGTCAGAGTGGCTTGATGTGACCCTGCCGGGCCGCCAGCGCCGGACGGGGACGATCCATCCGGTCAGCCAGGTCATGGAAGAATTGACCGCGATTTTCGCCGATATGGGCTTTGCTGTCTCCGAAGGGCCGCAGGTTGAAAGCGACTGGTACAATTTCGACGCGCTCAACATCCCGCCCGAGCATCCGGCGCGGCAGGAGCACGACACCTTCTTCATGGCTCGCGCGCCCGGTGACGACCGCCCGCCGCATGTGCTTCGGACGCACACCTCGCCTGTGCAGATCCGCGCCGCGGTCGAGCGCGGCGTGCCGTTGCGCGTCATCGCGCCCGGGCGGGTCTACCGGATGGACATGGACCAGACCCACACCCCCATGTTCCACCAGGTCGAAGGTATCGCGCTCGACCGCGACATCACGATGGCGCACCTGAAATGGGTGCTGGAAGAGTTCTGCCGGGCCTTTTTCGAGGTGCCGTCGGTCGAGCTTCGCTTCCGCGCGTCGCACTTCCCCTTTACCGAGCCGTCGGCCGAGGTGGACATCCGCTGTTCTTGGGAAGGTGGACAACTGAAGATCGGCCAGGGCGACAAGTGGATGGAGATCCTCGGGTCGGGGATGATGCATCCCAAGGTGCTGCGTGCGGCCGGGGTCGACCCGGACCATTGGCAGGGCTTCGCCTTCGGCATGGGGATCGACCGGATCGCGATGCTGAAATATGGCATTCCCGACCTGCGCGCCTTCTTCGAAAGCGATCTGCGCTGGCTCAGGCACTATGGCTTTGCCGCGATCGACGTGCCGAGCCTGTCGGCGGGCCTGAGCCGCTGAGTGTGGCCGGATTGTCGGGCGGATTGCCAATACGGGGAATACCGCCAGCCTCGAGGCCCGAGGCGTGAGCGGTCAAGATGCAGGTTCAGATCCGCCCGCAACAGGTCTACGGGCGGATCCGGGGGGCACGATGCCGTCAGATGATCTGGAGGAAGACAAGCGCCGTCAGGCCCATGAGCAGGCAAAGCCGGTTCACGGAAAGGCGCTTTCGTCCCAAAGGTATTTCAAGGCATAAATCCATATAGCGACCTTAGCGAAGCGGGCTCGCGGCGGCTCGCAAATTCTGGCGAAATCAAGGCAACACCGCGTTTCCTATAAGGAAACCCGGCAAGCCGCCGGGCTTTCCCTTTCCGTGCACATCGGATAATCGGCGACTGGCCTGCATCAAGGACCTGCGAGATGAAGTTCACCCTTTCCTGGCTTCGCGATCACCTCGACACCGAGGCGGTACTTGGTGACATCTGCGTCGCGCTGACCGATCTCGGCCACGAGGTCGAAGGGGTTGACGATCCGCAGGACAGGCTGGGTGCGTTCCGCATCGCCCGGGTGATCGAGGCCGTCCAGCACCCTGATGCCGACCGCCTTCGCGTCTGCCGGGTCGAGACCCTGCCGGATGGCCCCGGCGGGCGGCGCGAGGAGGTGCAGGTCGTCTGCGGGGCCCCGAACGCGCGCACCGGACTTGTCGGCGTTTTCGCCCCGGTCGGCACGCATGTTCCGGGCACCGGCGTCGACCTGAAGGCCGGGGTGATCCGGGGGGTGCAGTCGAACGGGATGCTCTGCTCGGAGCGCGAGTTGATGCTGTCGGACGCGCATGACGGGATCATCGAGCTGCCCGAGGATGCGCCGCTCGGCGCCCGGTTCATCGACTGGCGCGGGCTGAACGATCCGATGATCCACATCAAGGTCACGCCGAACCGCCCCGATGCGCTGGGCGTCCGCGGTGTGGCGCGCGATCTGGCTGCGCGGGGTCTTGGCACGCTGAAGCCGCTGCCGGTTCCGGCGATTGCGGCGCGCTTTGCGTCGCCCGTCTCTGTCTCGATCGACCCGGCCCTTCGCGACAAGGGCTGCCCGCTTTTCGCAGGGCGCGTGATCCGGGGTGTGGCGAACGGCGCTTCGCCCGACTGGATGCAGTCCCGGCTGAAAGCCATCGGGCTGCGCCCGATCTCGGCGCTGGTCGACATCACGAACTTCTTCACCTTCGCGCTGAACCGGCCGCTGCACGTCTTCGACGTGGCCCGCGTTCAAGGTGCGCTGCATGTCCGGCCTGCACGGGACGGCGAGACGCTGACGGCGCTCGACGGCAAGACCTATGCGCTGAACCCCTCGATGATGGTCATCGCCGACGACCACGGTCCCGAGTCGCTTGCCGGGGTAATGGGGGGCGAGGCGTCGGGCTGCACCGAGGCGACGACCGAGGTCTTCCTCGAGAGCGCCTTCTGGGACCCGATCACCATCGCGGCCACGGGCCGTGCGCTGCGTATCAATTCGGACGCCCGCTATCGGTTCGAGAGGGGCGTCGATCCAGACTTCACGCTGCCCGGCCTTGATCTTGCGACGCAGATGATCCTGGACCTTTGCGGGGGCGAGGCGTCCGAGCTTGTGATGGACGGCGCCGTGCCCGATACGTCGCGCAGCTACCGCTTCGACCCCGCGCGCGTCAGCCGCCTTGTGGGTATGGACATTCCCGAAGAGAAACAGCGGCGCGATCTGGGGGCGCTGGGCTTTACCGTCGAGGGCGACCGTGCATCACCGCCGTCATGGCGTCCCGACGTTCTGGGCGACGCTGACATCGTCGAGGAAGTGGCCCGGATCGCCTCGCTCGCGCTGCTTCAGGGCAAGCCGCTGCCTCGGGCCGCAGCGGGTGTGCCGAAGCCTATCCTGACGCCAATGCAGGTGCGCGAGCGTGTGGCCCGGCGTTGCCTTGCAGGCCTCGGCTACAACGAGTGCGTGACCTACAGCTTCATCGACGCCACGAGCGCCGCGCTGTTCGGCGGGGGCAGCGATGCCGTGCGGATCGAGAATCCGATCTCGTCCGAGATGACCCATCTGCGGCCCGATCTGCTGCCTGGACTGTTGCAGGCCGCTGCGCGCAACCAGGCGCGCGGATTTGCCGATGTCGCCCTGTTCGAGATCGGCCCGGTCTTCCACGGCGGCGAACCCGGCGAGCAAAGCGTTCAGGCGACAGCGATCCTCGTGGGTGCCGCCGCACAGCGCGACGTGCATGGCGCACGCCGCCCGGCGGATGTGGCCGACATCCGGGCGGATGCAGATGCGCTGCTTGCAGCACTTGGCGCGCCGCAGCGGGTGCAGATCACCCGAAAGGCGGACGCCTGGTGGCACCCCGGGCGGTCGGGAACCGTCGCACTTGGCCCGAACGTTCTTGCGACCTTCGGCGAGGTGCATCCTTCGGTCCTTCGGGCCCTGGACGTGAAGGGTCCGGTCGTGGCCCTGACGCTGTCGCTGGCCGCGATCCCCTTGCCCAAAGCCAAGACACCCACGCGTCCCGCGCTTCGCCTGTCGGATTTCCAAGCTGTCGAGCGCGATTTCGCCTTCGTCGTCGATCAGCGGGTCGAGGCCCTGACGCTGGTGAACGCGGCGCAGGGTGCCGACAAGGCGCTGATCGAGGATGTCCGGGTGTTCGACGAGTTCACTGGCCCCGCCGCAGAGGCGCAGATGGGGATCGGTAAGAAGTCGCTCGCCGTGACCGTGCGGCTGCAACCGACCGACCGAACCCTGACCGAAGCCGAGATCGAGGCGGTGGGTGCTCGCGTGATCGAAAAGGTCGCCAAGGCGACCGGCGGCACGCTGCGGCGTTAGCGGGCGAAGAGGCCGGCCAGCCAGGCACGGAACCTGCCCCAGCTTGTCCGGGCGTTTGCGCGTGCGACGTCGGCACGGGCGTCGGCCCTGTCGAATGCATCCCCCATGCCGTCCAGGGCAGGGTCGATCGTGCGCTCGCGGAATTGCAGCCACATGCGGCGCAGCATGAACAGCAGGGCCGCGAGGATGGTCAGGATGATGATGTTGACCCACGGGATCAGCGTCACGCTGGGGTCTGCGAGGGCGCGCACGCGCACGGCGTTGGGGAAGATCGTGAAAAGGTTGTTGCGCCAGCCGTAATGCGTGATCGCGACCCATTGCGGCGTGGCCGAGTTCGAGATGAGGTTCGTTGCCTCTGTCTGGAGGGTCGAGCTGTTGATCTTGAAATAGGGGGGCCAGCCCCAGCCGGTGTCCTCGTTGCGGTACTCGATCGCACGGCCGTTCTCGCGGATCGCCCGGATGAAGAAGACGTCGCGGCTGCCATCGACCGCCATTCCGGTCTCGGGCCGGGCCCAGAAGATCGAGTTCTCACCGAAGTCGATGCGCCGGCTCTCGGCGCCGACGATCCGCACGATGTCGCGCTGCGGCAGGGTGTAGTGCAGGAAGGCGAACACCAGCAGCGCCAGCGTCGCCCAGAAACCCCACTTCAGATAACGCATCGCGGCCTCACTGATAGTTCACGACATAGATCAGGACGGCGAACACGATCCCCGGCAGAATGTAAACCAGCCAGAGCAGCCTTCGTTTCAGCCCTTTTTCGTAGTCGGCCATGCCGGCTTCGACGAAGTGCTCGCGCTCGCCCGTTCCCTCGCCCGCATCCCAGCGCTTCTCCAGCGTCTCGCGCCGGACGGATCGCGCGTAGATGACGACGATCCAGTAGACCGCCGTCAGCACCACCGCCGCCATCACAAAAAGCCGGAGCCAGCCAAGGATCACGGAACCGCCACCTTCCTGGTTCGCCCTTTCGGGCATTGCCCAAGCCTAGCGCGCGCCCGTGTCGGACGCCACCCCGCCGCCTGCGTCAGATCATGCGGATCACGTCGCGCCCGACGCTTAGGACATAACCGCGCCGCGCGATGGTCTTGACCAGAAGCTCGCTGACCATCTGGTTGCCGAGCGCATCGCGCAACCGCTTGATCCGGGTGGCCCCCGCCGCCTCGTCGCAATCGGCGGCCGGGCGGCCAAGGATCATTCCCTCGATCTCGGCCCCGCTCAGCACCTCGTCGTCCAGCCGGGCCTCGGCAAGCACACCCAGCGTCTCGATCGCTGACTCGGTCAGG
This sequence comes from Rhodobacterales bacterium, assembly GCA_031425325.1. Taxonomy (GTDB): domain Bacteria; phylum Pseudomonadota; class Alphaproteobacteria; order Rhodobacterales; family Rhodobacteraceae; genus Aliitabrizicola. The sequence continues at coordinate 21,692 of JANPJD010000050.1, read as the reverse complement.
CGAAACTCCATGTCGTTGATGAAGACGGACCGGCTTTCGCGGGCGATCATGAAGGACGACACCTGGATGCCCGACCGCTGAATCGCCGAGATGCGCCGGTTCAGCGCCACGATAGTCACCAGAAAGACCAGTGCAGCCAGCAACAGGGCGGTCGCGAACAGCAGAAGCACGAAGATCACCACCCGGTAGCTTGCCAGCACCTCGGAAAAGGCGGTGCCGGACTGGGCGAGGATCTCGAGCAGGCGCACCTCGGTGAAGCCGCGCAACTCGCTTTCGACGAACAGCCGCTCGACCTTCGCGTTGAAGGCGTTCGCATCGGGCAGCGCCGCGAACAGTATGACAGCCGCACCCAGCAGGATCGCGACGATCGCGGCGATTCCGCCCGCGACGACACGGTTGCCCGCCGCGAGCGTCTCAGTAGCGGAGGAAGTGGTCTCCGGCACTTTCTTTCCTTTCATCCAGTCCCTCGGGTCCGAAGATCGAAACCACGGACAACAGTGTCCAGCCCGCCGAGGCGAGGCGGGGGCCGAGTTCCGCCGCAGCCTCGTTCCGCCCGCCGCAGGCCCGGTCGGGCAGTTCGGCCACGCCATAGGCCAGACGGAAGGGCGCGTCCTGCTTCGCCTTGTAGTCGGCAAAGCAGTCGGCATGGGCAGGCATACCGAGAAGCAGGCCCGCAAGGGCCAGGGGCAGGGGCGACATCAAAGCCTCCATTGGTCTTTGTGCCAGACTGCGCGGAAGGCGTCCGTCATTCAATGACGAGGCGCATCCGCCCGAGGTTTATGGACTGTTATGCGATGACATCGGGCCGCTATTGCCTGTCCGAAAGGGACAGACCCATCGTTGCCGCATCCGAAACGCCTTCCCGAAAGGATCGCCGCAATGCCCTCACCCCTCGCCTATGTCACGAACGTCCTGACCGCAGCCGCCGTCAGCCTGGCTGCCATCACGGCAGCGCCCGCCCCGGCCGCCGCGGACGACAAGGACCTGCTCCGGGCGCTGGCCGGGATCGCTGCAGTCGCGGTGATCGCGGGAGCCATCGAGAAGAACAACCGGGGCAACCAGCGTGTGACGCGCCAGCAGCCGGTGCCGCAGGCCCAGTATCCAGCATGGCGTGACGATTATCCGGCTTGGCGCGATGACCGTAACCCTCGGCCGGGCTTTTACCAGCAACCGCAGCACCGGGTGGACCGCCGTGGACCGCGCCTGCCTGCGGTCTGTGCCCTTGAAGTCGGCAACGGCTATCCAACGACTTACTACACCGAGGCCTGCCTGCGCCGCGAGGGCGTGGCACGTGGCTTGCCCGGCTATTGCGCCCAGCAGATCCGCAGCCGCGACTGGCAGGGTCGCGTCTACGAGGCGGAATGTCTGCGCGATGCGGGCTACCGCATCGAACGGTGGCGCTAGGCTCGCCGGTCGCCTCGGCGACCATGGGCCGGAAGGGGGGAGGGGTGAGCAGCCTCCCCCCTTTTCTTTCATGCGCTCCTGCGGCACTCCTTTCTCATGGACGCCCCGCATTTCCAGTTCGAGACGCTGGCCCGCCTTGGCGGCGCGCAGCTTGTGGTCGGGGTCGACGAGGCGGGGCGCGGTCCGCTGGCGGGCCCGGTGACGGCGGCGGCGGTCCGGCTTGATCCCGACTGCATCCCGCCGGGCCTCGGCGATTCCAAGCAACTGACGGCACGCCAGCGCGAGGCGTTGTTCGCAGCCCTGCTCGACTGCGCCCAGATCGGGATCGGCCATGCCTCGGTCGAAGAAATCGACGAGATCAACATCCTGCGCGCCAGCCACCTTGCGATGTGCCGCGCGGTGGCAGCCCTATCCTTCGTGCCGGATCATGTGCTGATCGACGGCAACATGGTGCCGCGCGACCTGTCCTGCCGGGCTGAGACGGTGATCGGCGGTGATGCGCTCTGCCTGTCGATCGCGGCGGCCTCGATCATTGCCAAGGTCACGCGCGACCGGCTGATGGTGGATTTGGCGCAACAACATCCCGGCTATGGCTGGGAGCAGAACGCAGGCTATCCGACCCGCGCGCATGTCGCGGCCCTTGGTCAGCTTGGCGTGACCCCCGTGCATAGGCGGTCGTTCCGGCCGGTGCACAACATCTTGTATCAAGGGGTTTCAGTAAGCTCTTGATTCAATAAAGAATTTGACGACGAGTCGGCCATGACTCATCCTTGTCTCAACGGACAGACGGCGCAAAAGCCGCGGGGCAGAGGCAAAGATGACGACGACAGACAACCCGGCGGGCGCCACGCTTCCGCTGAACCAGATCCTTGCGGGCGACTGCATCTCGGTGATGAACGGCCTTCCCGCCGGCAGTGTCGATCTGATCTTCGCCGACCCGCCCTACAATCTGCAATTGAAGGGCGATCTGCACCGCCCCGACAATTCGATGGTCGATGCGGTTGACGACCACTGGGACCAGTTCGCGAGCTTCGCGGCCTATGACCGTTTCACCCGCGACTGGCTTGCGGCGGCGCGTCGCCTTCTCAAGCCGAACGGCGCGCTCTGGGTGATCGGCAGCTATCACAACATCTTTCGCGTAGGCGCGGCGCTTCAGGATCAGGGCTACTGGGTGCTGAACGATGTAGTCTGGCGCAAGGCGAACCCGATGCCGAACTTTCGCGGCAAGCGGCTGACCAACGCGCATGAGACGCTGATCTGGGCCAGCCGCGACGAGGACAGTCGCTATACCTTCAACTACGAAGCCCTCAAGGAGCTGAACGACGGCGTGCAGATGCGCTCGGACTGGGTCATTCCGCTGTGTACCGGACACGAAAGGCTGAAGGACGCCAACGGCGACAAGGCGCATCCCACGCAGAAGCCCGAGGCGCTGCTGCACCGCATCCTGATCGCCACGACGAACCCCGGCGATGTCGTGCTTGACCCGTTCTTTGGCACGGGAACGACGGGGGCGGTCGCGAAGATGCTGGGTCGTCACTTCGTCGGGATCGAACGCGAGGCTGCCTATCGCGCCGCCGCCGCCGCACGTCTTGACCGGGTGCGTCCCTATGACCGCTCGGCACTCGAGATCACCGGCTCGAAGCGGACCGAGCCGCGCGTGCCCTTCGGTCAGGTGGTCGAGCGCGGGATGCTGCGTCCGGGCGAGGTGCTGACCTCTCCAGGGCGGCGGCACAGCGCCAAGGTGCGCGCGGACGGCACCCTGATCGCCGAAAACGCCAAGGGCTCCATCCATCAGGTCGGCGCGGCGCTTGAAGGCGCGCCAAGCTGCAACGGCTGGACCTACTGGCACTTCAAGCGTGACGGTCAGGACATTCCGATCGACATCCTGCGCCAGCAGATCCGGGCCGAGATGGGCGACGCCGCCCACTGATCCCGACCGAGGTTACCGCCCGCCGTCCGGTCATGCCCGGATGGCGACCTGCCCGCCACGCCTTGCGCCTGGCGGGCTTTTTTCATTGACGGATCGTGTCGCCCGGCTGAAGTGTCGGCGTCAGCCGGACCACTTTCTCGCCTGTCCAAAGGCCCGAGACGATGGCGGCCGCGATCTGGCCGATCTCTAGCCGGCAGGCATCCATGGTGGCCAGTCGGCGCGGAAGCCCGTCCAGCAGTTCGACGCCATTGAACCCCGCGAGCCCGATGCGGCCGGGAACGTCGAGGCCCTGATGCAGGCACCACAGAAGACCCCCGGCCCCGATCATGTCGTTCGAGTAGTAGAGAAAATCGAGGTCAGGCGACCGCGCGAGCATGGCCGCCGTCATTTCGCGCCCTTTCAGAAGGGCCGAGCCGCCCGAGTAGAACTCGCGGTCCTCGACCGCCAGGCCCGCCTCGGCCAGAGCCGCCTCGAAGCCCTCGAGCCGCTTTCGCGCCCTATGGTCGTCGGGCATCTTGGTGCCGAGGAAGCCGATCCGGCGATGGCCCGCCGCCACGATCGCTTCGGCCATCTGCCGCCCGGCGCGGACATGCGATATCCCGACCGCGCTATCCACCGGCTCGCCGTCCACATCCATGATCTCGACGATCGGGATGTCCGCCGCCAGAAGCATCGCCCGCGCCGACGCCGTATGCTCGAGCCCCGCAAGGATGACGCCTGACGGCCGCCAGGACAGCATCTCGTAAAGCACGGATTCTTCCTTGGCGGGCGAGTAGTTCGTGACCCCGACCACCGGCTGAAGCCCGGTCCCCTCGAGCCCGTCCGAGATGCCCGTCAGAACCTCGGGGAACACCATGTTGGACAGGGACGGAATCACGACGGCGACAAGATTGACCCGCTGGCTTGCCAGGGCGCCCGCGATCTTGTTGGGCACATAGCCAAGCAGTCGCGACGCTTCGAGCACGCGCGCGCGTGTCGCCTCGGACACTTCTCCCCGGCCTCGCAGGACCCGGCTGACCGTCATTTCGCTGACGCCTGACGCTTCGGAGACATCGCGGAGCGTCAGGGGGCGGCGGGGGGGAGGGGAACGGGTCAAGAGCGGCCTCGCATCGGTTCAATCCTTCCTAGCGGCTCGGGCGATCTTCTTAAAGGCGGCCGACAGGGGAACGTCGCGACATTCCCGAGGTTGCACCCAAGCCTGTTTCGCCGCATGTAGGGAACCGCGACAGGCCCCGTAGCTCAGCTGGATAGAGCGGCGGTTTCCTAAACCGTAGGCCGCGTGTTCGAATCACGCCGGGGTCACCACGCATTCGAACTTATCCCTGTTTCACAGTGGTTTGCGCTGTAGATTTGCCCAACCAATCTGCGAGGTTGGACACTTTCCGCTCGTAAACCAGGGCCATCCCGGCCCCAGCCATCTTCTTCCGGTTCGCCGCTTCGAAGTAACGAGTCGCCTCGCGCGGCGTCTTGTGACCCAGGAAGGCCATGATCTGCAGAACAGTTGCGCCGCCCTCGGCGAGCACCACTGCGCCGCGCTTACGCAGCCCGTGCGCCCGGCAGACGCTCGGCAGCCCGGCTGCGTCGCACTGTTCCGCGAACCAGTTGCCGAAGCTTTCCGAGGTGTAGCGCTGGCCCTCGTTGTAGGTGATGAAGGTGTCTGCCCCTGGCGGCAGCTGCACTATCTCGGCAATGAAGTCGCCCATGTAGGCAAGCTCCAGCTCGGCCGCCTGTCCGGTCTTGCCGCGCCGGTAGTAGATCGCATCGCCCTTGATGTTCAGCGGGCCGAGGCGGCACGCATCCTGCCGAGCGGCACCGGTCGCGAGCATGAGCTCAAGGGCCATCCGAGGCATTGTGCCGCTCGGATGAAAAGCCCGGTACTGTTCAACCTGCTCTTTCGTCCAGGAGTGGAAGCCGCCCTCACGGGTCTTACGATGATCGATGCCGATCGTCGGGTCACGCAGATCGAGGCCCAACTTCTTGCGAGCGAAGTTGAAGATCTCAGAGATTTCCTTTGCCAGCCGGTTGGCAGCGTCGGGGCCGCCCTTGCGGTCCATCATGACCTCGATCTGGTAGGGCAGCAGTTCCGACAGGTGCGCGGGCCCGATCATGCCGCGGATTGCGTCCAGCCGCTTGCCCTTCGCATAGCGAGTCGTGTCCGCGAGGTTGAGAAACTTCTTGTTCCCACGGTAGGTCGTGATGACATGATCGAACGTCCCGAAAGCACCGGCCGTCTTCGGTGCTGTGGGAGCCGGGTTGACCGCAGCCTCGTAAGCGATGCGAAACTCTGCCGAACCGTAGCTGCCCGGCAGATACACGTCGATCTTGCGCCCATTGATCGTCTTGCGGAGGCGCCAGCGTTTGACGCCGTGTCGGTCGACCGCGGGAGTGTTGCCCACGCCGGGGAAGGGATTGCGCTTCTTAGCCATCGTGAATGCCCAACAGCTTGTCGATTGTGCTGCCGACGCGCGCGCCCTGCGGCGCACCTGCAGTGATCCTGATCAGCGTTCCGTCCGGGGCAGCCACGTCTATAGACCACTCGGCGACGCCCGCCGCCTGCATCGACTTCGCGTAGCCGGTCAGCGCTTTCTGCGTCAGGGGAGAAGGGCGGCGGGCCATCAGTCGATCGCGCCCTCGTAGATCTCGTCCAGCACCTCGGCGCTCGACAAAGCCATACGCAACATGACGGCATGAAAGACGGCGCTGACGTTCAATGCGATAAAGCCAGCCGGTTGCCCAAGGGCACGCAGAACGTCTTTAAGGGAATCGCCGATCGCAACAGTGCTCTTGCTGCCGGCGACAAAAGCGAATGTGTCGCCTTCGCTGTAATGGAACGGCAGCCCGGGCCATCGGTGCGGTGCCTTATCTCTGACACCTTCATCCTCGGCCCACTCGAAATCCCCGTCCCCGGTATGCGAGACGCGCTGCGCTGCGCGGAATGCGTCGCCAGGCGCCCTGACGCCGATCTCCACCAGCTCAAGCGCCAAAGCGATCTCCATGACATTGAAGAACGAAAACTCGCGCCGGTGGCCTCGGCCGAGCGGCTCACGCTGCCCCATGATCAGCCCTTGATTGCACCAGTCGGTGATCTGCTTCGAGGTGGCGCCGGTGGCCAGCGCGACGGAATTGGCCGAGAACTTGCGGTTCAGAATGTCCATCTGGACGCGCTCCTATTTGATAGAGGAACGTGTAGCGCGTTTCTCTACGGACCGCAACGAGAAACGCGCCGCCCGTTACGCCGCCCGCTTCTCCCCATGCATCGCCTCGTCGACCTGGCGGTAGACTTGGCACAGCGAAGCCGGGCACCCGAAGAGGATCCAGTTGAAGTCAGCGTGAGCGTCACAAATCCAGAGCACGAGCGTCTCGTCCACGAGCATGTTCGCATCGGTCTCCGGCTTGCCGCGGGTGTACCTGATCTGCGGCATGGGCAGGTCGAAGAGCCCGGCCCAGTGCGCGATCCGCGCGGTGACGGTGGTGAGCTCGGTCACCTTGAGGGCGGCGAGGGTCGTGGCGATCGGTTCGGTGAGCATTGCTTTGTCTCCTGTGAGGGGTTATCAACATCAAATGTTGATACGCTTCCCTCCCCAACCAGTCAACAGGAACTGTTGATATGACGCCTGCCCAATGCCGAGCTGCTCGCGCCCTCGTCAATATGACGCAGCCTGATCTTGCCCAAGCGGCTTCGGTCGGTCTCTCCACCGTCGTGGATTTCGAACGTCAGCGAAGAGCCGTCGCGCAACCTTCCGTTGCTGCGCTCCAAGCCGCGCTAGGGGCCGCTGGCGTCGAGTTTATCGCCGAGAACGGGGGCGGGCCGGGCGTGAGGCTTAAGAAGTGACCGCGGGAATGCTATCGGTTACAAAAACCCAACTTGGCATTTTGTAACCGATAGGAGGGTTGCATGGGGCGTGGGCTTAGCGAGCTACAACGTAGGATTTTGGACATCCTTCCCGATTGGAAAGAAGGCATGAAGTGCCAAGACGCCCCCACGCGGCGAGAGCTCGTCGATCTTCTTGGACTAGAGGAAACGGCTTCCAACCGGTCGTCTGTTAGCAGGGCAGTGTCTCGACTCTACAAACGGAAACTCATCTTGCACGTTTGGGGCTTTGGCAGGCGCTACACCGAGAACAACGCAATTTACGGCCAGCGCACGGGATATGCGCGCGCAACTCCTCTTCAAGTAGAGGAACGTCTTGCCAGGCAGCAGGCCTTCCTGGCCAACTGGAAGGCATCAAGGCCTACAGTCGCGACTTGATGCAATAGAGCGAACGCGCGTCGCCTGAACCTGCTGATGCTTAGACATCCCGGCTTCGCGGGCCGCGTCTGCGCGCGACAATTCGGTATGGTTGCCCCCACCTAACTCTGGCTTCGGGCCCGGCTTAGCGGGCTCGATCTGGGCCAGCAGCTGGCCAGCCTTCCGGACCGCCCGCGCCTTGATGCGCGTCGCGCGCAGCGAGGCCGCCGCGCTGGATCGATGGCTTGCTTTAAGCGCTGCGCTGAACCTTGCCGCGCGGCGGAACCAGGATGCGCACCACGATGAAGCAACAAGTTGTCGAACCCGACCTGCGTTCTCCAGGTTCAGAGTTTCTTGTTGATCGACAGAGATGCTTCGCGTACCCCGCTTACCATGTGGGTAAGGACCCATAAGGATAGCAATCTCTGATGACTTGGCGCCCGCTGCATTCCCGAAACGCGATCGAGCGGGTTCGTTTGACCGTTCAGTTTACCGAACCCGTGCCGGCAAAAATCTCCCGGCAGATGGCGGCCTCGATCCAGAAGACTCAGTCTGAGACGAGGATGCAGGGTCCGACACCAGTCTCGACTACAAGCTTCAACGTCATGGTGGATCCGTCTGGAGCGCCGCAAGTTGCGCCGCAGGCCGCACTGCCACCCGGCTGGAAATTTGAGAGATTTGCTTCCAACAATGTGCCCGTCGAAGCATGTGTTTTTGACGGCGCCACCTTCATCTACGAGTCTAGCGACTATCATCGATGGTCGGCGATGGTGCAGCGTGTCAGGAAGGTGGCGCAGGATGCTCTTCAGCGAGCCTCCGATGCACTGACTTTTGGTCTGATCAGTCTAGAATACATCGACAGGTTCATCTTTGAAGGACGAGCGACGGATGCGGCCATTCCAGGCATCTTTCCGGGGCTTGAAAATGTCCTCTCGAGCGAAGCGATAGAGGGTCGCCAACTCTGGCACCTTCACCGCGGATGGTATGAAACCTCTGGAGAAGCCATTCTTCTGGTGAACCAGAATATGGATGCTCAAGATGGCCAGGTGCTTGGTCGTGAGGAACCGGCGAGAAGTTTGCAGCTGACAACTCGAGCCGACCTGAGGTCTCCGCACAACAGCCTTGAAATGGCCGGGTGGGACAGCAATCTTGATCTCTTACATCAGACGACAGATCTTCACTTTAAGAAGGTGCTCTCCCCGCACCTGCATGCCTCGGTTGGGATATCATCATGATCGGTACGCTCGTAGCTGGCCTCCCATATGTATTGCCGATGATTTTCATCTCGAGCCCTGGAACCAGCTTTGCAGTTCGCAATCCGGACAGCCATGAGGTTGCGGCCCCCTGGCTCTTCGAGCAGCTATCTGAAGGAACGAGCGACAAGACAGAGCCCCAAGCAGCACATGTTCAGCCGGAAGATGGGTTGTCCGAGTCCTTCACCTCAAAGACGGTCGTGAGTGCAGCGAGCTCGAGGCAAGTGGGATCACAGATAGCTCCCTGGGCCGATCAGGCGATCGTAAGCCTCCGCGCTCAGTCACCAAAGCATGACGGCGATTTGCTTGATGAGGCAGTTGAAACGCAGACGGCCGCGCTCGAAGATGCCGTTGAGCTGATTTCGCATCTTGCCATCGAACTGCCAGACGTTTCTCGACCGATGATAAGCATTGATGAGGACGGCTATGTTTGCCTTTTCTGGGTGGACGAAGACGCCATGGCTTCGATGACGTCGTACGGTGACGCAACCTACTCATTTTTTGCGACGGACGGTGTGCGCGAGATCCGTTCGAACGAAGAGCCCTTAGGGGCTCCCCTTCCACCTAAACTTATGCATTTGCTCGCCTCGGGCATTTTTGAGAAGCGCACTCTGGCTGCCTGAGGAATGGTTTGCTACCTGACGACCTCGATCTCTACAAGCTTGTCTGGTCGCCCGATGACTTGGAGGGCAATCAAGTCTTGCCGAGTGCATTCCGCAAGGATGACCTAAGTGGGCCAGGGCACCATGTAAGCTGCGACAGGGTCGACATGGCGAAGCGTTCAGTCATGGAAGGCATTGCCGCAGGCCAGAAAGCAAACGCTGATGGAATAAGGTACATCCGCACCCTGGAGCTCATTACCACGCTCAGCTGTGGCGAGCTTCGCAGTTGCACCGTCATGTCTAAACGTGCTTTTGAGGTCGTATCCGACCCCATCGAAGGCAACAATGCTCACTGCGGAATCCGCGCTATTCGAGCTGCGAATGTAAAAGCAAAATCTGAGCGGGCCTACGTTGAAGAGATGCGTGCCAAACTTGCAAGCCTCTCTCGACGTCCACGGACCTTTGATGAAGCCTACGGCGCTCTGTAGGACCATCCGAAGTTACATACCGGCACTCAGGTGCTGAAAGCTCAGCTTATAGTCGTGAGGCCTCTGGTGTCACGCCACACCGGTGGTTCGCGTCCTGCAGCGCCTCTGTGAGCACCGCGATCACACCCATGGCCTTGCGGAGCTCTTCAGCGTTGCCCGCCTCGCGCCACGTGTTCGCGGATTCAAACCAGACGGCCTGAGCCTTAGTAAGCAGATCGGCGACATCGATCAGGTCGGCCCGACTGGCGCGAGTGAACCAGACAGCCATCTTGCCGAAGTCTGCAAGGACATCCGGCGGCGCATCGTCTAGGTGGTGAGAAATGTCCATGGCGTCCTCTCGGTCAGAGGGCGGCCCCATAAGGCCGCCCATTGTGATCAGGTCGTCGAGACCCGAAGAACCTTGATCGCCTCGCTGTCGAGGATGCAGCCACCCACGCGACGGCGCACGTACCAGCGCACCTGGCCCATCGTCGTCACGTCGTCGTAGGTGACGCGCAAGCCACCTTGGTCCGCAACCAGGTAGCCCGCGCGAAAGTTCCCGAAGGCGATCGGGAAGGCGTTGGCCCCCACACCCGGCATGTCCTCGGCGTAGACCACGGGGCGCCCCAGCAGCGTCGCAGGGTTGCCCTCGGCCAGGCTCGGCTGCCAAAAGCTGCGACCCTGGCCGTCCTTCAGCAGCATCACGGCTGCAGCCGTCGCGCTCGACATGACCCAGACGGCCGACGCGCGATGCGCGGCCTTCAGCGAGAAATAGAGGGTCGTCAGGGAGTCGGCCGTGATCAGGGATGCGTTGGCCGTCGGGATGTACTGCAGCGTCCCGCTGGCTCGCGTCGCATCAGCCGTTGCCACCGGCGCCGGGCCTGCCAGGAAGCCCGTCGGGCGCGCTGTGCCGTTGCCCGAGACAAAGGCCAGGCCCTCGGCCGCCGCCAGCGCTGTCACCGTCGCGTCGGCCAGCCAAGCGGCGATATCGATCGCGCCGTCCATAAGGATTTCCTCGGTCGCACTGACAAGGCAGAACTCGGTCCCGAACGTCGGCGTGCGGAGATCCAGAACAGGTTCGGCCGTGGCGGTCCGAGCCCCGCCTTCGGCCACCCAGCCCGAAGCCGTGCCGGCCCGATCCAGCGGGAACTTCGTCTGCGTCGAGCTGACCATCACGGTGCGGGCGATTCCGCGGATCGGCGAGATGGTCGTCACGCGCTTGACGATGTCGAGAGCCACCGGAGCGGGGATCAGGTGGCCGCCGTCCACGCCGGTCAGGCCGGACGTCAGGCGGCGTTCCATCGGCCCGGCTGCAGCCTGTTCCGCCTCGACAAGAGCGGCCTGCGTCCGGCGATCCGCGGGATTGCGGAGCCAGTGGCGGAAGGCCTCGACGTGTTCGCGGGTCTCGCGGGTTTCGTACGGAGCATCGCCGGGCCGCGGGGCACCAGGGCGCGCCGCGCGAGTTTCCATCTGGTCGACGCGCGACGACAGCTGCTTGATCAGGTCGTCGAGGCCTTCGATCTTCTCGCCGGCCTTCGCAGCCTCGGCCGTCTTGCGCTCGATCTCCTGCAGCGTGCGCTGGACGGATGCCAGCGCGTCGGGATCGTCACGAGTCTCGAGCACGGGAGCAGCGGCGAGCAGCGCAGCGTGGCTCCGGGTCATCAGGTTCAGGTGTCGCATGGGATGCTCCTAGAGAGTTTTCGCCGTCGCCCGCAGCATGCGCTCGAGCTCCAGCAGGGTTTCGGAATCGTCGGTTTTCTTGGCGAGGGCAGGCCAGCCGCCCCGCGCTGCCAGCGCAGCTGCGCCGCGTGTGAGCCCGCCTGCGCGGAGTGCGGCCTCGAGGTCGCGGATGCTCCGGACCTCGGCGACCTGCGCCTCACGGCGAGCGGGCATGGTGACGAGCGAGATTTCCCACAGCTCGGCCGCCGTGATGCGGCGGCCGCCATCGGTGCGCCGCTCGGCCGCCTTCATCGTGAAGCCGATCGAGAGGCCGCGGAACGCGCCCTGCTTCAGGAGCGACAGGGCCTCCCGGCCGCGCTGGGTGTCGAGGTTGATCTGGCCCCAGACCTGCAGGCCCTGCGAGCTCTCCTGCAGCTTCGTCCAGACGCCGATGGGCTCGGACGTGTCGTGCTGCCAGAGCATGACAGGCGCGGTGCCCCGGGCCTTGTGCTCAGCCAACGAGGCCGCGAAGGCACCGAAGCTGATCGTGTCGCCGTAGCTGTCCGGCAGGGCATCGCCGAAGCCGGCCGCCAGGCCCTCGATCTCGCCGCGTCCATCCTTCGCCGAGAACCGGGTCTCGATGGACGGGCTAAGCCGAGGATCGTTCAAGTCGCGCTTGCTGAGGTTCATGCCCGCACCGTTGGGAAAAGCGAAATCGCTCGGTTGCCCGAGTGGTTCAGCCATCCGTCCAGCATCCCGCTGGTCCAGGTGGGGTAGCGGCGCATCCCGCGCTCACTGCCGGCATTTGCCGCGAGGCCCGCTGAAAAGGCAAGAGCTTTCGCGAGCGGACCAACCGCCGCGGTCGGCCGATTTACAACCTGACCCCCGGTCCGAATTTTGACATTGGCGCAAAAAAGCTCAGGACGCCGGTCACCGACCGAGAGGCCTAGAGATCGGAGGCCGGCCCGGTAGGGGTGGAACCGCGCCAAGCGGGTTTCAACCCCCCATAGGGTTATAGGGATATATGGCGAATGGGGGATGAAGCGGGGTTGAAGCGGGGATGAAGGCACTTTCGAAGGTGGGGTTGAAGCGGGGTTGAAGCGGGGATGAAGGGTCATTCTTCAGCCCTCGCAAGGTATGTGACGGGCCTCGATACCGGGCCTGTCTTCACCATCTTGATCGTCTCGGCATGGAACAGACCATCCATCGCTGCCTTGAAGGCTCGCTTGGTAATGCCCTCACTCTCGGCACTTTCGGCGAACACCTTGGGCGCATAGAGCGATCCCCCATTGGCGTTGACGCGACGCCCCTGAGCGGTGTGCTTGTCCAGCAGCTCGAGGAACACCCGCTCGGCCTTCGCGCCCACAGCCATCCTGTCGAGCCCGTCCGGCGTACCCTCGGCGACGAAAACTCCGTCCCGCCAGGTCATGGCGATCTCGCCGCCGGGGGGCCCGTAATTGGCCTTCTTCGTGGCTAGAACCCGCTTGTCAGGATCGTGCTCTTCGCCGTCCGCAACGACGCGCTTCAGGTAGAGGCGGCTTCGGACGCTGTTGCTCCAGGCCGTGTTGCCCGACATACCAGAGCCGGACAACATGCCCGAAAGGGATGGATGCGAGAGCAGCATGACGGCACATCTGCGCTTCAATGCGAGGCTAAGGAGGATGCCGACGAACTGCCGAACCTTGGCGCGATCGTTCTCGTTCGACGGATACACGTTGGCCAAGGTGTCGATCACGATCAGCACCGGCCCATCGGACTCGGCCTGCGTCTCGAGCTCGTCGAAAAGCGTCGACTGGATGAGCGCCGTCTGCGTCTCGACAGCAAGCAGCGCATCTTCGCCCGCGAGCGAGCGCAGCGTGAGCCCGGCCAGCTGGTCGTAGGACAGGCCGCCGGCGCACAGAATGTCGTCGATCCGACGGTGCAGCTCGTCTTCGTCATCCTCGGCTGTGAAGTAGATCACGCGGCCCGCTTGCACCGGACGCCCGAGCCAGGCCGTGCCGGTTACGGCAGCGATCGCGAGCTGCAGCGCCAGAAGCGACTTGCCCGTCCCGCCATCGCCGCTCATCAGCGTTACGGTCTTCTGGGGCACCAAATCGTCCACCAGCCACTCGCGGGGCGGGACATGACGCCCGCCCAGCTCGGCCGCGCTGTAGAAGCGGCTGGTGCGCTTTGGCGAGGGAATGATCGGGCTGCGCGCGCCACTAAGCTCGAGCTCGGCCTCGTATGCCGAGAGCGGCGGAGACTCGCGATCGGCGCCATCGTCGCGGCGAATGTGAAAAACGTTGTCCAGACCTTCGGGCGGTAGTTCGTCGGACGGACCGACGCGCCCCATTGCGGATCGGTGATCCCGGTCCTGCTTTGCCATTGCCTCGAATGTGATGTCAGGCATCACGCAGCCTTCCCGACATGGGCCCAAAAGGCCGCTTGGTCCTTCGGGGGCATCCGCTTGTAGCAGGCGAGGGCGTAGGCTTTCAGCTCATTGCGCGAGGCCAAGTCTGCCCAGAAACTCGCCTCGTCCATCAGGCCCAGCAGCGGCGGCACGGGGCTGTGAGTGGTTAGTTCGCCTCCCGCTGACTTAAAGACCGGCAAGCGAGCGTCCGGATCCAGAGCACTCAGAGCCGCGTAGGCCATCGATGCCAGCTCGAGCTGCGTCAACCGCCGGGACAGGACGAAGGCAGTGTCGTTCCAGATTCCGGGATCATCGGCGGTTAGGGCATAACCGACCATCCGCGCGACCCGCTTATGGCGGTCGAGCGCATACATCGAAATTGCGCTGCGCGACCGCTTCGCGTAACCTTCACCCGTCGTCGCCTGACCATTCGACATTGCCCCGGTTGCGCCCGCCAGCGCGCCGGGGTTTTCGTTTTCCGGGGTATCGGGCGGGGTTGGGCAACTGCGGAAATTCCGCAACGGTTTCAATGGGTCGTTTTCGCTAGGTTGGGCAGGCGAATGTGTTGTTTTTGCTCGAAGTCTTTCAATCACGCCGGGGTCACCAGTCGCCGCCTGGTCGGCTAGACGGCGATGTTGTCGATCAGCCGCACGCCCCCCACCCAAACTGCTGCAAGAAGCCGGGCAGGGCCGTCGAGCCGGTCGAGCCAGAGCAGTGTCTCGCTGTCGCAGAGGTCAAGATATTCGACCCTCTCGACCCCCGCCTCGGTCAGCGCCCTTTGGCCCGAGGCAAGCGTGTCCGTCACGTCCGCCCCTCCGCGTAGTCGTGCTGCAACATCCGCCATTACGCGCGGCAGCGCGGCTGCGGTGGCCCGCGCGTCCGGCGAAAGACGCGCATTGCGGGACGACCGGGCAAGTCCGTCGGCCTCGCGGATCGTGGGGCAGCCGACCACCTTGGATGCCATGTCGAGATCGCGGGCCAGCCGCCTGACCACCTGAAGCTGCTGCCAGTCCTTCTCGCCGAAATAGGCGCGGTCTGCCTGAGACATGCCGAACAGCTTGGCGACGACGGTTGCCACGCCATCGAAATGGCCGGGCCGGTGCAGCCCTTCCAGACGTTTGGCGATTCCGCCGACCCGGACGTTGCTTGCGAAGCCTGCCGGATAGACCTCGGACTGAGATGGCGCGAACACGACGTCGACGCCAATCGGCGTCAGAAGCGCCAGGTCCGCGGCCTCGGTCCGGGGATAGCGGTCAAGATCGGCGGGATCGTCGAACTGTGCAGGATTGACGAAGATCGTCACGATGACGCGTTGGCACTCGCCCTGTGCGGCGCGCACGAGGCTGAGGTGACCATCATGCAGTGCGCCCATCGTCGGCACGACGCCGACGACGTCTCCCGCCGCCTTCCAGGGACCGACGCGGTCGCGCAGATCGGCGACCGTCCGCAGGATTTCGGTCACTTGCCGGGCTCCGCGTCGGGAAAGACATGCTCGGGGCCTGGAAAGCGGCGGGCGCGCACATCCGCTGCATAGGCGGCCACGGCGTCTCCCGTCGCCTGTCCAAGCTCGGCATAGCGACGCACGAACTTGGGGCGGAAGTCGGTGAACAGGCCCAGCATATCGTCGATGACCAGAACCTGACCGTCGCAGTCGACCGAGGCCCCGATGCCGATCGTCGGGATCGGGATCGCCCCGGTGATCTCGCGCGCCAGCCCCTCGGGTATCTTCTCGAGCACGACCGAGAAGGCCCCCGCCTCAGCGACGGCCTTTGCGTCGTCGAGGACGCGCTTAGCGTCGGCGGCGCGGCCCTGCACCTTGTAGCCTCCGAACACGTTCACCGCCTGCGGCGTCAGCCCGACATGCGCCATCACCGGAACGCCGCGCGCAACAAGGAAGGCGATCGTCTCGGCCATGTGGACGCCGCCCTCAAGCTTGATTGCTCCCGCGCCGGTCTCGGCCAGCACGCGCGAGGCGTTGCGAAAGGCCTGCGCCGGGCTTTCCTCGTAACTGCCGAAGGGCATGTCGATCACGACCAGCGCCCGCGTCGCCCCGCGCATGACGGCGCGGCCATGGAGGATCATCATCTCAAGCGTCACGCCAAGCGTCGAGGGCAGGCCGTGGATCACCATCCCGACGCTGTCGCCTACGAGAAGGACGTCGCAATGCGGATCGGCAAGGCGGGCGACCGGCGTGCTGTAGGCCGTCAGGCAGACGACGGGCTCGTGCCCCTTGCGGGCCAGGATGTCGGTCGGCGCAAGTCGGCGTGCTGCGGGGGCGGATGCGCTCATGCTGCGAACTCCGATGATTGGCCCAAGCGGTTCATACCCCCGGCGGGTCTGCTTGACCATTGCGGATCGCGCATCGCCGCCTCTCGCCAGAGCCGCCCTCGCAAGGTAGTCAGGAACAGACTGTCCGGAGGCTGCCGCAATGACCCATCTTGTCCGTGTCGACCGCAGCGTCGTGCCCCCCGAGGTCACGCGACCGGACCACGCCCGTCTCGTATCCGGTGACCCGGTCCACACCACATGGTCCATAGAAGAGCGCGACGGCCTGTTCTGCGGCCTGTGGCAGTCGACGCCCGGCGCCTGGCGCGTGAGCTACAGCGAGTGGGAATATGTCCACATCGTCGAGGGCATCTCGCTGCTGCATGAAGATGGCGGCGGCACCACGACCCTGCGGGCGGGGGACAGCCTTGTTATCCGGCCGGGATTTCAGGGCGTGTGGGAGGTCGTCCAGACGACGCTGAAGGACTACGTGATCCGAATCTAGGCCGCCCTTCAGCCCTGCTGCGCCTCGAACGCGCGGCGGTCGGCGCCAAGCGGATCGGTGATTTCCGTCCCGGGCCCAGAAATCTGCGCCACAGGCTCGGGCGGCAGGGCTGCCCTGCGCTTGGCGACATGGCCCAAAGCCTCGTCCACCGACATGCCGTCGGGGACGCGCACGATGCGGCCGAACTCGTCGTCGATCCATTCGCCTTCAAGCGCCACGGACTCGGCCTTGGTCCGCACGTGGACGCGCGTGCCAAGCTCGACATTGTTGAAAAGATGCATGGCATCCTGATTGAACAAGCGGATGCACCCGGCCGAGGTTGCCCTGCCGATCGACGCGGGATCGATGGTGCCATGGATGCGGAAATAGGTGTCCCGCCCGCCCCGGTAGAGATAAAGCGCCCGCGCCCCGAGCGGATTCTCGAGCCCGCCCGGCAGGCCGCCGGCGAACTGGGCATAGGTTTCTGGCTGGGTGCGGATCATGTTGCGCGTCGGCGTCCAGGACGGCCACTCGGCCTTGCGACCGATCACGCCGCTGCCCTTGAAGGACAGCCCCTCACGCCCCACGGCGATGGCATAGCGTGTTGCGCGACCGCCTTCCTGAACGTGATAGAGGCGGCGCGCGAAGATATCGACCACGATCGAGCCAGGTTCGTCAGGACCAAGGTAGTCGACTTCCTGTCGGATATTGCTCTTGATCAGGTAGCGCGGCGGAACCGGCGGCACGAAGAACGCGCCGTCGGGCACGCCTTCATACATGGGGTTGACGCCCATGGTGACCTGCGGTGCAGGCCCGCAGGCGGTCAGGGCGCCAAAGGCGACCAGACAAAGCAGGCGTTGGAAGATGTTCAGCACGGGCAAAATCCGACAAGGGCATGACATGACCAGATCGGCCATCAAACGGACCGAGGTCAAGCTTTTCCTCGTCAGAATGCCTGAACGCCCTGCCTAGTTCCGCCCCGGGCGGTCAGGAGCGGTGGCGCTTCCGTGCAGACAGGACCGACAACAATGCAAAGGGGCGGCTGGGACAAGGGTGCGTCGATCCCATCGTTGTGGAATGCTCGCGGCCTTCGTCTGATCCCGGAATGACTGGCAGGAGTTGGGGGACTCGAACCCACGACCCTCGGTTTTGGAGACCGATGCTCTACCAACTGAGCTAAACTCCTGCGGTGGGCGGGAGGTACGCCAAGGGGTTGCGGAAATCAAGGGCGATCCTGCAGCGGTGACTGCGGACGACAGGAACCTCGATGGACAGTGCGGGTTGACCGCTCGCCGCCGGTAGGTGCGGCGCGGACCCGGAGCGTCGCCATGGGCATCTTCAAGAAGTATGGCTTCGGCTGGATCACGCTGGTGCTTTTCGCGGCCTCGTTCCTTGGGCACTGGACGTTCGGCTGGTTCGCCTATGTCGCCGAGCAGCAGACCCACGGTGCCCCGATCGAGATGAGCGGCTGGCTGATCGAGATGGGCCGGGACACGTTCGAGAACTGGCAGTCCGAGTTCCTGCAACTGCTTTGGCAGGTCGCGGGGCTGACGTTCCTTTTGTTCGTGGGCTCGCCGCAGTCCAAGGAGGAGGATGACCGGCTTGAGGAAAAGCTGGACCTGATCCTGACCGCCCTGCGCCCCGAGGACGCGCCACGCCTGATCGCCGATCTCGATGAGCGGTTTCCCGGTCGATACGTCGGGCCGGAACTGTAGCGTCAGGACGCGAAAGACGCCCCGCAGGGCGTCTTTCAGGGTCATTGCCCGGGTTCAGATCGTGTTGGCCGACATCTCGCGCGCGATATGGTCGGCCTGCCGGATGGCAAGCGCCACGATCGTCAGGGTCGGGTTTTCAGCCGCGCCGGTGGTGAACTGCGAGCCGTCCGACACGAACAGGTTCGGGATGTCGTGCGTCTGGCCCCATTTGTTTACCACGCCATCGCGCGGATTCTCGGACATGCGGTTGGTTCCGAGGTTGTGGGTCGACGGGTAGGGCGGGGTCGGGAAGGTCCGCGTCGCACCGACCGCGTTGTAGATCGCGATTCCCCGCTCGTATGCGTGGTTCCGCATCGCTACGTCGTTCGGATGGTCAGAGAAGTGGACGTTGGGCGCGGGCAGGCCGAACTGGTCCTTGACCTCGGAGTTCAGCGTGACGCGGTTCGTCTCCTGCGGCATGTCTTCACCCACGATCCACATGCCCGCCATGTTCTCGTAGCTGTCGAGCGCCGTCGTGAACTCGCGCCCCCATCCGCCCGGATCGAGGAAAGCGGCCATGAAGGGCAGCCCCAGTGCCAGAGTCTCGAGCTCGTAGCCTCCAACGAAGCCGCGAGACGGGTCGTGCCGCGCCTCGTCCTGCACGATGCCCGCCATCGTGGTGCCGCGCCACATCTTCACCGGCTTGTCGAACACCCCGTAGACCGAGCCTGTGACGTGCCGCATGTAGTTGCGCCCGACCTTCCCCGAAGAGTTCGCAAGACCGTCCGGGAACATCGCCGATGCCGAGTTCAAAAGAAGGCGCGGGCTTTCGATCGTATTGCCTGCGACGCAGACGATGCGTGCGGCCTGACGCTGTTCCTTGCCCTCGGCGTCAAAGTAGACGACGCCCGTGACCTTGCCCGTATCGTCGTGCTCGATCCGGGCAGCATGACACCGCTCGCGCACCTCGAGGTTGCCCGTCGCCTCGCCTTCCGGAATCTCGGTATAGGCGGCCGACCATTTGGCACCCCACTTGCAACCCTGAAAGCAGAAGCCGGTCTGCTTGCAGGCAAGCCGTGCGCCGCTGTCGTCTGACTGGATCGCCATGCGCCCGGTGTGCACCTCCTTGTAGCCAAGCGCCTGGGCGCCCTTCTCGAAGACCTTGTAGTTGTTGTTGCCGGGCAGGCCGGGCCGGTTGCCGGTGCGTGTGACGCCCAGCTTATCCTCGGCCTTGTCGTACCACTGGGCCATCTCGGCCCCGTCGATGGGCCAGTCGAGCAGGTTCGCGCCGTCGACGCGGCCATAATTCGTCAGCGCCTTCCACTCGTGATCCTGAAAGCGCAGCGAGGCCCCGGCCCAATGGGTCGTCGTGCCGCCGACTGCCTTGACGATCCATGCGGGCAGACCCGAGAAGTCCTTTGCCACCCGCCAGTCGCCGCTTGTCGTGCGCGGATCAAGCCAGGCGAGTTGCCCGAAGCTTTCCCACTCGTCGTTCACATAGTCTTCTGGCAGATAACGTCCGCCCGCCTCGAGTGCGACGACCTTGACACCCTTCTGTGCCAGCTCGTTGGCAAGGACTCCGCCACCTGCTCCGGTGCCGATGATGACGACGACCGATCCGTCCGTCTGTTCGAATTTCGCAACCATGATCCGGTCCTCCCCTCAAAGCCACGCGATGTCGTCGAAGCCGCGGGCGATGTATCCGCCCTGGCTGTAGCTTTCGCCCTCGTAGCCGAAGAGCGGCCAAACGGCCTTCTGGTTGTAGAGGCCCGTCACGAGACCGCCCCGCACCTGCTGGAAGAAGGCGCTGTCCTCCATCGCGCGCAGCAGATCGACGCGGTCCCTCTCCCACCCGGTGCCGAGATAGCTCGGATGCCCCTTGCCTTGCGCCGCCGCGTCAAGCGCCGCGATTCCGGCCTCGATGCCGGGGGCCGCCTCGGGGGTGTCGTAGCCTTTCACGGCGATGACGTAGAACTCCGTCGGAACGTGGTCGTGCGGATAGATGTCGCGGGCCATCTGGACGAGCGTTGCCATCGTTTCGGGTTTGAGCGCGGTGGTTTCCATCGCCCATGCGGCATCCGTTGCGGCGAGAAAGCCCGGTCCCACGACAAAGGCCGCACCGGCGGCGGCAGAGCGGGACAGAAGCTGGCGGCGGGTCATGCCGCTTCGCGAGATTTCGGCTGTCATGTGAAGTCCTCCCTTGCTTGCATCTGGCTGGGTCGCCCGGCTTATCGACCGGGTCGTCGTTCAGGGGATCAGAGGTAGCGCCCCCCTCGTTGCAGCACCTCGATCTGGTAGCCGTCAGGATCGGCGATGAAGAAGAAGCGCGCGATGACAGTCCCACCGGGGGCAAAGTCGACCAACTTGCGCGGTGTCAGCCCGGCGGCTGTCAAGCGGGCATGTTCTGCGGTTACGTCAGCCACGCTGACCGCGAGATGCCCGTATCCGTCGCCCAGCTGATAGGGATCTGTCCGGCCCTTGTTCACGGTCAGCTCGACCTCGAACGGCGAGTCCGGGTTTGACAGATAGATCAGCGTGAAACTGTCGAAATCCAGCCTTTCGGCGACCGTCAGGCCAAAGGCCTTGCGGTAGAACTCGGCCGAGCGTGCCTCATCAAGCACGCGGATCATCGTGTGGATTGCCTTGGCCATCCGTCCTCCTGCCTTTTGCCACGCCGTTGGCTGTGGGTCCGAGGGTAGGAGCGACGGTTCGCGCCGTGGTAGTAGCGGATTACTACAGCCAGATTATCGGCTTCACTCCGCTGCGATCTGCCCCAGCGGCATCTGGTCCAGCTCTCCCAGTCGGATCATGCAGGCGCAGCGAAGCAGCGAGGTGAAGTTCGACGCCTCGCCGTTTCGCTCGAGCACTTCAGAGTGCAGGCGCGAGAGGAAGGCGGGGGTCGTCTTGCCGTCCTCGATCGCCATGCGGTCTACAATGCCCCAGAAGGCGCGTTCAAGACGGATGCTTGTGGACTGTCCGTTCAGCCTTAGGCGGCGCGTGACGGATTCGTAGCGGGCGGGGTCCTGCCCCGCAAAGATCTGGCACATAGTGGTCCTCCCGCTGCAAGCGTGAGACATATCGGCCATGCGTCAAGCCCGACAATGGTAGCGATCCGCAGAGATGGGGTCAGATCATAGACCAGGGGGCGCACCCTTGCGGACGCGCCCCCTTCGAATGGTATGGATCGGGCGGGGGGCGGTTCCCCCGCCCGTCCCGATTATTCCAGGATCTTCGAGACGACGCCGGCACCGACGGTGCGGCCGCCTTCGCGAATGGCGAAGCGCAGCTTCTCTTCCATCGCGATCGGCGCGATCAGC
>JANPJD010000049.1:0-14310 GCA_031425325.1 Rhodobacterales bacterium | reverse complement strand
GCCACGCTGACGGGTTGTGCACATTTCGGTCTGGCCCTTGGGGCGCGGTTCGATCACCGCTGCATGGGGGCGGCAGGGCGGTGGATGCAGAACGCGCCGACGCTCGGGGCTGCCCTGGGCGGGTTTATCGCGCTGCAGCCGACGGCGACCGAGGGGGCCACCTGCTTTCTCCATCGGCATGGCGATCAGGTGATCTTTGGCTACGGCGCCTTTGACCGGACGTCGGTTGACTACCAGCAAAATTATGCGTTGGTCATTCCGATGGCCTTCAACATCCTCCGCAGCCTGACCGGCGACCGGGCAATCGTCACCGAGGTCCTGTTCTCGTTCCGCAAGCCGCAGGATACGCAGCCCTATTCTCGGTTTTTTGGCCGGCCTGTGCGGTTCGATCAACCTTTGACCGGGCTCGTCCTGCAGCACGCGAGCTTCGATCTGCCGGTCATCGGAGCGAATGCCGCTGCCTTCACCGCGATCGAGGCCGAGGCTGATGTCCTGCTGCGAAGAAATCGGCAGACCTGGACCGGCAGGGTCGCAAGGCTGCTGAGGGGAGCGTTGGTCATCGGCAACACGGGCCGGACAGAGATCGCAGCGCACCTGGGTCTGCATCCCAAGGCGATGGCCCGCAGGCTTGCCGAGGAAGGCACCTCGTTTCAGGCCCAGCTCGACAGCGCCCGCTACCATGCCGCGCGCGAACTGCTGGCCCTGACCGATCTTGAGTCAGGCGACGTCGCCCTGTCGGTCGGCTATCGGAACCCGACCGCTTTCAATGCCGCGTTCCGCCGGTGGAGCGGCACGACCCCCGGAGGCTGGCGAGCCGCGCTTCTGTCAAATTGTCCAGCGATCCCGAGACAATGAAAGAGGGAGCCTTTCGGCCCCCTCTTGCGTCCCGTTTCTGCGTTTGCCGCCACCGGCAACTTCGCTTCGCCTCAGCGGCGCAGCCCCAGCCGTCCGATAAGAGCGGTGTAGCGCGCCTCGTCTTTCTTCTTGAGGTAGTCGAGCAGCTTGCGGCGCTGGGCGACCATCATCAGAAGGCCCCGGCGCGAGTGGTTGTCCTTGCGGTGGGTCTTGAAATGCTCGGTCAGCGTGGCGATGCGCGACGACAGCACGGCGACCTGAACCTCGGGCGAGCCAGTGTCGCCTTCCTTGGTCGCATATTCCTTGATGACGCGGGCCTTGTCTTCGACGGTGATCGACATCGGGATCTCCTTGAACTGAGGGTGATGGCGCAGGCCGGGATGTCGTCCAGCAAGGCCCGTGGAGGTGACCACCAGTGCCGGTGGATGCGCGCCTATAGGAGAACTGGCACGCAAATGGAAGCGGGAATCGCAGGCGGACGTCGCGCGTGATCGCGCGGATTGTCGGCAAAAGTCGTCGGACCAACCGGCGGCAGGACGCGATGTTGCCACGATCCGGCAGGACTCTCCGCTCGGAACGTGGAGGGGAAAGATGTCCTTGCTCGCACTTGCAGGTCTCGCTGGCGTCCTGTTTGCAGGCGCCGTCGCCGATGCGGCGATCACGATGGCAAAGGCCGACGACGAACCCGACGAGCCCGAAGCGGCACCGACCGATGCCGAGGGCGAGGCAAGCCTGCTCGACTGGCCCGAAGAGGGCGCAGCCGTCTCGGACGACCATCCCGACGAGCCATCAGTCCCAGAGGCGCTGACGGGCAGCGACGAGGCCGACATCCTGACCGGGGGCGGCGCTGCGGACGTCGTGGCGGGCGGCGGGGGCGACGATCTGCTGGGCGGGCGCGCCGGGGACGATGCGCTTCAGGGCGAGGTGGGCGAGGATCACCTCGACGGGGCCGAAGGACAGGACAGTCTCTGGGGCGGGGCCGGCGACGATGCCCTGGCCGGCGGGGCAGATGGCGATCTGCTGAACGGCTGCGAGGGGGATGACTGGCTGGCTGGGCAGGGAGGCAGCGATACGCTCGACGGCGGCGATGGTCAGGACAGCCTGCTTGGCGGCGAGGGCGACGACGCGCTGGACGGCAGCGACGGCGAAGACTGGCTTGCCGGTGGGGCCGGAGCCGACACGCTTGCCGGAGGGCTGGGTGCCGACACGCTCGACGGGGGCGACGGGGACGACCGGCTTGCCGGATCGGCCGACCGGTCGGTCGACCACCTGAACGGAGGCGAAGGGGACGACACGCTCGTCGGGGGAGCGAGTGATAGGATGACAGGCGGCGACGGCGACGACCGCTTTGAACTCGACGGCTGGGAAGGGGGCGAGGGGCCTGCCCGGATCGAAGATTTCGACATGGCGACAGACGAGATCGTGGTCCTTTACGACCCGCAGGCCCATCCTGATCCGGTGTTGTCGTTCCTCGCTTCGGAAGCGGGCATGACGGTGCTGCTCGACGGTCTGGCAGTCGCAGAGTTGCCAGGCATCTCCGAGCTTGGTCCCGAAGCGGTTCGCCTGGTCACCGAAGTGCCTCTCGCCGCCTGACCTTAGACCCACAGTTCCGGCTGACGGTTGTAGCCGATGTAAAGCGGGTGGCCCGGCTGGCCGCCCTTGGTCAGGCCAAGATGCCAGAGCGGCCTCCCGGTCGCGCGCAGCAGCCGCTCCACCTCTGCACCGCGCCCAAGAAAAGCGCCGTGACTGCCCCAGGCGCAGACGATCCGATCCGCCCAAAGCGCGCTTCGCGCGATCGCAGCATCGTTGTCCGGTCCGACCGGATCGGACTCGGACCGCATGACGGCAGGGTCCGTGGCCCGGTAAGCGAAGATATTGGTCACGCGGAACGCGCCGAACCCGAGCGTGCGCGCGCGCCTCTCGCAGCGCTCGACCGTCGGGTCGTTTTGTACCTCGGTCGCGGTCGACGGATTGAGCATCACGAAAAGCGCCCTTGGCCACGCAGGGTCCCAGGTGCGCGTCAGTAGATACCTGTAGCGCTCGCAGGGCGAATAGACCGCGACCGAGGCGGCATCGCCCTTCTGGTGGGATCGCGTGGTCAGGCCCTGGTCCATCGCGCGCAGCCTAAAGGCAGGTGCAAGGCCAGCCCAGCCCGGATTTGCCCGGCCCGTCCGGCTGTGCCACTGTGCCCTGATGACCGAAACCGTCGCGGTTCCTTACTGGCTCTTGCTGCTGATCCTCGCCTTCGCGCTGATCGCCTTTCTGTCGCATTTCCTCTTTCCCTCGGTGCGCTGGTTCTTCCGCCGGCGGATGGAACGGGTGGTCGCGCGGGTCAACAGCCGTCTCGTCCGACCGCTTGATCCATTCAAGCTGATGGAGCGGCAAGACATGATCGCCCGGCTGATCTACGACCCTCACGTCATGGAGGCGGTGGTCGAGCACGCGCAGTCGAACGGCATTCCCGAAAGCGTCGCGTTCGAGCAGGCCCGCCGGTATGCCCGCGAGATCGTTCCGAGTTTCTCGGCGACGGTCTATTTCGGCTTTGCCACGCGGGCTGCGCGGTGGTTGAGCGGCATCTTCTATCGCGTCCGGCTGGGTCGGGTCGACGCGGCGATCGACGCGGTCGACCGCTCGGCGACGGTGATCTTCGTGATGAACCACCGCAGCAACATGGATTATGTGCTGGTGACCTGGCTTGCCGCGGAACGCTCGGCCATCTCCTATGCGGTGGGCGAATGGGCGCGGGTCTGGCCGCTGTCCGCGTTGATCCGGGCGACGGGGGCCTACTTCATCCGCCGCACGGCAAGCTCGCCGCTCTACCGGCGGGTTCTGGCGCGGTATGTGCAGATGGCGACGGCGGATGGCGGGACGCAGGCGATCTTTCCCGAAGGCGGGCTCTCGCTGGACGGACGGGTGGGCAAGGCGAAACTTGGCCTGCTTGGCTACATCGTCTCGGGGTTTCAGACCAGCGCGCGCGATGTCGTCTTCATCCCGGTGGGACTGGCCTATGACCGCGTGATCGAGGACCGGCTGCTGGTCGAAGCGAGCCAGACCGGGGTCCGGCGGTTCCGCGCGCGGCCTCTTTCCGTGCTGGGCTTCATTCTGCGGACGACGTGGCGCAAGCTCCGGGGCCGCTTTCCGGGCTTCGGCTCGGCGGCTGTGGCCTTCGGCTCGCCGCTTTCGTTGCGCGAGTTTCTCTCGACACTGCCCTTCGCGCCGGCCGGCGCGCAGACCGAGGCGCTGGCGGTCCGGCTGATGCTCGAGGTCAGCCGCGTCGTGCCGGTCCTGCCCGTGCCGCTGGTGGCCGAGGCTCTGTCGCAGGGTCCGACGGACCGCACGGGCCTTCTGGAGCGGCTGGAACTCACGATTGCCACCCTGATCGCGGCGGGCGCAACGCTGGAACTTCCGGGAAGCATCGTCGAAACGCTTGATGAAGGTCTGGGTGTTCTTGTTGCACGTCACATGGCCGAAGTGCGGGCTGGCGTTGTCTCGGTCGCCCCGGCAAGGACGGCGCTTCTTGCCTTCTACGCCGCTCCTATCTCGCAACTGGTTGAGCGGACGCGCGAGGAGGTATCGGCCACCCGCGAGTCCGTAAGGACATAAAGTTGCGAAATATGAACTCGATCTATTGTATTATTGCGAAGCGAACCTTTATGCTGCGGCAAGCTTCGCGATTCTGCGGCGCAGCAATGGAAGAGGGAAAGGCATGGCCTTGGACACCCAGCAATCGGTTCTGAGCTACGAGGCGCCGCGCAAGGACCTTTACGAGCTTGGCGAGATGCCGCCCCTCGGCCACGTGCCAAAGCAGATGTATGCCTGGACAATCCGGCGCGAACGGCACGGACCACCCGAGACGGCCTTTCAGGTCGAGGTCGTGGACACCTGGGCCATCGACAGCAACGAGGTGCTCGTGATGGTGATGGCGGCGGGCGTCAACTACAACGGCGTCTGGGCGGCACTGGGAGAGCCGATTTCCGTCTTTGACGGCCACAAGGCCCCCTATGCCGTGCTGGGCTCGGATGCTGCCGGAATCGTCTGGGCGGTCGGCGACAAGGTCAAGCGCTGGAAGGTGGGTGACGAGGTCGTGGTCCACTGCAATCAGGACGACGGCGACGATGAGGAATGCAACGGCGGCGATCCCATGTTCTCGCCCAGCCAGCGGATCTGGGGCTACGAGACCCAGGACGGCAGTTTCGCCCAGTTCGCCCGTGTGCAGGCCCAGCAGCTTATGCCGCGCCCTCGGCACCTGACGTGGGAGGAAAGCGCCTGCTACACCCTCACCCTTGCCACCGCCTACCGGATGCTCTTCGGGCATGAGCCGCACGACCTCAAGCCCGGGCAGAACGTGCTGGTCTGGGGGGCGTCGGGCGGACTCGGCTCTTATGCGATCCAGCTCATCAACACGGCGGGTGCGAACGCGATCGGCGTGATCTCGGAAGAGGACAAGCGCGACTTCGTCATGGGCCTCGGCGCCAAGGGCGTCATCAACCGCAAGGACTTCACTTGTTGGGGTCAGTTGCCCAAGGTCGGCACGCCCGAATACAACGACTGGCTGAAAGAGGCGCGCCGCTTCGGCAAGGCCATCTGGGACATCACCGGCAAGGGTGTAAGCGTGGACATGGTGTTCGAGCATCCGGGCGAGGCGACCTTTCCGGTCTCGTCGCTGGTCTGCAAGAAGGGCGGCATGGTCGTGATCTGCGCCGGAACCACCGGCTTCAACTGCACCTTCGACGTGCGCTACATGTGGATGCACCAGAAGCGCCTTCAGGGCAGCCACTTCGCGCATCTCAAGCAGGCTGCAGCCGCCAATCGGCTGATGGTGGAGCGCAGGCTCGATCCCTGCATGTCCGAGGTGTTCCCTTGGGCCGATATTCCCAAGGCGCATACGCTGATGTGGAAAAACCAGCACAAGCCAGGCAACATGGCCGTTCTGGTCCAATCCCCCAGAACGGGGTTGCGGACCTTCGAAGATACGCTGCACGCCAGCCGCAACTGATCATCGTGCTGCGACCGGGCGAACCCGGTCGCAGCTTTCGGCCAGACGCGATCGGCCCGAGTGCAGACCGCCCGACAACTGGGGCCGCCGAACTGCCGGGCCTGTCATCGAAACCGTTCGGTTCTGCGTTTGTTGACGCGCACTTTGCGGCGACGGCGTCGCGGAGGGGCGTCTTTCTTTTCGCCGAGGCAGCGCGTCAGCTCAGGTCAGATAGGCCCGGAACGACGCCACGACCTGACGGTAGACGTCCTGCTTGAACGGCACGATCCCCGCAACGAGGTCGTCGGCCTGAAGCCAGGCCCAGTTCGAGAACTCGGGGTGGTCCGTGTCGATGCGGATGTCGTCATCCGTGCCGTTGAAGCGGTATAGGAACCACTTCTGCCGCTGGCCACGGTATTTCCCCCCCCAGACCTTTCCCAAAAGCTCGGGCGGCAGGTCATAGGTGATCCAGCGATGCGTCTTTGCGATGGGCGAGACCAATTCTGCCCGCACGCCCGTCTCCTCGCGCAGCTCGCGCAAGGCAGCCTGCCGTGGCGTCTCGCCCGCATCGATCCCGCCTTGGGGCATCTGCCAGGCGGCGACCGGACTGTCGAGGCGCTGGCCTGCAAACACAAGCCCGGCGTGGTTCACAAGAACCACACCGGCACAGGGTCGATAGGGAAGGCCGTCAGGGTCGGTCATCGTCGGGACGGGGCCGCACGAGGCGGCCCCTGCCGCTGTCAGGGGGTGGCAGCCGCGGCATCAGCCGCAGGTGCCGCAGGTGCGATGGCGCGCAGACCGGTCAGGATGTCCACCGCATAGGCCAGCTGGTAGTCCTCGTCGCGCAGTTGCGCGGCCTCCTCGACCTTGCGCTGCTCTTCCTCGAGCACGCGGCGCTCGTCGTCGGTCATCGAGTCGTTCGACAGCACGCCGCGAAGGTCCGCCTCGAAGCGGCCTGCCGGTGTTGTCGCCTCTTCCTCGCCCTCGACCGGAGCGGGGCGATCGGGCTGGTTGACCACGATGTCGGGCGACACGCCAAGCGCCTGGATCGACCGGCCCGACGGCGTGTAGTAGCGCGAAGTCGTCAGCCGCATCGCGCCGTCACCGCGCAGCGGAACCAGCGACTGCACCGACCCCTTGCCGAAGCTCTTGGTGCCCACGACCACTGCGCGGCGATGATCCTGCAAGGCCCCCGCAACGATCTCCGAGGCCGAGGCCGAGCCGCCATTGATCAGCACCACGATCGGCTTGCCGTCGATCAGGTCGCCCGCCTCGGCGTTGAAACGCTCGCCGTCCGACAGGTTGCGGCCCCGGGTCGAGACGATTTCCCCGGTCTCGAGGAAAGCATCCGACACCATGATCGCCTGCGTCAGCAAGCCACCGGGGTTGTTGCGAAGATCGAGAACGACACCGCTGATGTTCTCAAGCCCGCCGAGTTCTTCCACCGACTGCGCCAGGCTTGCCTCGAGGTTGGCGAAGGTCTGGTCGTTGAAGGTCGTGACCCGCAGCACGACCGAGTCGCCGACCACGCGGCTGCGGACAGCCGTCAGCTTGATCGTGTCGCGGATGATCGAGACGTCGAAGGGCTCGTCCACGCCTTCGCGCACGATGGTCAGCACGATCTCCGAGCCGACCGGCCCACGCATCTTCTCGACCGCATCGTCAAGCAGCAGTCCCACAAGGCTTTCGCCATCGACTTGGGTGATGAAGTCGCCCGACATGATGCCCGCCTGCGCTGCGGGCGTGTCGTCCATCGGGGCCACGACCTTGACGAAGCCGTCCTCCTGCGTGACCTCGATCCCGAGGCCGCCGAACTCGCCGCGCGTCTGGACCTGCATATCGTCGAAATCGTCCGGCGGCAGATAGCTCGAATGCGGATCGAGCGAGGTCAGCATGCCGTTGATCGCCGCCTCGATCAGGTCCTTCGGCTCCACCTCCTCGACATACTGGGCGCGGATGCGCTCGAATATGTCGCCGAACAGGTCAAGCTGCTCGTAGACCGACGCCGACCGCTCCGCTTCCTGCGCGATCAGCGGCCCGGCCAGTTGGGTCGTCAGAAGCGCCCCTGCCACGGTCCCGCCAACGGCGGCCAATACGAACTTCTTCATCCTGACTTGTCCTATTCCCGCATTCCCGAGAACCATTCGGTCGGATCGACCGGATCGGCACCCTGCCTCAGTTCCAAATAAAGCGTCTCCGAGCCCGCAGCGCCACCGCGATCTGCCGACGCGACGAGAAACTCTTCCGCCGTCGCCTCGGGCCCGCTCATGAGACCCAGCGGCGCACCTGCCGGAACGACTTCTCCCACCACACCATAGACCGTCCCGAGACCCGCGAGTATCAGCAGATAACCCTCGCCGAGCTCAAGGATCATCACGTTTCCGTAGTCGAGGAGGGGGCCGCTGTAGCGAACCGTGGCGGGCCACGGCGCGGTCACAAGTGCCCGTGGCCGAACCGCCAGCAATAGTCCAGGGCGGCGGATGCCCGCTGCGTCCGCCTCGTCGGGCCGCCGGATCACCGTTCCAAACACCGGCAGCGGCAGGCGGCCCTTCGCACCGGACACCCGCGTGGGCATATCGGTGGGGTCGGCCGCCACAGTCAGGCCAGCCGCAAACGCCTGCAACGTCTCGGAGCTTTCCAGAAGGCGCTGCACCTCGACCGGGTCATCGACCAACCGAACGGGAAGGTCGGTCCGGTCCGAAATCGCCTGGCTCAGGGCCGCGCGCGCCATCTGCGCCGCCTCGAGGCCCCGCGCCAGCACGTCGGCAGCACCATCCTGAACGACCCGCAGGTCCTGGACCTCTTGCAACTCGAGGCGCAGCGTCTCGGCCTCGGCCTGAAGGGCTGGCATGACCTCGGCCAGCAACATGCCGGACCGCGCGGTTCCCAGCGGCCCCGTGGGATGCAGCAGCAGAAGTGGCCCCGGATCGGTAGGCAGGCTCTGCAGCACGCCGAGAAGTTGCGCGACCCGGACCCGCTTGGCATCGAACTGCATGGCAAGCGCTGTCTCGCGGATGGTCACCTGACGCAACTCCTCGCGCAGCGCGTCGAGGCCCTGCTCATAAGCGCGGATCGTGGCCGTCAGCGCGGCCACGCGGTCACGCGCGCCGGTCGCTTCGTCCATCGCCTCGATCGCCGCAGTCAGGGCGCGCGAGGCCCGCTGCGCCTCGATCGCGACTTCGGCAGAGGCGGGGCCAGCGGCGGGGGCCGACGCAAAGGCGAGCGCGAAGGCGAGGGCGCGCATCATCCCCGGACGATAAGGCTCTGTCCGGTCATCTCGGGCGGCTGCGGCAGGCCCATCAGTTCCAGCACCGTCGGCGCAAGGTCGGCCAGCCGCCCGCCCTCGCGCAGCACCGCTCCCGGCGGACCGCCAACCAGAATGACCGGCACGGGATTGGTCGTGTGCGCGGTATGCGGACCGCCCGTCTCCGGGTCGATCATCGTCTCGCAGTTGCCGTGATCTGCCGTCACGATCATCGCACCTCCCGCCGCCCCAAGCGCCGCAAGCGCACGGCCGAGGCCAGCGTCGACCGCCTCGCAGGCGGCGATGGCCGCGCCAAGGTCGCCCGTATGCCCAACCATGTCGGGGTTGGCAAAGTTGACCACGATCAGGTCAAAGCCTTTCCTGATGGCTGCCACGAGCGCGTCGGCGACCGCGGGGGCCGACATTGCAGGCTGCAAGTCATAGGTCGCCACCTTGGGCGAGGGCGGCATCATGCGCTCTTCGCCCGGAAATGGCACTTCCTTGCCGCCGTTCAGGAAGAACGTCACATGCGGATACTTCTCGGTCTCGGCCAGCCGGAACTGGGTGCGACCCTGCGCCGAAACCCATTCCCCCAAGGTATTCGTAATGTCCTGCTTGGGATAGGCCGTCCGCATGAAGCCGGTGTGATGGGACGAGTAGTCGACCATTCCCAGCATCACGGCCCAGGCTGGTCGCGGACCGGTCTCGAAGGCATCGAACGCAGGATCGCCGAGGGCCGCAAGCACCTCGCGCGCGCGGTCGGACCGGAAGTTGAGGCAGAAGAACCCGTCGCCGTCACGCGCGCCGTCATAGCCCTCGATCACTGTCGGCGCGATGAACTCGTCCGTCTCGCCACGCGCATAGGCAAGGGCAACGGCATCTGCGGCGTTCGCGGCAGCCGCCCCCTGCCCCGCAAGGATCGCGGCCGAGGCGCGGGCCACCCGCTCCCACCGGTTGTCGCGGTCCATCGCCCAGTAACGCCCGATCACCGTGCCAACCCGAGCCCCCTCGGGCAGGCGCAGCATCAGGTCCGCGACGAACCCGGCGGCAGAGGACGGAGAAACGTCGCGCCCGTCGGTGATCGCGTGAACGACGACCGGCACCCCCGCCTCGGCCACGGCGCGGGCGGCAGCGATCAGATGCTCGATATGGCCATGCACCCCGCCGTCCGACACGACGCCCATCAGATGTGCTGTGCCGCCCGTGATCTTCAGCGTCGTCACGAAATCCAGCAGCGCCGCGTTCTGAAAGAACGTCCCCGTCTCGATCGCAAGGTCGATCGCGCCAAGGTCCATTGCGACCACCCGGCCTGCCCCGATATTCGTATGCCCCACCTCGGAATTGCCCATCTGCCCAGTGGGCAGCCCTACATCGGGGCCAAAGGTCGTCAGCGTGGCATGCGGGCAGCCATCCCAGATACCTTTGAAATTGGGCACGTTCGCCAGCGCCGGGGCGTTGCCCTCGGTCGCATCCCGCAGGCCCCAGCCGTCGAGAATGCACAGGATGACGGGTTTCGCGACGCTCATGTCCAGTCCCTCGCTTGCCCGACGGGTTTAGCCGCAGGGACAGGCGACGGCAACCGGCTCAGGTTGCGGGCAGGCGCAGGGGCGGGGTCTGCTGATGCTGCACGACACGCCACTCGTCGGGGCCGAGCCTGCGGTAGGTCGAGGTGCAGTAGGCCTCGTAGCGCTGATCCTCGCGCTCGGCGCGGGCGTGATAGGCGACGACGATCAGACCGTCCTGGGGGCGCGAGATCCGTCCCCTTGTCAGATTGACCGCGGTCCAGCGCGGCGTGGCAGACACCGCGTCGATGGCTTCCTGCCCGCCCAGAACGAAAGGCTCCTGCGGTACGACCATCACGCACTCGTCGTCGACAAGCATCGCATAGCGCTCGGCATCTGCGGTCCAGAGGCTTTCCTCGAATTCCCAAACGCGCGCGTCGTCCATCGCAATCTCCCACCCGGTGTCATGGACCGAACGGAAGGCCGGGGGAATGGTTCCAGCAGCACCGCTGTCCGCGGCGCGCTCAGTCGCGGTGATAGGGCGAGCCTGCAAGGATCGTCGCCGCCCGGTAAAGCTGTTCGGCCAGCATCACCCTTACAAGCTTGTGCGGCCAGACCATCGGCCCCAGCGACAGCGCCAGATCGGCGCGCTGGCGCAAGTCGGGCGCCAGACCGTCGGCCCCGCCGATCAGAAACGCCGCGTCCTGCCGACCGCCGTCACGCCAGGCGGCGAGCCGCGCGGCAAGCTCGGGCGAACCCAGCATCTGCCCGCGCTCGTCAAGGGCCACGACGGCGGCACCCTCGGGAATGGCTTTGGCAAGCAGCAGACCCTCGGCGGCCATGCCGGTGCCCTTGCGATCCTCGACCTCGACTTCGGCCAGCGGGCCAAGGCCCAGCGCACGCCCCGTGCGGGTCAGCCGTGTGCTGTAGTCATCGACCAGCAGCCGCTCGGGACCGGCCCGAAGCCGCCCGACCGCGCAGATGGTGAGCCGCATCAGACGCCTGCGGGCATCCGGCTTCCGACCGGCATCCACATCTTCTCAAGCTGGTAGAACTCGCGCACCTCAGGGCGGAAGACATGGACGATGACATCGCCCGTGTCGATCAGCACCCAGTCGCCAGTCTCCTTGCCCTCGATCCGCGAGGCGCGGTGATGCTCCTGCTTCAGGCGGTCGACGAGCTTTTCAGAGATCGA
Organism: Rhodobacterales bacterium; assembly: GCA_031425325.1. Taxonomy (GTDB): domain Bacteria; phylum Pseudomonadota; class Alphaproteobacteria; order Rhodobacterales; family Rhodobacteraceae; genus Aliitabrizicola. The sequence goes on along the minus strand of JANPJD010000049.1, from coordinate 2,539 downwards.
GGCGACCTGACGCGACGACCGCCCCGAACAGACCACCATGTAATCGGCCATGTCGGACCGGCCGCGCAGGTCGATCGACACGACCTCTTCCGCCTTGTCGTCGTCCAGCGAGGCAAGGATCGCGGCCAGCAGCTCTTCGCTCGAAAGGCCATCGGCACCGGCAGGTCCCGAACCGCTCACACGAGGCGTCCGGGGTCCGACCGGCAGACCGGTCGAAGGATCAGAATGAGACAGGACATCGTCCTCCAAGGTTGCGCGCCGCTCCGCCCGGCGCAGGACGTCCTCTTAAGGTAACATCCGCCAGACGGATTCTCAATGAGCGGCACCCGCCCTGACGTGACGGCTCAGGACGGCGGGGTCACGGCGCTTTCATGGACGAACCGCTTGTCGCAGTAGCCGCACTCGACCCAGCCGCGATCCTCGGGGATGGGCAACCACACGCGCGGGTGACCAAGCGCACCCTGACCGCCGTCGCAGGCGACCTTCCAGACGGTCACGATCTCGGTCTCGGGGGCGTCAGGGGGCATCGGGCGATCCTTGGAATTCGTGCGAAGCATGATACCCGCCCCTCGCGCCGCCACAAGGCAAGGTTTCGCGACCCCTAGCGTAGCCGCGCAAGCAACTCGACCGACGGCTCACCGGTGACCGGCAACCCTGCGCTTTGCTGGTAGGCGCTGATCGCTGCGGTGGTCCGAGAGCCGATCACCCCGTCCGCGCCCTCGGTGTCGAACCCGGCGGCGGTCAGACGGCGCTGCAACTCCTGCCGGTCTGCGATCGTCATGCCGCGCGCATCGGGGGGAAACCCGCTGCGAATGGGCGGCCCGCCCGCCAGCCGGTCGGACAGGTGGCCGACGCCGATCACGTAGCTTTCCGCGTTGTTGTAGCGCGTGATCACGGTGAAGTTGCGAAAGATCAGGAACGCCGGACCGTTCGCCCCCGCAGGCCGGATCAGCGAGGCGGGTCCGTGGTTCGGCACGGCTCGTCCGTTCATGTCCCGCACGCCCGCCGCCGCCCAGTCGGCTGCCCCACGCGTCGTCCCCCGCCCGACGGGGCCTGCGTACCCCGCGGGCACCGCAACCTCGACGCCCCAGGGCTGTCCGCGCTGCCAGCCCGAGCGCTGGAGATAGGCCGCCGCCGAGGCAAGCGCGTCCGCTGGATCGTCCGACCAGATGTCGCGCCGCCCGTCGCCGGTGAAATCGACGGCATAGGCAAGGAACGAGGTCGGGATGAACTGGGTGTGGCCCATCGCTCCGGCCCAGCTTCCGGTCATGCGCGACGCCGGGATGTCGCCATTCTGCAGGATCTTCAGTGCGGCCACGAGTTGTTGCTCGAAGAAGGCCCCGCGACGACCGTCATAGGCCAGCGTCGACAGCGCCGAGATCACCGGCACCGATCCGCGCCGCGCACCGTAGCTGCTTTCCATCCCCCAGATCGCGGTCACGACCTCTGCCTCGACGCCGAAGCGTGCCTCGATCTGCGACAGCACGCCGCCATACTGGCTCAACGCGGCGCGCCCGTTGGCGACCCGCTCGTCCGAGGCGGCGATGGCGAGATAGTCCTCGAGGCTGCGGGTAAACTCGGTCTGGTTGCGGTCGCGCTCGATCACGTCGGGCAGAAAGCCCGCCCCGCGAAACGCCGAATCATAGGTTGCTCCAGACACCCCCGCCGCAGCCGCCCTTCCGCGAAACCCGGCGACCCAGGCATCCCAGCCCGCATTGGGGACAGCGCGCATCACCGGCTCGCTGGCACGCGTGACGCCCGCCCCGCCCCCGACACATCCCGCTAGCATCGAGGCCGCCAGCCCCAGCCCCACCATCCGCCGTGTCATCTGCATCGCGTCGCCCCTGCCTTGTTCAATTTTGGCGAAAGTATCCTCGGGGGTCCGGAGGCGTAAGGCCCCCGGCGCTATGGACATGGGCCTCGGCTCAGAACCGCTCGGCCCGCAACACTTCACAGTCGCTGACCGACACTACGCCGATATGCCGCTCGACCACCGCGAAGGCCGCCTCGAGCAGGGCGTCGAGCCGCTCGGGGCGGATCAGGCAGACGACGGCGACCATCCCCTGCCGTCCGACCTGCCCCTCGCGCGTCCAGCGGCCCGACCGTCCCGACCCGCCCAGCACCGGCAGCACGGTAAAGCCGGTGACCCCTGCCTTTTCCAGCGCCCCGGTCAGGCGCGATTCCATTGGCGCCTCGATGATGATCTCGACCCGTTTCGCCTGATGTGTCTTCATCTCATCCTCCGGCCAGCGCGCCTGCGAGGGCCACGTAAAGCGGGATGCCCACCGTCAGGTTGAACGGAAAGGTCACGCCCAGCGACAATGTCAGATAGACGCTCGGGTTCGCCTCGGGCAGGGCCACGCGCATCGCCGCGGGCACCGCGATGTAGCTGGCCGAAGCCGCGAGCGTCATCATCAGCGCGACCCCGCCCGCCGACAGGCCAAGCGCGAGGCCCATGCCAAGCCCCGCCGCCGCACCGATCAGCGGCATGGTCAGGCCGAAGACCAGCGCGCCCGGCCCCAGCACCCCGCGCGCGCCG
>JANPJD010000048.1:0-19926 GCA_031425325.1 Rhodobacterales bacterium | reverse complement strand
TCCGGTTGGCGACAGCGCTGCCGGAAAGACGGTCGCCGAAGGCCGAGCCGACCGCGTTCTCGACATTGACCAAGGTATCGCGACCCGAGCCGCCCGTAACTTGTTGGGTTGTCAGGGCGAGGTTCAGGCTGATCCCGCCTGCGGCGTCTTCGTAGGCGATCGTGTCGATGCCCCCGGCCCCGTTGACGGTGTTGTTGGCGCCGTTCGCGTGAAAGACGTTGTTCTGGGTGTTGCCGGTCACGGCTGAGGCAAGACCGCCGCTGAAGCGGGCATTTTCGACGTTGACCGCCAGCGTATAGGCCAGGGCGGTGGTGATGACAGTATCGATCCCGCCGCCGCCCCCCTCGACGACCACATCGGCCCCCACGTCCGCGAAATAGGTATCATCGCCCGCACCGCCGACCATCCGGTCGACGCCGCCGCCGCCGTCGAGCGTGTCCGCCCCCGTTCCGCCCGCCAGCGTGTTGGCGATGGCCGATCCCGTCAGCCTGTCGTCGAAGGCTGAGCCGGTGACGCCTTCTATGCCGACAAGCGTGTCGAGGCCCCCGCCGACTGTGTTCTGGCTGCCCGCCACGCGAAGATCTATGGTGACGCCCGAGCCTGCTGTCGAATAGCTGGCCGTGTCAAAGCCGAGGCCGCCGTCGAGAGTGTCGTCGCCTGCCCCCGAGACCAGGGTATTGGCAAGGCCGTTGCCCGTCAGCGCGGCCCCGGTGTCGAGCGCGACGATCCCGATCTCGACCCCGGAAGCCAGCGCATGAGCGGCAAGAAAGCTTCGGACGGTATCGGCCGCACCGTCTTGTGCCGAAAACGCGCCCTCGACGACGATATCCCCCGCATCGCGCAGGATGTAGGTGTCGTTGCCGCGACCGCCGATCAGGCTGTCGCTGTCCGCGCCGCCTTCGAGGGTGTCGTCACCTTCGTAGCCGCGCAGGGTGTCGTTTCCGATGCCACCAAAAAGGCTGTCCCGACCAAGGTCGCCCTCCAGAAGGTTTTCCTGATCGTTGCCGATCATCTCGAAGTCGATCTCCCCGTATCCGTCGACATTCTCGATCCCCGACAGCCGGTACTCGATGGTCTCGTCGAGCGGGCTCGTGACGCTGCCGGTCACAAGGTTGACCGTGACGCTGCCGCCACCCGTCACCCCGTTGAGGTCGATCTCGAGCGTGTCGATGCCGCTGCCGCCGTCGAGCGTGTCGGACGATCCCACCCCGAACAGGCGGAACCGATCGTTGTCCGCGCCGCCAAGCATGACATCGGCGCCCTCGCCCTCGATCAGCGTATCGTCGCCGTCCCCCCCCTCGACCCGGTCGTCACCGGCATCGTCCGAGATCTCGTCGTTGCCGCCGCCGCCAACCAGCGTGTCGTTGCCCGCCCCGCCTTCGAGCGTGTCGTCGCCCCCTGCCCCGGTCAGCGTGTCGGCGCCGTCATTGCCGGCAAACCAGTGGTTCGTTCCGTCCGCGCCGATGACGCGGTCGCCGAACTCGGACCCGCTGATATTCTCGATGCTGAAGAAGGTGTCGAAGTCGCCGAACGTATCCTCGAAGACCGAGGTTGCGAAGTTCAGGTTGGCGCCCTGAAAGCCGCCCTTGTTTGACGACCGGCTGTAGGCGGACCAGTCGTCGCTTCCGACTGCACCCGTCAACGTGTCGTTGCCCTCGTTGCCCCGGAAAAAGAAGGCACCGCCCGTGCTTACGAAGCTGTCTGCAAAGCGGGTGCCCTCGAGTCCCTCGACGCCGGTCAGCGTGTCGTTCGATCCGAGGCCGTCCGACACGCGCACCGTGGTCGACGTCAGCGCGGTCATCACGATGCCCGCAAAGGGATCGTCCCAGTGATACGAGATGAAATCGAAGTCGGCGCCGCCGTTGACGCTGTCAGCGCCTGATCCCGCCTCGAAATAGTCCTCGCCCGCGCCGCCCGAGAAGGTGTCATTTCCCCCGCGCCCGACGAAATCCTGCACGCCGGTCGTGCCGACGAAACTGTCGCCAAAACGGGTGCCCTGAATCGTCTCGATGGTGGAGATGCGGTCCGTGGCCCCCGTCCAGTCGATCACGGTGCCGCTGTTGCTGTCCTCGCGGATGATCCGCCCCGCTCCATCCCGCTCGATTATCGCGGCGAAGGTCACCCTGATCCCGCCCGTCGCCTCCTCGGCGTCGTAGCTAAGCTCATCATACCCCGCACCGCCCGAGACCGTGTCGACCCCCGCCCCGGCGAACAGAACATCGTCGCCGTTCCCGCCCCGCATCAGGTCGTTCCCCGCCAGACCGTCGAGGCGATTGTCCTCGGCATCGCCGAATATCTCGTCGTTAAAGCTGCTGCCCCGGATCTGCTCGATCTCGATCAGGGTGTCCGTATTGCCATAGCCATCCCGCGCCGTGCCTGCGGCCAGATCGACGCGGACGCCCGCCGTGCCACCGCCGCGGAAATCGTCGGAATAGTCGGCCTCATCGCCGCCGCCGTCGCTTCCGATGATCGTGTCGTTGCCCGCCCGGCCCTGGTAGCCGAAGAAGCGGTCCTCACTGCCGGTATTCTCGAAAAAGTCAGCGGCGCCGGTGCCGATGAAATAGTGCGTGAAGGTGAAGGTGTCGTCGACGACTCCGCCGTTCGTGCTTTGCACCGTCCCCGTGCCGTCGTCGCCGATCGCAAAGCGGACCCCACCCGTGCCGCCGACATTTGCATAGGAAATGTCGATGCCGTCGCCGAAGTCCCACAGGCCCTCGTGGCCGATGATCGTGTTCGATCCCGTCCCGGCCTCGATAAAGTCGCCCCACGTCTGGGACTCGACCGATCCGGTCGAGGCGTCGATGGTGTCGTTGCCCGCGCCGCCATCGGCATAGTCGTTGCCGTCCCCGGTCTCGATATAGTCGTTGCCGTCCTCGCCGGAAAACTCCTGCTCGCCCGCCCCGCCGACCAGGGTGTCGTCGAACTGCGTGCCCCGGATACGCTCGATACCTGTAAAGACGTCCCGCTCCAGGCCGATGTCGGCTTGTCCTGCACCGTTCGCGATGCTGACGCTGACACCCGCATCGGTTTCCTGGCCATCGAGGAAGGACAGGGTGTCGAAGCCACCGTCACCCGCGATGATATCGTTGCCCGACCCCGACTCGATGTAGTCGCTTCCTCCGCCCGCATTGAGGACATCATCGCCGCGCCAGCCGCCAAGGAAGTTGTCGGCCCCGTTTCCGGCGATAGTATCCCCGAACACCGACCCCTGGATGCCCTCGATCCCGCTCAGGACGTCGATATTTCCGAACGTGTCCGTCACCCGGTTGGTCACAAGACTTGCGTTGATCCCCCGGAACTCGCCGTCATCCTCGAAATCATAGACTGCCGTATCGTTGGTGCCCGCGCCGCCGATGATCGTGTCGTTGCCCTGGTTTCCGACAAGCCAGTCGTCGCCCCCGCGCCCGTCGATCAGATCATTGCCGAAGTCGCCGATCAGATCGTTCTCGTTCGCATCGCCGTAGAGCGTGTCGTTCCGGGCGCTGCCGCGGGCCTGCTCGATGCTGAAAAGCCGGTCGATGGTGCCAAAGCCGTCGCGGGCGGTGCCGGCGGCGAGGTCCAGCAGGATGGCACCAAAGCCCCCTTCGTCGTCGTCGCTTGCGTATTCCACGCGATCCCGGCCCGCACCGCCGATGATCGTGTCAGCCCCGGCGAAGCCACGGAAGCGGTTGTTCTGACCATCGCCCGTCAGGCTGTCGGCGAAACGCGAGCCAAACACGCGCTCGATCTCGACCAGCGTGTCGGTGGTGCCGAAGCCGTCGAACGCAGTTCCCGCGGCAAGGTTGACCCGAACGGCCGCCGTCGAGTCGCGATAGTCCACGATGTCCTGATCATTGCCGCCGCTGCCGCCGTCGAGCAGGTCATTGCCCTGATCGCCAACGAGGAAATCACTGTCGTCGCCGCCACGCAGCGTGTCGTTCCCGCTGCCGCCGAAAAGATCGTCATCTCCGCCGAACCCCGAGAGGCTGTCGTTGCCCCCCCGTCCGTCGATCAGATCGTCATCGTCCGTGCCGTCGAGGTCGAAATTGTTGCCACTGTCACCAATCACTGTCGCCACGACCGCACCTCCCCAAAGGCATGATGACGAAAAGGTCTCACAAAATCGTGAATCTCTCAAGTTCGCGAATCCGACAGGCGGACGGGCTTGGCACGCGCCGTCGCACGGCACACCGTCGCGCTTTACCGACTGTCCATCCGGATGCAGTATCGACCCTGTCAAAGGTTCAACAGAAAAGTCCGGTAGTGCCCGCATCCCCCGCCGCATCCACCGACCTTGTCGCCGCCCGGCACGAGGGGCGCAGGCTTCTGGCGGTGGCGTTCCTGTTCAGCGCCTTCGTCAACCTGCTGATGCTGACAGGCCCGCTTTACATGCTGCAGGTCTATGACCGGGTCCTCGGCAGCCAGTCGGAAGAGACGCTGCTTGCGCTGACGCTGCTCATGGCGGTGCTGTTTGGGGCGATGGGCTTGCTCGACTTTGCCCGCCAGCGCATCCTGACGATTGTCGGCGCGCGGTTCCAGCGCCGCCTCGACCGGCGGGTGTTCGACGCCACGTTGCGCCGCGCCAGCTTTCTGCCGGGCGATCCGCTGGCTGCCGCGGCGCAGCGCGACCTTGAGGCGATCCAGCGCCTCTACGGGTCGGGCATCGTGCCTGCTGTCTTCGACATGCCCTGGACCCCCCTCTTCGCGGTGGCGATCTTCGTCTTTCATCCCTGGCTCGGCTGGCTCGGAGTGGCGGGGGCTGCAACGCTTGTGGCGGGGACGGTGCTCAACCAGATCACGACGCGCGGCGACCACGCGGGGGCGGTGATGGCCACGCTCCGATCCGACCGGATGTCCGACGAGATGCGCGACGAGGCGGAAACGCTGCGCGCGCTCGGGATGACCGGGGCGGCCTTTACCCGCTGGCAGGCGCTGCGCGATGCCGCACTGGGCGCGGCGGTGCGCCTCGGCGCGCGGCAGGCCCGCTTCGCGACCTTCACGCGCACGTTCCGCATCTTCCTTCAGTCGGCGATGCTGGGGCTCGGCGCGCTGGTCGTGCTGCGGGGCGAGATGACCGCCGGGGCGATGATCGCGGCCTCGATCCTGCTCGGGCGCGCCCTTGCGCCGGTCGAGACGGCGGTGTCGCAATGGCCCGTTTTGCAACGCGCAGTCGAGGGGTGGGGTCGGCTGTCCGACCTTCTGTCGCGCGTGCCGCCCGAACCGGCGCGGACGGCCCTGCCCCGGCCCCGCGCCTCGCTCGTGGTCGACGGGCTGACCGTGGTGCCGCCCGGAGAGACGACGCCCGCCCTGCGGATGGTTGGCTTCCGGCTCGATCCTGGGCAGGCACTGGGCATCATCGGCCCGTCCGGGTCGGGGAAGACCACGCTTGCGCGCGCGCTGACGGGGGTATGGCGACCACTGGGCGGCAGCATCCGCCTCGACGGCGCGACGCTCGACCAGTACGACCCTGACGTGCTCGGCGGCTATTTCGGCTACCTGCCGCAGCGCGTCACACTGTTCGAGGGGACCATCGCGCAGAACATCGCGCGCCTGTCCGCCACCCCCGATGCCACCGCCATCGTGCGGGCCGCGCGGCAGGCGGCGGCGCACGAGATGATCCTGCGCCTGCCCGAGGGCTATGATACCCGCGTCGGTTCGGCCGGCGGACGCTTGTCGGGCGGCCAGATCCAGCGCATCGGCCTTGCGCGCGCGCTTTACGGCGATCCGGTCATCCTTGTGCTCGACGAACCGGATGCGAGCCTCGACAACGACGGTTCGGTCGCACTCAATCAGGCGATCCTCGCCCTCAAGCAGGAGGGCAAGGCGGTGCTGGTAATCGCCCACCGCCCCGCCGCGATCCAGGGATGCGACCTGCTGATGGTGATCGAGAACGGGATGCGCCGCGCCTTCGGACCGCGCGATCAGGTGCTGCGTGAGATGGTCCGCAACCACACCGACATCGTCAAGGCCAGCGGCCCGACAGGCCTGACATGAGCGGGCCTGACATCGAACCACGGGTCCCCATCGGCGCTGCGACCGGCCCCGTGGCGCTCGGACTCGCGACGCTGCTGCTGCTAGTCGGCGGGCTCGGCACCTGGGCGGGGCTTACGACGCTTGACGGGGCGATCATCGCCTCGGGGCGGATCGAGGTCGCGCAGAACCGGCAGGTCGTGCAGCATCCCGACGGCGGCGTGGTGGCCAGCATCGAGGTGGTCGACGGCGACAGCGTGCAGGCAGGCCGGGTGATGGAGCGCCTCGACGGCGCGCGCCTGCGCCCCGAGCTTGCGATCGTCGAGAACCAGCTGTTCGAGGTGCTGGCCCGGCGTGGCCGGCTTGAGGCGGAACGCGATGAGCGCACCGTCATCGCCTTTCCCGCCGCCCTCGCCGAAGCTGCCGGGCGGCCCGAGATTGCCGAGATCCGCGATGGCCAGATGCGCCTCTTCACCGCGCAGCGCGAGACGGACGCGCGCCAGGCCGAGCAGCTTGCCCGCCGTATCGACCAGATCGAGAGCCAGATCGGCGGGCTCGACGCACAGCTTGCCGCGCGCCGCACCCAGCTTCAGCTCCTCGCGCGTGAGGTCGAGGACCAGCGCGCCCTGTTCGCCAAGGGCCTGTCGCGCGCCGACCGACTGCTGGCGCTGGAACGCGAGGCGGCCCGGATCGAGGGCGACCTGGGCGAGCTGACCGCAAGCCGCGCCCAAGCGGGCGAGCGCATCACCGAGATCGGCCTGCAGCAGCTTGGCCTTGTCGCCTCGCGCCGCGAGGACGCCATTGCCGAGTTGCGCGACATCGCCACCCGAGAGCTGGAACTGGCCGAGCGCCGCCGCGTGCTGGCCGAGCGGGTGGCCCGGCTCGACATCCGCGCGCCCGTCGCGGGGATCGTGCTTGGGTTGCAGGTGACGACGCCCCGCGCCGTCCTGCGCCCGGCCGATCCGGTGCTTTACCTTATCCCGCAGGACCGCCCGCCCGTGGTGGCGGTGCAGATCCCGCCGCTGCATGTCGATCAGGTCACGATCGGGCAGGAGGTGCGGCTGCACCTGCCCTCGCTCGCCTCGGCCGAAGTGCCCGACCTTCAGGGGCGCGTCACCGTCCTGTCGGCTGACGTCATGCGGGACGAGGCGACGCAGGCCGCCTTCTACCGCGCCGAGGTCGAACTCTTGCCCGGCGAGGCGGCCCGCCTTGCGGACGGGCGGCTTTTGCCCGGCATGCCGGTCGAGGCCTTTTTCCGCACCGAGGCGCGCACCCCGCTGAGCTATCTGGTACAGCCCTTCAGCGACTATCTGTCACGCGCCTTCCGCGAAAGCTGACGGGAACGCAGCGCAAGGCGCAGGCCCGGCAGGACAGCGCCCGTCCGGGCCGCGGCCGGGGGTTTCACACCCCGGACCCCCGTGGAGTATTTGGGCCGAGAAGAAGCCGGGCACGGGAATGCGGTCGGGGACGGGAATGACGCTGATGCGCCTTACGTCACAACGTCGGGCGCGGTCCGCCCGGTGTGCCGGGCGATGCCCGCGATCTCGTGCGCGGCACGGATCACCGGGGCCAGCGCCTCTTGCGGGTCGAGGCCGAAGCCTGCGGGATCGGGCTCGAACCGCTCGAGGTAGAGGCGCAGCGTCGCCCCCTCGGTGCCGGTTCCCGACAGGCGCAGAACGATCCGTGCGCCGTCCTCGAACAGGACGCGCACGCCCTGCCCCCGGCTGACCGAGCCGTCGACCGGATCGGTGTAGGCGAAGTCGTCTGCCGCCGCGATCCGCAACCCCTCGACCTCGCGCCCCTTCAGCGCATCAAGGCCCCCGCGCAACTCTGCCATCATCGCATCGGCACGGGCGCTGTCCACCGCCTCGAAATCGTGGCGCGAATAGTAGTTGCGCCCGAACTGGCGCCAATGCGCGGCCAGCACCTCGGCCACGCTCTCGCGCCGCACAGCGAGGATGTTCAGCCACAAAAGCACCGCCCAGAGGCCGTCCTTTTCGCGGACATGGTCGCTGCCGGTGCCGAAGCTTTCCTCGCCGCACAGCGTCGCGCGCCCGGCGTCAAGGAGGTTGCCGAAGAACTTCCAGCCCGTTGGCGTCTCGTAGGCCGCGATTCCCAGCGCCTCGGCCACCCGGTCGACCGCACCGCTGGTGGGCATCGAGCGTGCGACGCCCTTGAGGCCACCCGCATAGCCGGGTGCCAGATGCGCGTTGGCCGCGAGGACCGCAAGGCTGTCCGAGGGCGAGACATAGATGCCGCGCCCGACCACCATGTTGCGGTCCCCGTCGCCGTCGCTGGCCGCTCCGAAATCGGGGGCCTCGGCGCCGAATATCTCGTCCATCAGCGCCTTCGCCCAGACCGGGTTCGGGTCGGGATGCATCCCGCCGAAATCCGGCAGAGGGGTGCCGTTGATCACCGTGCCGGGGGCCGCACCGAGACGGCCCTCGAGGATCTCGCGCGCATAAGGCCCAGTGACCGCGTTCATCGCGTCGAAACGCATCGTGAAGCCCGCCTGGAACATCGCCCGCATTGCGGCGAAGTCGAACAACGTCTCCATCAGCGCGGCATAGTCCGCGACCGGATCGACCACATCGACCATCATCCCGCCAAGGTCATGACGCCCGATGCGCGACAGATCGACATCGTGCGCCTCGAGCATCCGGTACTCGGTCAGCTCGGTCGTGCGACGGAACATCGCCTCGGTCACGGCCTCGGGGGCGGGTCCGCCGTTCGGCATGTTGAACTTGACGCCAAAGTCCTCGTCCGGCCCGCCGGGGTTGTGGCTGGCGCTCATGATCAGGCCGCCATCGGTCTTGTGCAGCCGGATCAGGTGGCTTGCCGCCGGCGTCGACAGGATCGCCCCCTGCCCCACGATCACCCGCCCCGCCCCGTTGGCCGCTGCCATCCGCAAGATCACCTGCGCCGCGCGATCGTTGAAATAGCGCCCGTCGCCACCCAGCACGAAGGTCTTGCCTCCGCCGCCTTCATGGACTGCGCCGACCGTGTCGAGGATCGCCTGCACGAAGTTCTCGAGGTAATGCGTCCCCATGAAGACGGCCGTCTTCTTTCGCAGGCCCGAGGTGCCGGGCTTCTGCCCGGCGATGGGCGCTGTCCTGACGGTCGTGATGGTCATGCTGTCTCTCCGGTCGGAAGGGCGAATACGAGAACTGAATGCGCGGGGGCGGCAAAGGTTGCCTGCACGGGCTCTGGCCCCGCATCGGGGCGGGTTGTGTCCAGCATCAGGCGCCAACGCGGCGCGGTGGTGGGCAGCACGACCTCGCGTGCGGGGCCTGCGTTGAACACGGCGAAGATCACGTCCACATCCGCCGAGGCATCCTCGGCCGCCCGGCGCAACTCGACGCAGAGGCAGCGAAAGGCGGGGTCGTGCCAGTCCTCGGGGCGGGGGCTTGCGCCATCGGGCCTGCGCCATGCGACATCGGGCAGGCCGTCCACCGCCCGGTTGCGCGCGTGCAGAAATCGACGCTGGCGCAGCACGGGATGCGCGCGCCGCAGCGCGGTCAGCCGTGCCACGAAGGCTGCGAGGGCCATGTCCGCCCCCTCCCATGTGACCCAACCCGTCTCGTTGTCCTGGGCATAGGCGTTGTTGTTTCCGCCCTGCCCGTTGCCGATCTCGTCGCCCGCGAGCAGCATCGGGGTGCCTTGCGCCAGCATCAGCGTGGCCAGCAGGTTGCGCTTTCGCAGGGCACGCGCGGCAAGGATCGCGGCATCGTCCGTCGGCCCCTCGACGCCCAGATTGTCGGAATGGTTTTCGCCATGCCCGTCGCGGTTGTCCTCGCCATTCGCAAGGTTGCGCTTCACGGTGAAGCTGACCAGATCGTCAAGCGTGAAGCCGTCATGCGCGGTCAGGAAGTTGACCGAGCTTGTCGCCGAGCGGCCCGAATGGTCGAACCGGTCAGCCGACCCAAGAAGCCGCGCCGCGAATTCGGGTGTCAGGCCCGCGTCGCCGCGCCAGAACCGCCGTACGCCGTCGCGGAAACGGTCGTTCCATTCAAGGAACGGATGCGGATAAGCCCCAAGCTGATAGCCCCCCGGCCCGATGTCCCAAGGCTCGGCGATCAGCTTGACGCGGGCAAGCACCGGGTCCTGGCGCACCGCGTCGAAGAAGCCGCCCTGCGGATCGAAGCCGCTCGCCTCGCGCCCCAGCACAGTCGCAAGGTCAAAGCGGAAGCCGTCGATATGGAAGGTCTCGACCCAGTGGCGCAGGCTGTCCATTACCATCCGCAGCACGAAGGGATGCGTGAGGTGCAGCGTGTTGCCGGTGCCGGTGTCGTTCACATAGTGCCGCCCGCCTTCGGTCAGGCGGTAGTAGCTGCGGTTGTCGAGGCCGCGGAACGACAACGTCGGCCCCAGCGCGTCGCCCTCGCCCGAGTGGTTGTAGACCACGTCGAGGATGACCTCGATCCCCGCGCTGTGAAAGCGGCGCACCATGCTTTGCATCTCGCGCACGCCGCCGCGCCCCAGATAGCGCGGCTCGGGGGCGAAGAAGCCGATGGTCTGGTAACCCCAGTAGTTCCGCAGACCCCGCGAGACGAGGAACCGGTCGTCGAGAAAGGCCTGCACCGGCAGCAACTCGACCGCCGTGACACCCAGTCGCGTCAGATGCTCCAGCACCGGATCCGACGACAGGCCAAGCAGGGTTCCGCGCTGACCCGGCGGGACATCGGGATGCAGCATCGTCAGGCCCTTGGCATGGGCCTCGTAGATCACCGTTTCGGACAGAGGATGCTGCGGCGGCAGATCGTCCGGCCAGGGGGCGGTCGGCTCGGCCACGACGCATTTGGGCATCGCAAAGGCGCTGTCGCGCGTGTCGAAGGACAGATCGGCGCGCGGACTGCCGACCTTGTAGCCCATCAGCGCATCCGACCACCGCAAGCGCCCGTCGAGTGCGCGGGCATAGGGGTCGAGGAGCAGCTTGTTGGGGTTGAACCGGTGCCCGTGGTCGGGCTGATAGGGGCCATGCGCCCGCAGCCCGTAAAGGGCCCCTGGCATAAGCCCCGCCACCCGCAGGTGCCAGATGTCGCCGTCGCGCTCGACAAAGGGCAGGCGCGCCGTCTCCTTGCGCCCGTCGGGCGAGAAGAGGCACAGATCCAGCGCCTCGGCATGGGCAGAGAACACCGCGAAGTTCACACCGTCGCCATCAAGGGTCGCCCCCAGCGGCCAGGGTCGCCCGGCTGTTACCCCGTATCCCGCCACCTGGCGGGCCGGCGATCCGCCGACCGGCGTCATCCGTCCAGACCCTCGTAAAGGGCGGCATAGGCCGCCGCCGACGCCTCCCAGCCGACGGGGTGACGCATCGCGTTGCGCTGCATCCGCTGCCAGGTTGCCGCATCGCCATGCAACTCGACCAGACGGCGCAGCGCAAGGGCAAGCCCCAGCGCGTCGGTCGGCGCAAAGACGATGCCGGTCGCGGCTCCCGCGGCCAGCGTGGCAGGCGTGGCCCCGATCACCGTATCGGCCAGACCGCCCGTCGCCGCGACCACGGGCAGAGTGCCATAGCGCAGCCCGTACATCTGCGTGAGACCACAGGGCTCGAACCGCGAGGGGACGAGAACCGCATCGCCGCCGGCGAACATGCGGTGGCTGAGGCCCTCGTCATAGCCGATCCGCACCCCGATCCGGCCCGGGTGGCGGGCGGCCAGCCCCTGCACCGCTGCCTCTAGGCGGGCGTCGCCCGTGCCCAGCACCGCAAGGCCACCGCCCCGCTCGACAAAGCCGGGGATGGTCGCGGGCAGAAGGTCGATCCCCTTCTGCTCGGTCAGGCGGCTGACGATGATGACAAGCGGCCCCGGCACGTCGAGATCGAACGCCTCGCAAAGCGCGCGGCGGTTCAGCGCCTTGCGGGCCAGCGTGCGCGTGCCGTAGGGGGTGATCGCGGGATCGGCCTCGGGTGACCAGACGCCCGTATCGACCCCGTTCAGGATGCCGGTGACGTCCGCCCCCCGCGCGGCGATCACGCCTTCCAGACCCATGCCGAACTCGGGTCGCATCAACTCGGCCGCATAGGTGGGCGAGACGGTAGTGATCGCGTCCGCCGTAACAAGCCCCGCCTTCAGCGACGAAAGCCCGCCGTAGTATTCCAGCGCGCCTGCGTGGAACTCGGCCCCCGGTAGCCGAAGCGTGCCAAGAAGGGCGGCGGGCGCCCAGCCCTGAAAGGCGATGTTGTGGATCGTCAGGACCGACCGCACATCGCTCGCCCCGCCATAACGCAGATAGGCCGGGGCGAAGCCCGCCTGCCAGTCATGCGCGTGCAGCACCTCGGGGCGCCAGCCGTCCTGCAAGCCCGCCCGCGCAATGGAGGCCGCAGCCCAGGACAGCGCCGCAAAGCGCAGCGCGTTGTCGGGCCAGTCGCCGCCCGGCCCCGCATAGGGGCCGCCCTCGCGGTCGAAAAGATGGGGCGCGTCCAGAAGCAGCACCGACAGCCCCGCCACCTGCCCCGCCAGCACTCGGCCCGGCCCGCCGAAGAGGTCCGCCTCGGCCCAGACCTCGGGCCAGCCCGCCGCCACCCCGCGCAGTGACCGGTAGGCGGGCGCGAGCACCCGCATGTCCCAGCCCTGCCCCGCCAGCGCGCCCGGCAGCGCGCCCACCACATCGGCCAGGCCCCCGGTCTTGACCAGCGGCACGCATTCGGAAGCGACCGACAGAACCCGCCTCTGCACTCTTCATCCTTTCATTTTGGCACGAGTATCCCGGGGTGTCCGGGGGGCTGGCCCCCCGGCCGCGGTCTAGCCAAGCGCCGCCGCGCGGGCGTCGAGCATGTCCTGCGTCACTAGCACGATGCCGGTTTCGGTGCGGCGGAACCAGCGCGCATCCTCAACCGGGTCCTCGCCGATGACCAGCCCTGCAGGAACGATCACACCCCGGTCGATCACGCAGCGCTTGAGCTGCGCGTGGCGCTGCACGACCACCTGCGGCAGCGCCACAACCTCGTCAAGGCTGGCATAGGAATGCGTTCGACAGCCCGTGAACAGAAGCGAGTTCGACACCGCCGAGCCCGAGACGATGCAGTCCCCCGACACCAGCGACGACACCGCAGAACCGCGCCGCCCGTCCTCGTCATGGATGAACTTCGCGGGCGGCAGGATCTCGGCATAGGTCCAGATCGGCCAGCTCTGGTCATAGAGGTCGAGCTTCGGCACGAAGTCGGTCAGGTCGATATTTGCCTGCCAGAAGGCGTCGATCGTGCCCACGTCGCGCCAGTAGGGCTCGGTCTCGAGCCCGGACTTCACGCAACTGTCGGCGAAACGGTGCGCCACGGCCTTTCCGTTCTTCACGATGTCCGGGATGATGTCGTTGCCGAAATCGTGGCTCGAATTTTCGTCCTCGGCGTCGCGGATCAGCAGGTCGCGCAGGAAGTCCCAGTTGAAGACATAGATCCCCATCGACGCCAGCGCATTCGCCGGATCGCCCGGGATGCCCGGCGGATCGGCGGGCTTCTCGAGGAAATCGGTGATCCGCATGTCCTTATCGACATGCATCACGCCGAAGGCCACCGCCTCCATGCGCGGCACGGTCAGGCAGCCGATCGTCACGTCCGCGCCGCTGTCGACATGCTGGCGCAGCATGATCTCGTAATCCATCTTGTAGATGTGGTCGCCCGCAAGGATGACCACATACTTGATGCCGTAGCTGTCCACGATGTCGATGTTCTGCGTCACCGCATCGGCGGTCCCGAGATACCACTTGTTCTCGTTCACCCGCTGGCTGGCAGGCAGGATGTCGAGGTACTCGTTCCGCTCGGCGCGAAAAAAGCTCCACCCCCTTTGGCAGTGGCGGATCAGGCTGTGCGCCTTGTACTGGGTCGCGATGGCCATCTTGCGGATCCCCGAGTTCAGCGCGTTCGACAGCGCGAAGTCGATGATCCGGGTCTTGCCGCCGAAGTAGACGGCGGGTTTCGCGCGCCGGTCGGTCAACTCCTTCAGGCGACTGCCTCGCCCCCCCGCCAGCACGAAGGCCATCGACTGCGACGACAGGCGCGAGTTCGGTTTCTTGTCCGGCATCAATGTCCCTCCCTTGGCGGTTTTGTCTTTGTCCGGCCTCCTGCCTGCCCGGTCTTCTTGCCGGGCTTTAGGCTGCCTGTCCTTATCCTTGCCTGAACATCACCGTCGACAGTGGCGGCAGCGTGACAAGCGCCGACTGGCGCTGGCCGTGCCACGGCACCGGCTCGGTCGAGACGCCGCCAAGGTTGCCCCGGTTTCCGCCGCCGTAAAGGGCCGCATCGGTGTTCATGACCTCGGCCCAGTCGCCGGGCGCAGTGAAGCCAAGCCTCCAGCGCCGCTCGACCGGCGTCATGTTCGACACGACGATGACCGGAGCATCCCCCTCGCGCCCGCGCCGCACCCAGGCATAGACGCTGGCCTCGGCGTCGTTGCTTTCGATCCAGGCAAAGCCCTCGGGGCGGGTGTCGTTCACATGCAGCGCCGGCGTCGCGCGGTAGAGAAGGTTGAGGTCGCGTACGAGACGGCGCATCCCCTCGTGCGGGGGCAGGTCCAGCAGGTGCCAATCAAGGCTGCGGTCGTGGTTCCACTCGGCCCCTTGGGCGAACTCCTGCCCCATGAAAAGAAGCTTCTTACCCGGATGCCCCCACATGAAACCGTAGTAGGCACGGAGGTTTGCGAACTTTTCCTCACCCGGCCCCGGCATCTTGTCGAGCATGCTGCCCTTGCCGTGAACGACCTCGTCATGGCTGATCGGCAGGATGTAGTTCTCGGACCAGGCGTAATGCAGCCCGAAGGTCATCTGGTGGTGATGATACTTCCGGTGGATCGGGTCCTTCTGCATGTAGGACAGGGTGTCGTTCATCCAGCCCATGTTCCACTTGAACCCGAAGCCGAGTCCGCCGTGGTTCACCGGGCGCGACACGCCCGGAAAGGCGGTGCTTTCCTCGGCCACCGTCATGATGCCCGGCACCTCGCCATAGGCGGTAACGTTCATCTGGCGCAGCAGGGCGATCGCCTCGTAATTCTCGCGTCCGCCGTCGCGGTTGGGCACCCACTGCCCTTCCTTGCGCGAGTAGTCGCGGTAAAGCATCGAGGCAACCGCATCCACGCGCAGCCCGTCGAGGTGGTACTCCTCGAGCCAATAAAGCGCGTTTGACACAAGGTAGTTCGCAACCTCAACCCGGCCGTAGTTGTAGATCAGCGTGTTCCAGTCCTGATGGAAGCCCTCGCGCGGGTCCTGATGCTCGTAAAGCGCCGTGCCGTCGAAGCGGCCCAACCCATGCGCGTCGGTCGGGAAATGGCCCGGCACCCAGTCGAGCAGCACGCCGAGGCCGCGCGCATGCGCCGCTTCGACAAAGGCCCGGAACTCGGGCGGCGTGCCGTGGCGGATCGTGGGGGCATAAAGGCCGACGGGCTGGTAGCCCCACGAGCCGTCGAAGGGAAACTCGCTGATCGGCATCAACTCGATATGGGTGAATCCCATTTCGGTGACATAGTCTACAAGCTGAGTGGCCAGTTCCTCATAGGACAGCATACGGTTGCCCGGCGCGCGCCGCCACGAGCCAAGATGCACCTCGTAGACCGAGATCGGCGCGTCGATGCCTTGCGCCGCCCCCCGCCGCGCCATCCAGTCGGCGTCGTGCCAGCCCGCATCGCCCAGACCGCGCACGACGCTGGCATTGGCGGGCGGATGTTCGGACCCGAAGCCCACCGGATCGGCCTTGAGTGGCAGGACCTGACCCTGCGGCCCCCTGATCTCGTACTTGTAGGTCGCGCCCTCTCCGAGGCCGGGGATGAACGTCTCCCATACGCCGGTCGGCCCACGACGCCGCATAGGGTGGCGGCGGCCATCCCAAACGTTGAAGTCGCCGACAACCGACACGCGCTGCGCGTTCGGGGCCCAGACGGCGAAATGCGTGCCCTCGACGCCGTCATGCGTCATGGCATGCGCGCCGAGCACCTGCCAGATGCGCCGGTGCGTCCCCTCGCCCAACAGATACTCGTCCAGTTCGCCCAGCACCGGACCGAAGCGGAACGGATCGTCGAACTCCCAAGCCGCCCCATGTCCCTCGGCGTGCAGCCGGTAGGTCTGGCCCTTGGGCAGCGCGGCCACGAACAGGCCCGGCGCGCCCGGCACCGGGGCTGCCTCGACGGGCTTCGCGGCCAGCACCGTCAACCGCTCGGCCCCAGGCACGAAGGCGGTCACCGTCCAGCCGCGACCGCGCTTGTGTGGCCCGAGGACCGAGAACGGATCGCCGTGGGTGCCCGAGACGATCGCCTGCGCGACGCCTGGGTCGATCAGCGGTGTCTCGCCCTCTGCCACGGCGATACTCCTCACAGCGCGGGTTCGGCGGCCCAGACCTCGGCCATGTAGCCCCGGATCGTGCGATCGGACGAAAAGAAGCCCGAGCGCGCGGTGTTCATCGCGGCCATCCGCACCCAGCGGTCCCGGTCCCCATAGGCTGCATCGACCTGCCGCTGCGCTGCCGCATAGGCGTCGAAATCGGCCGCGACGAGAAAGTAGTCGTGGTGCCAGACGCGATGCACGAGGGAATGATAGCGGTCGGGCTGATCGGAGCTGAACGTCCCCTCGGCCACCATCTGAAGCACGTCTTGAAGCCCCCGGCTCGCCTCGATCGCCTTCTTCGAGTGATCCGGGTCCTCGCGGCGCTTCACCGCCTCTTCCGCGGTCAGGCCGAACAGGAAGAAGTTCTCGGCCCCGACCTCGTGCAGGATCTCGACATTCGCGCCGTCGAGCGTTCCGATGGTCGGTGCGCCGTTGATCATGAACTTCATGTTGCCGGTGCCCGACGCCTCTTTCCCGGCGGTCGAGATCTGCTCGGACAGGTCCGAGGCCGGGATCAGCCGCTCGGCCATCGAGACGTTGTAGTTGGGCGGATAGACCACCGTCAGCAAGTCGCGCGTCTCGGGGTCGGCATTCAGAACTTGCGCCACATCGTTGACAAGATGGACGATTTCCTTCGCGACGGCATAGCCCGGCGCCGACTTGCCACCAAAGATCTTCACGCGCGGCACCCAGGCGCCACCGGGGTTCGCCTTGATCGCGTGCCAGTGCGCGACCGTCTCGAGGATGTTGAGAAGCTGGCGCTTGTATTCGTGGATGCGCTTGATCTGCACGTCGAACATGGCGTCCGGGCTGACCGTGACGCCGCAATGATCCTTGATCCACGCCGCCAGCTGCACCTTGTTCGCGCGCTTGGCCGCATCGAAGGCGCTGCGGAAACCCGCATCCTCGACATGCGGCTCGAGGCCGCGCAGGCGGTCAAGGTCGGCCTCCCACCCCTCGCCCACCGTCTCGGTCACGAGATCGGCAAGTGCCGGGTTGCACATCTTGAGCCAGCGGCGCGGCGTCACGCCATTGGTCTGGTTGATGATCCGGCCGGGATGCAGCGCGTTCAACTCGGGGAACAGGTTCTTCTTGATAAGGTCGGAATGAAGCCCCGAGACACCGTTGACCTTGTGCGACATGATGAAGGCCAGCTCGCCCATCCGCACCTCCTGGTGCTTGACGATCCCGACATAATGCGGCCGCGAAGGGTAGGTCCGGCGGTGCCAGCCGTCGATCCGCTCCACGATCTGCATGTGGCGCGGCAGCACGTTGCCGAAGGTGAAGGTCGCCCAACGTTCCAGCGCCTCGGGCAGCAGCGTGTGGTTGGTGTAGCCAAGACAGCCGCGCGCCGTCTCGAGCGCCTGCGTGAACTCCATCCCGTGCTCGTCGGTCAGCAGGCGGATAAGTTCCGGCCCCGCAATGGCGGGATGCGTGTCGTTCATCTGGATCGCGACGTGCTTGGGCAGGGCCGCGAGGTCGGTGTGGCGCGCAAGGTAGCGGCGCAGGATGTCTTGCAGAGCGGCGCTCGTCAGGAAGAACTCCTGCTTCAGGCGCAACTCCTTGCCCTGATAGGTCGTGTCGTCGGGGTAAAGAACGCGGCTCAGCGTGCGGGCCAGCGTCTCGGGCTCGGCGGCGGCGGTGTAGTCGCCCCGGTTGAACCGCGCGAGGTCGAACATCGTCGTGGGCTTCGCCCCCCAAAGCCGCAGCGTGTTGGCCCACTTGCCCTGCCAGCCGACGACCGGCGTGTCATGTGCGCTGGCCAGCACCGTCTCGCCTGGGGTCCAGACCTCGCGTCCGTCGCGCGTCTGGACCTCGCCCTTGAAGCCGATCGTATAGGCGCTTTCGGGACGCACGAATTCCCACGGATTGGCGCTCATCAGCCAGTCCTCGGGCGCTTCGGCCTGCTGGCCGCCCTCGAACCGCTGGCGAAAGAGCCCATGCTCGTAGCGGATGCCATAGCCGTAGGCGGGACACCCCAGCGTCGCCATCGACTCCATGAAGCAGGCCGCAAGCCGCCCCAGGCCGCCATTCCCAAGCGCGGCATCCGGCTCGTCCTCGATCACCGTGCGGAAATCCTGGCCGAAGGCCGCCATCGCCTCGGACGCCGCCTCACGCAGGCCAAGGTTGACCGTCGCATCCTCGAGGATGCGGCCGATCAGGAACTCCATCGACAGGTAATAGACGCGCTTGCGGTCTTCGGCCCAGGTGCGGCGGGTCGAGGCGAACCAAGGCTCGACGATCCGGTCGCGGATCGCGTAGCTCAGCGCCATGCGCCAGTCATAGGTGCTGGCGTTCGGCGCATCCTTGCCCAACGTGAAGGTGAGGTGCCGCAGGATCGCGGAAGACAGGTCGGACGGGGACACAGGGGTATCGAACACGGGGCGAGCGGCCTTTGCACAAGGGAAGAGCGGAAGCGACCCATTCACCATCGCGCAAGATGCAGCATTTGCAAGGGCAACCTGCGGGATGGATGGGTCCCGGCCCACCCGCGACATGCCGCCAAACCGCTTTCAAGGCGGCACCGCGGGTGTGTGCCTTCGGCCTTGATCCGGTTGATCCGTGGCGTTCCGGGCGGGTACCAAAGCGCTTTGTGGCGGCACGATCCGCCGCGGTCCTGGCCCATGCGCCGAATCACGTCCCGCGGGATTGTGCGCCGGGGCGCACCAGTTGCCTCGGCGTGGCAGGTTTGTCGCGCAGCCCTGCGTAAGTCGGACGAACTGTCACGAAATACGATTGAACTTGGCGCGCGTGCTGCATAGTTCGTCGCAATCGGGCCATGGGCCGGTCGAACCCGCGACGCAAAGAGCGGGCATGCCGAACCCAGGGCCGCCGTGAAACGCGGGACATCGCCCCAGAGGCGGGGCATCAGGCAGACCGGAGCAGACGATGACGAAATCCCCGACGACGAAGCCCGCGCAGCAGCAGGGCGACACCGACCGCAACGGCGGCCAGATGAGCGGCACGACCCCGGCGGCACCGCAGCAAGGCCAGACCCCGGTAATCCGCGACTGGGCTTCGATCTGAGCGCCCTTGCCTGACCGGGGCGGGCGCGGCAGTCTTGGGCAGTGAAGCGGCCCGAGGACGCCATGCCGACCCCCGTCTCGTCGATCCCGAACCTCGGCCCCGCCACCGAAGCGGCCTTTGCCCGCGCGGGCATCACCTCGGCAGAAGACTTGCGCGCGCTCGGGGCCGATGCGGCCTATCTGCGCCTGCTCGAATCCGTCACTACCCCGCATTTCATCGGCTACTACGTCATCGTGATGGGCCTTCAGGGTCGGCCCTGGAACGACTGCAAGGGGGCCGAGAAGGCCGCGCTTCGCCTGCGCTTCGATGCGCTCAAGGCGAAGGTCATGAAAAAGGGCCGCTCGGAACTCGATGCGGCCCTTGACATGTTCGGCATGATCGAACGGCGCTAATCGAGGACCTTTCCACAAGAGATCCCGCAGTGCGCCGCGGAACCCTTGTGGAAATTGCGGTCAGCCGACGAGTTCGAGGCCCGAAAAGAAGTAGGCGATCTCTTCTGCGGCCGTTTCAGGCGCGTCCGAGCCGTGGACCGAGTTCTCGCCCACGGAAAGCGCGAATTCCTTGCGGATCGTGCCGTCGGCGGCATTGGCGGGGTTCGTGGCCCCCATCACTTCGCGGTTCTTCGCGATCGCGCCCTCGCCTTCC
>JANPJD010000047.1:0-6558 GCA_031425325.1 Rhodobacterales bacterium | reverse complement strand
GCCAGCTTCGTGCCGCTGATCCTGATCTTCGCGATCATGTATTTCCTTCTGATCCGTCCGCAGCAGAAGAAGCTGAAAGAGCACAAGGCGATGGTCGAGGCCCTTCGGCGCGGCGACCAGGTGCTGACGCAGGGCGGCATCATCGGCAAGGTCACCAAGGTGAACGACGACGGCGTCCTCGAGGTCGAGATTGCCGATGGCGTCCGCGTCCGCACGCCGCGCAGCACCATCGCGCAGGTCATGTCCAAGACCGAGCCCGCGACCTGACGCTCGACCTGATCGGGCGGCACCGCCGACCCTGCATCGCCTTATCCTCCTGACCGGACACACCCATGCAGACCCCCCTCTGGAAGCGCATTCTTGTCTGGGGCATCTGCGCCCTCGGCCTCGCCTTTGCGCTGCCCAACGTCTTCTATTCGCGCGTCGAGATGCACAACGATGCCGCCGCCGCCATCGAGGCGGCAGGCGGCGTCGCGACGCCCGAACAGGAAGCGGCGCTTGCGCTCTGGCCATCATGGCTGCCGTCCAACCTCGTCAATCTGGGGCTAGACCTGCGAGGCGGGGCGCATCTTCTGGCCGAGGTGCAGGTGGCGGATGTCTACAAGGACCGCATCGACGGCTTCTGGCCGCAGGTGCGCGACGCCCTGCGTGACCAGCGCGATGTCGTGGGCAATGTGCGCCGCCAGCCTGCGCCCGATGGCACGCTGCGCGTCCAGATCAGCAATCCCGAAGGCATGGCCGCCGCACTCGAGGCGGTGCGCGCGCTTGCCAATCCGATCGTCACCCTGACCGGGGTCGGCCAGACCGACATCGAGGTGACGGCCGAGGGCGACGAGATCGTCGTGCAACTGTCCGAGGCCGAGCGCGCCGCGACCGACACGCGCACGATCCAGCAATCGCTCGAGATCATCCGCCGCCGCGTCGACGAGGTCGGTACCCGAGAGCCGACGATCCAGCGGCAGGGCGCGGACCGCATCCTGATCCAGGTGCCGGGCATCGGATCGGCCGCCGAACTCAAGGCGCTGATCGGCACCACCGCGCGGCTGACGTTCCACCCGGTCGTCGGGCGCACCGCTGATCCCGAGGCGCGGCCCGGTGCGGGCATGGTGATGGTGCCGTCTCTCGACGAGGAGGGCATCGTCTACGAGCTCGAGCAAAGTCCGGTCGTCAGTGGCGAGGATCTGGTCGACGCGCAGCCCGCCTTCGACCAAAACGGGCGACCTGCCGTGAACTTCCGGTTCAATCCGACCGGCGCACGGGCCTTCGGCGATTACACCGCCGCCAATATCGGCCAACCCTTCGCCATCGTGCTGGACGACGAAGTGATTTCGGCCCCGGTCATCCAGTCGGCGATCCCCGGCGGGTCGGGCATCATCACCGGCAATTTCACGGTCGAGGAAAGCACCGAGCTTGCCGTTCTTCTGCGCGCCGGGGCGCTGCCCGCGGAACTCGTCTTCCTCGAGGAACGCACCATCGGCCCCGAACTTGGCGCGGACTCGATCGAGGCGGGCCAGACGGCGGCGCTTCTGTCGCTGGTCGCGGTCTTCGTGTTCATGCTGCTCGCTTACGGGCTGTTCGGAACGTTTGCCTGCATGGCGCTGTCGATCAACCTTGTGCTGATGTTCGGCGTCCTGTCGCTGATTGGTGCCACCCTGACCCTTCCGGGCATCGCGGGGATCGTGCTTACCCTCGGGATGGCAGTCGATGCGAACGTGCTGATCTACGAGCGGATGCGCGACGAGATCCGGGCGGGGCGCAGGCCCGCGCAGACCATCACGGCGGGCTTCCAGAACGCGCTTTCGGCCATCGTCGACTCGAACCTGACGACGCTGATCGTCGCGATGATCATGTTCGCGCTGGGGGCCGGGCCAACACGCGGTTTCGCCGTAACGCTTGGCCTTGGCATCCTGACCACGCTCTTCACGTCCGTCTTCGTTACCCGGCTGATCGTCACCCACTGGTTCGACTGGCGTCGTCCAACGACACTCGACGTCTAGCAAGAAAGATCACCGATGCGTATTCGTCTGGTTCCCCAGAAGACCAACTTCGATTTCTTCCGCTGGCAGTGGCTGACTTTCGGTGTCTCGGTCTTTCTGATGGTGGCTTCGCTGCTGCTCTGGGCTGTGCAGGGGCTCAACTACGGCATCGACTTTACCGGCGGCACGACCGTTCGGGCCGAGACGGGCCAGCCCGCCGAGGTTGGGGCCTACCGCGAGGCCATCGGGGCGCTCGGCTATGGTGACGTCGTGATCTCGGAGGTGTTCGACCCAACGATGCCTGCCGACCGGCAGGCGATCATGGTGCGTGTGCAGGGCGGTGGCGACGATCCGATGCTATCGGCAGACAGCCTTGAGGCCCTAAAGGCGGCCCTGGTCGGGGTGTCGCCCGACCTCACCTTCGTCAGCGTCGAATCCATCGGGGGCAAGGTCTCGGGCGAGCTGGTCATGTCAGCGGTCCTCAGCATCGTGGCCGGGGCTGCGGGGATGCTGGTCTACATCTGGCTCCGGTTCGAGTGGCAATTCGCGGTCGGCGCGGTCATCGCGCTGGTGCACGACGTGATCCTCACGATCGGGGTGTTTGCGCTTTTCCAGCTTCGGTTCGACCTGACCATCGTGGCCGCCGTCCTGACGATCCTTGGCTATTCGATCAACGACAAGGTAGTGGTCTTCGACCGGCTTCGCGAGAACCTGCTGAAGTACAAGGCGATGCCGCTGAAAGAGTTGATGAACCTGACCTGCAACGAGACCTTGTCGCGCACGCTGATGACGGGTGTCACGGTTCTCATGGCGCTCATCATCCTGATGATCTTCGGCGGCGAGGTGCTGCGCGGGTTCGCCTTCGCCATCTTCTTCGGCACGCTGGTTGGCACCTATTCCTCGATCTATATGGCAAAGAACATCGTTCTGTTCCTGGGGCTGCCTCGCGGCGATAAGCCGAAGGACGGGAAGGGCAACGAGTTCGCCAACATTGATGCCTGACACGAGGGGCGGATGGGCCTGAGCGAGATCACCTATGACGACGCGATGCCGATCGAGGGCTATGGCCCCGGCTTCTTCCGGCTTGCGGGGCAGGTGCTGCGCGGGCCGTCGTTGATCTCGCCTTGGGCGGCCCAAGAGTGGGGCGGCTTCAGCGACATCGCTGCCATCGCCGAGCTTGCCGACCGGATCGACGTGCTTCTGGTCGGCACCGGCGCCGAGATCGCTCACGCGCCGCCTGCCTTTCGCAGCGCGGTCGAGGCGGCCGGGATCGGGGTCGAGGTGATGGCCTCGCCTGCCGCATGCCGCACCTACAATGTCCTCTTGTCCGAGGGGCGCCGGATCGCGGTGGCCTTGCTGCCCGTGTGATGGACCTGACCGCTGAGGGGCTGGCCATTGCACGAGGCGGGGTTCGCCTGATCGAGGGGCTCGATTTCCGGGTGGCGGCGGGGACGGCCCTTCTGCTGCGGGGTCCGAACGGGGCGGGCAAGACGACGCTGCTGCGGACGCTGGCCGGCTTGCAGCCGCCGCAAGAGGGTCGCGTCGCGCCGGAGGCGTCCGCCATCGCCTATGCGGCCCATTCCGACGGCGTAAAGGGCGCGCTGACCGTGGCCGAAAACCTGACCTTCTGGGCCGCGATCTACGGCTCGCGCGGCATCGACGCGGCGCTTCACCGCCTGGATCTCGTGCATCTTGCCGACCGCCGGGCGCAGCATCTATCCGCGGGGCAGAAGCGGCGCCTCGGGCTTGCGCGGCTTCTGGTCACGGGCCAGCCGGTCTGGCTGCTGGACGAGCCGACCGTGTCGCTCGATGCGGCCTCGGTCGATCTGGTGGTGGCGATGCTGGGCGCGCATCTGGCCTCGGGCGGAGTCGCGGTGATCGCCACCCATGTCGATCTGCCGCTGCCGGGGGCGGCGACGCTCGACCTCGCGGCCTATCGCGCGCGAAAGCCCGTTCTGGCTGCGTTCGACGAGGCCTTCGCGTGATCGCGCTTTTCCTGCGCGATCTGCGGCTTGCGACGCGGGCGGGCGGCGGCTTTGGGCTCGGCCTTGCCTTCTTCCTGATCGTGGCGGTGCTCGTGCCGCTCGGCGTGGGCCCCGAGCCTGCGCTTCTCGCCCCCATTGCGCCCGGCATCCTCTGGGTCGGGGCGCTTCTGTCCTGCCTTCTGTCGCTCGACCGGGTGTTCGCGCTCGACCTCGAGGACGGCTCGCTCGACCTCCTGGCAACCGCACCCATCCCGCTTGAAGGCGTCGTGGTCGCAAAGGCGGCGGCGCACTGGCTGGCGACGGGGCTGCCGCTGACGCTTGTTGCCCCCGTGCTTGGTGTGCTTCTGAACCTGCCGGTGGCCGGGTATCCCTGGCTCGTGACCTCGCTCGCCCTCGGCACCCCGGCGCTGTCGATGATCGGGGCCTTCGGGGCGGCGCTGACGGTCGGGGTCAAGCGCGGCGGGCTGTTGTTGTCGTTGCTGGTGCTGCCGCTTTATGTGCCGACGCTGATCTTCGGGGCCGAGGCCGTGTCGCGCGGTGCGGCGGGGCAGGCGGTCGGAGCGCCGCTTTTGCTGCTCGCGGGGGTCACGGCGGGTTCGGTGGCTCTCTTGCCCTTTGCCGCCGCTGCGGCAATCCGCGTCAATCTGCGGTGAGGGCCGCATGTTACATCTTGAGCGTGACCCTGAAGGAGCCTAGGTGAGCGCCATGTCGGTCTGGGAATATGCCAACCCCACCAAGTTCATGCAGACCTCCGGCCGTCTGCTGCCCTGGGCCGCGACGCTGGCCGGGTTGACGCTGGCCATCGGTCTGATCTGGGGCTTCTTCTTCACGCCCGACGACTTCCGGCAAGGCTCGACCGTCAAGATCATCTATCTGCATGTCCCCTCGGCGCTGATGGCTATCAACATCTGGCTGATGATGCTGGCGACCTCGCTGATCTGGCTGGTGCGCCGCCATCATGTCAGCGCGCTGGCCGCCAAGGCGGCGGCCCCGGTGGGCCTGACGATGACGCTTGTGGCGCTGGTGACCGGCGCGCTCTGGGGCCAGCCGATGTGGGGGACGTGGTGGGCCTGGGACCCGCGCCTGACCTCGTTCCTGATCCTCGGGCTGTTCTACCTTGGCTACATCGCGCTCTGGTCGGCGGTCGAGGACCCGGACACGGCGGCCGACCTGACGGCGGTGCTGTGCCTCGTCGGGTCGGTCTTTGCGCTTCTGTCGCGCTATGCGGTGAACTTCTGGAGCCAGGGTCTGCATCAGGGCGCGTCGCTGTCGCTAGACAAGGAAGAGAATGTGGCGGACGTATTCTGGTTTCCGCTGCTGGTCTGCATCACGGGCTTCGTCGCGCTTTTCGTGACGCTGCTTTTGGTCCGCACACGCACCGAGATCCGCCTGCGCCGCCTGCGGGCGCTGCGCGCGCGCGAGCGGATGGCATGATGCCCGACCTTGGCCGCTACGCGCTCGAGGTGCTGGCCTCGTACGGGGTTTCGCTGGGGTTGCTCGCGGCGCTCGTTGTGCTGACACTCTGGCGGGCGGCGCGGGTGCGGGCCGAACTGCACGAGGTCGAGGCCCGGCAGGAGAGACGCGATGGGTAGAGTGCTGATGTTCCTGCCGCCGATCCTTTTTGCGGCGCTGGCGGGACTGTTCCTGGCGGGCATGTTCCGCGACGACCCGGACGGGTTGCCGTCCGCCATCGAGGGGCGAGAGGCCCCGGCGCTGGCGCTGACGCCTTTGGGGGACGCGCCGCTGCTGGACAACGCGGTGGTCCTTGGCCCGGGCGTCAAGCTCGTGAATTTCTGGGCAAGCTGGTGCGCGCCCTGCCGGGCCGAGCATCCGATGCTCGAGCAACTGGCGGCGGAAGGCATCGCGGTGCACGGCGTCAACTACAAGGACACGCCCGCCAATGCGCTCGGGTTCCTGGCCGAACTCGGCAATCCCTATACCGCGATGGGGGCGGACGAGACGGGCCGAGTCGGCCTCGACTGGGGCCTTTATGGCGTGCCCGAAACCTTCGTGATCGACGCAGAAGGGCGGGTGGTGCTGCGTTTCGCGGGGCCGATCAGTGCCGCCGCGCTGGAGGACACGATCCGTCCCGCGCTTGCGAAGGCGGCAGGCGGGTGACGCGTCGCTGCCCCTTTGCTTCTGGGTTGCAAGTGGGACGGTTCCCCCCGGCTCGCATCGGTGGCGCAGGCTCGCGGTGCGCTGTGGCGATGTGCCTTGTGCTGGCCTTCGACGTGCAGGCAGCCCTTGCAAAGCCTGGAACGCCCGGTCCGCATTACTTCCAGGGCAGTTTCGAGCGGGTCGGCCGGGCTGGCGGAGCCGAGGCAGAGGCGCTGAACGACCGTGTCGTGATCGTGCCGGTCGGGCAGTCGGTCGCGATCCGGGCCTGCGAGGGGCCGGAGGTCTTGATGAGCTTCGGCCCGGCCTTCGAAGTCGAGAACCTGATGACCGGCAGCGTCGCCGGTGTGCCGGTCGAATGCCTGTTTCACAACAACGGCTATAACCGCCCGATCCTGACCTGCCGGGCGGGCGATGGCGGGGCGTTCGTCTTGTGGCCGATCGACACCGATCCGACGCCCGCCTGCTGACCGCGTCAGTTG
>JANPJD010000046.1:0-17777 GCA_031425325.1 Rhodobacterales bacterium | reverse complement strand
CGCCTGCGCCGAAGGCCGCGCCGAGGCGGGGCGCAGCGGCCCGCTGCGGATGCCCGTGCTCGACGGACTGGGACTCGGGGCTGCGATCCGCCTCGCCTCGGGGGCCGCGACGCCCGGCCTCGGGGCCGTTCCAACCGGCCGCTGGGGCGCTGCGACCGAGGTGTCGCGCGGCAAGGACACGCCGTCCGGCCATTGGGAGCTTGCGGGTGTGCCCGTGCCCTGGGAGTGGACCTACTTCCCCGACCGGACGCCCGCCTTCCCCGATGCGCTGGTGGCCGAGGTCTGCGCGCGGGCGGGCACCGAGGGCATCCTCGGGAACTGCCACGCCTCGGGCGTGCCGATCATCGAGGCGCACGGTGCCGAGCATCTGCAAAGCGGTTGGCCGATCTGCTACACTTCGGCCGACAGCGTCTTCCAGATCGCCGCGCATGAAGAGGCGTTCGGCCTTCCGCGGCTGCTGGACCTGTGCGAGGGCCTGGCCCCGACGCTGCACGCAATGAAGGTCGGCCGGGTCATTGCGCGCCCCTTCATAGGCACGCCCGGCGCGTTCCGGCGGACCGCGAACCGACGCGACTACGCCATGGCCCCCCCGGCCCCGACCCTGCTCGACTGGGTGCGCGACGGGGGCGGCGAGACGCATGGCGTGGGCAAGATCGGTGACATCTTCTCGATGCAGGGCATCGACCGGCTGCACAAGGGGGCGGACGACGCAGCCCTTTTCGAACATCTGATGGCTCTTTCCGACAACGCCGCGCCCGGTTCCTTGACCTTCGCGAACTTCGTCGAGTTCGACAGCCTCTACGGCCATCGCCGTGACGTGTCGGGCTATGCCCGCGCGCTGGAGTGGTTCGACGCCCGCGCGGGGGCGTTTCTCGACCGCCTCCGTCCCGGCGACCTCGCGGTCTTCACCGCCGATCACGGCAACGACCCCACCTGGCGCGGCACGGACCACACGCGCGAGCGTGTGCCGGTCCTGATGGCTGGGGCGGGGGCAGGGGCGCTTGGCCTGATCGCTTTCGCGGATGTGGCGGCGACGGTCGCGGCCCACCTTGGCGTCACCCCGCGCGGACCCGGACGGAGCGTCCTGTGACCCCGAAGATCGAGCTTCACCTGCATCTCGAAGGGGCGGCCCCTCCCGCCTTCATCCGCGACCGCGCAAAACGCAAGCACATCGACATCGGCGGCATCTTCGACGCCGAGGGCCGCTACGCCTTCACCGATTTCGCGCAGTTCCTGAAGGTCTACGAGGCCGCAACCTCGGTCCTGACGACGCCCGAGGACTACCGCGACCTGACGCTCTCGGTCCTTGAGCAGTCGGCTGACAGCGGCGTGGTCTATGCCGAGACCTTCGTTTCGCCCGACTTCTGCGGCGGCGGCGACCTTGGCGCGTGGCGGGAATACCTGCACGCCATGCACGAGGCCGCAGCACAGGCCGAACGGCAGGTGGGCGTCACGCTGCGCGCCATCGTTACGGCGGTGCGCCACTTCGGTCCCGCGAAGGCCCGCAAGACCGCCCTCTGCGCGGCCGAGACGGCAGGACCGTTCGTCACCGGCTTCGGCCTTGCGGGTGCCGAGACGATGGGCGCGCCGAAGGACTTCGCCTGGTCTTTCGATCTTGCGCGCGAGGCGGGGCTTGGCCTGACCGCCCACGCGGGCGAGTGGCGCGGACCAGAAGGCATTCGCGACACGCTGGCCGCCCTGCGCCCCACGCGCCTCGGCCACGGGGTGCGGGCCATCGAAGATCTGGCGCTGGTCGACGAGCTTGCCGAAGAGGGCATCGTGCTCGAGGTCTGTCCGGGGTCGAACATAGCACTCGGGCTTTATCCTGACTGGCGCAGCCATCCCATCGGGCAGCTTTACGAGCGCGGCGTAAAGGTCACCGTGTCGACCGACGATCCGCCCTATTTCCGCACCACGATGGAGGCCGAGCATGTCCGCCTCGCCGAGGCTTTCGACTGGGACGACGGCGTGTTCCGCACCCTGACGCGCACCGCCCTTGACGCGGCTTTCTGCGACGCCGACACCCGGACCCGTATTCTGAAGCTGCTGGAGGCCGCCGATGCCTGACCACCTGACCGTCGTCACCCACCCGCTTGTCCAGCACAAGCTGAGCATCATGCGCGACCGCGAGACCTCGACCGCCTCGTTCCGCCGACTGCTGCGCGAGATCAGTCTGCTTCTGGCCTACGAGGTCACGCGCGAGTTGCCGATGACGACGCGGCGGATCGAGACGCCACTTCAGCCGATGGACGCCCCGGCGATCGACGGCAAGAAGCTGGCACTCATCTCGATCCTGCGGGCGGGGAATGGTCTCCTCGACGGCATCCTCGAACTGATTCCCGCGGCGCGGGTGGGCTTCATCGGGCTTTACCGCGACCCTGAGACGCTGCAACCCGTGCAATACTACTGCAAGCTGCCCGACCGGCTGGACGAGCGCACGGCCATCGTGGTCGATCCGATGCTCGCCACCGGCAACTCTTCGGCGGCGGCAGTGGACCTTCTGAAGAAGGCGGGCGCGCGCGACATCCGGTTTCTGTGTCTGCTGGCCGCGCCCGAAGGCATCGCCCGCATGAAAGAGGCGCATCCCGACGTCTCCATCGTCACGGCCTCGGTCGACAGCCACCTGAACGACCACGGCTACATCGTGCCGGGCCTTGGCGACGCGGGCGACCGGATGTTCGGGACGAAGTAGTCAGGTCTGGCAGATCGCCTGAAGGCTGATCCAGTCGCCATCCGGCAGAAGCGGCGGTGGCGCGGCATTTCTGAACGGATCGGCCTCGATCAGGGGCAGCACCGTCTCGCCGCTCGGGTCGCGCCAGTAGGCGTAGGGTGTCGAGGCAAGACCTGAGTCGCGGAACGCGGCGAGGGTCGTCTCGTCGGGCACGTCGACCGGCGGCGTACGCAAGAGCGTCTCGGCATAGCCCGCGACCGAGCCTTCGGGCAGACTACCCGAGGTCAGCAGGCGCAGTGTCGCGCCAAGGCCCGCATGGCGCAGGAGCGGCACAAGGGGATCGGACGCGGCCCCCCGCAGCTTCTCGACCAGCGCCACCGAGGCCACGAGTTGCGGGTCGTCCTGCTGCTCGACCAGGGCCGAGGCCACGACGACCAGCCCGCCCGGCAGGTGAACCGCCGGGTCAAGCCCGTCGCGCACCATCAGGATCTGGCCGCCACCCGTGCCGAGCACCCGCTCGCCCAGCCGTGTCGCCGCCCGCAGGCCAAGGGGCGCGGCGCAGGGCTGGCCGGTCAGGCGCGTGAGGTCGGCGAGGGCGGCCCGCCCGATCTCCATCCGCTTCGAGGCGGGCACCATCGAGGCTGTCTGCGCCACCAGCGCCTCGGGCAGCCAGAAGACCACAAGCGCCAGAACCGAGACCGCGAGGCCGCCCAGCAGCACGCCCCGCAGCCGCCCCGGCCGGGCCCGGGCGCGCAGGATCGCGCCCCTCACCGTCTCGATCGCGCCGATCATGATCGGGTCGTCAAGCTCCAGCGTCTCGCTTTCCACCTCGGCGTCGGGCGCATAGATCGCGGGCAGGCTGCCCGGATTGACGCGCCGTACCGCCGGAAGCGACCAGTGCGACAGGGCGCTGCCGCTGCGCGGGTCCGACAGGACCAACGACGCTTCGCCGAATGCGACCACCACCTCGCGCCTTTGCCCCTCGGGCACGTCGCGCCACAGGCCGGGGCTTTCTAGCTTTTGGTATTTCGTCAGCGCCGTCATCGGCTTGGCCTGCCCCGGACCGCCTCGGTCATCGACGAACGATAGCCGAGGGGCCGGGACGTCACAATCATGCGTCGAGCAGTTTTGCCACGGCGCGCAGCTCGAACTTCTGGATCTTGCCCGTCGATGTCTTGGGCAGGTCGCAGAAGACCACCATCTTGGGTGTCTTGAACCCGGCGAGCCGCCCCCGCACGAAGGCGATGAGGTCGGCCTCGGTCGCCTCTGCCCCGGTTTTCAGCTCGACAAAGGCGCAAGGCACCTCGCCCCACTTGTCGTCGGGCTTGGCGACCACGGCGCACAGGCTGACGGCGGGGTGGTGCATCAGCGCGCCCTCGACCTCGACCGAGCTGACGTTCTCGCCGCCAGAGATGATGATGTCCTTGGCGCGGTCGGTGATCTTCATGTAGCCGTCGGGGTGCTGGAACGCGATGTCGCCCGACCGGAACCAGCCGCCGCGAAATGCCTCGGCGGTGGCTTCGGGGTTCCGGTAGTAGCCCTTCATCACCATATTGCCGCGCATGACGATTTCACCCAGATGCGCCGCATCGCGCGGCACCGGGTTGCCGTGGGTGTCCTGCACCTCGGCCCCCTCGAGCGTTGCCATCGCGACACCCGTGCGCGCCTTGAGTGCTGCACGCTCGGTCCCTTCGGTACCATCCCAGTCGGGCTTCCAGGTGCATTCCATTGCCGGGCCGTAGACCTCGGTCAGCCCGTAGACCTGCGTCACGTTGAAGCCGAGCGGCTCGATCGCGGCGAGGGTCGCGGCGGCGGGCGGTGCGCCTGCGGTAAAGACCTCGACCGTATGGGCGAACTCGCGCCGGTCGCCCGGCGGAGCGTTGATGAGGGTGTTGAGCACGATGGGCGCGCCGCCGAAATGCGTGACACCCTCGTCCGCAATGGCGTCATAGATCGCCCGCGCCGTGATGTCGCGGCAGCATACGGTGGTACCCCCCAGCATCGGGACCATCCAGCCGTGGCACCAGCCGTTGCAGTGGAACAGCGGAACGATGGTCAGGTAGACGGGATAGAGTGTCATGCGCCAGGCGAGGGCGTTGCCCATCGTGGCCAGAAATGCCCCCCGGTGGTGATAGACGACGCCCTTCGGCCGCCCCGTCGTGCCGGAGGTGTAGTTGAGCGCCAGGCTTTCCCACTCGTCCTCGGGCATGATCCAGGGCGCGAAGGGATCGCCCCCCGCGACCAGATTCTCGTATTCGGGGAACCGCCCGGTCGCGGGCAGGCCGGCCACCGGGTCGGCCACCTCGACCAGCATCGGGGCCGGGCCGTCGAGGGCTGCGATGGCGGCCTCGGCCAGCGGCAGGAAGGCCGTGTCGCACAGCACCACCTTCGCGCCACCGTGGGAAAGGATATAGGTCACCGTGTCGACGTCGAGGCGCGTGTTGATTGCGTTCAGGATCGCGCCGCAGGCCGGCACGCCGAAATGCGCCTCGACCTGCGCCGGGATGTTGGGCAGAAGCGTTCCCACCACATCGCCGGGGGCAACGCCCATCGCGGCAAGCGCGGACGCAAGGCGGCTGACCCGCGCGTGCAGGTCGGCATAGGTCCGGCGTACCGGGCCATAGACCAACGCCGTGCGTTCGGCGAACACGTCGCCCGCCCGCGCAAGGTGCGACAGGGGCGTCAACGCCCGATGGTTCGCGGGACCTTTGCCAAGTCCCGTCTCGTCAGCCAGCCAGCCCATGTCGCACCTCCCCCGAAGCGTCGTTGTGTCGTTTTCCGACGCGCATCCTGACGTGCGACAGGCCAGTTGGGAAGCATCCCGCGAAAGATGATCCATGACCGCTCCCGACCGCACCCTCGCCGCCGCAGGCGCGATCCTCGTCTATGCCGCCATCGTCGGGTTTGCCGACAACTTCGTGCGCGTCATCGCCGCCGAGGCGGGGCTTTGGCAGTTTCATGCGATGCGCTCGGGCATCGCGCTGGCGGTGCTGGGCCTGCTTGGCCCTTTGCTGGGCCTGCGGCTTCGCCCGGTGAACACCCGTGCGGTGGCGGCGCGCAGCGCGATCCACGGGGCGGCGATGCTGGTCTATTTCGGCTCGCTCGCCTTCCTGCCGGTCGCGCAGGTCGCGGCGGGGCTGTTCACCGCCCCGATCTTTGTTCTGCTGATCGCGCGCTTCGCCTATGGCGAGCGGATCGGCCCGGTGCGGCTTCTGGCGGTAGCGCTGGGGTTTTTCGGCGTCGTTTTGGTGCTTTGCCCGTCGGCGCTGGGCGAGGCGTCGCTGGCAGCACTGCTGCCGGTGCTGGGCGGCGCGCTTTATGGCCTCGGCAATGTCGCGACGCGCGCCTGGTGCGCGGGCGAAAGCGCCGAGACGCTGCTGGCCGGGTTCTTCGCGGCCCTGCTGGCACTGGGACTGCTGGGGCTGGCCGTGCTTGCTGCGGTCCCGCTCGCGGTGCCCGAGGGGGCAGCCGGGTTCATCCAGCGCGGCTGGGTCGTTCCCTCGCAGACTGTCCTTTTCTGGGTGACGGTGCAGGCCCTGGGGTCGGTGCTTGCGGTCGGCATGATGATCCGGGCCTATCAGCTGGCCGACGCGACGCGGGTGTCCGTGTTCGAATACATGATCCTGCCTGCCTCGGCCCTCTGGGCCTGGGTGATCTGGGGCGAGGTGCTGACGCCGCTTGCGGTTGCGGGCATGGTCCTGATCGCAGGGGCGGGGGCGATGATCGCGCTACGGGCCCGTCAGACCCCGTCGACCGCCGTGCGCCAGTGACGGCGGCAGAGCGAGACGTAAGTCTCGTTCCCGCCGATCTGCACCTGAGCGCCATCGCGCTGCGCGCGGCCGTCCTCGCCCTTGCGGACCACCATCGTGGCCTTCTTGCCGCAGTGGCAGATGGTGCGGACCTCACGCATCTCGTCGGCCAGCGCCAGAAGGGCGGCCGAACCGGGAAAGAGCTCTCCCCGGAAGTCGACCCGAAGCCCGTAGCACATGACCGGTACGCCGAGGTCATCGACGACGCGCGCAAGCTGCCAGACCTGCTCGCGCGACAGGAACTGCGCCTCGTCGAGGAAGATGCAGGCGACCGGGCCGAGTGCCAGGCGCGTGCCGATCTTGGCGAACAGGTCCTCGCCGGGCGCAAAGGTGTCGGCAGCCTCACCGATGCCGATCCGGCTGGCGATGCGCGCTTCGCCCGCGCGCGTGTCAAGGCGCGCGGTCACAAGGTATGGCTCCATGCCCTGTTCGCGGTAATTGTGCGCGGCTTGCAGCAAGAGCGTCGACTTGCCCGCGTTCATCGTCGAGTAGTGGAAATAGAGCTTGGCCATGGGGGCTGACTAGCGCGGGGCAAGGCGGGGTTCAACCGGCCAAGGGTCGGGTCCGGAGCACGGCGCCGGGGCGCTGCCCCGGACCCCGGGATATTTGTGCCAGAAATGAAAGGGCTGCCGCCCCCTCAGCGCTGCCCGCCCTGCTGCGGCGCGCGGCGCTGGCCGCCCTGGACCTTGCGCGGGCTGTCTCCGCCGCCCATCGGGCGCGGGCCGCGCTGACCCTGCGGCTTGGCGCCCTGGGGCTTCTGTCCCTGTCCTTGCGGACGGCCGCCGCCGGGGCGCGAGGGCTTGCCTGCCGACTTGCCCATGATCTTGACGGCCTTGGGGGCCGCCATGCCTTCGGCCCAAGGCGCGCCGCCGATCACGGGGATCGCGGCCTTCATCTGCTTCTCGATCGCGCGCAGTTCCTCCATCTCGGCGGGGGCACAGAGCGCGACCGCCGTACCTTCGGCCCCGGCCCGGGCCGTGCGGCCGATGCGGTGGACATAGTTCTCGGGCACGTTCGGCATGTCGTAGTTGTAGACGTGCCGCACGCCCGAGATGTCGATGCCGCGCGCGGCCACGTCCGTGGCAACCAGCACGTCAAGCGTGCCGTCGCGGAACTCTTTCAGGGTACGCTCGCGCTGGCCCTGGCTTTTGTTGCCGTGGATCGAGCCCGCCTTGAAGCCCCACGAGCAGAGCAGCTTCATCAGCTTTTCCGAGCCGTGCTTGGTGCGGCCGAACACGAGCGCCATCTCGCCGGGATGCTTCTTGAGGTAGTCCTCGAGCAGCTTCGCCTTGTCGCCCTGCGGCGTGAAGTGGACGCCCTGCACGATTTTCTCGATTGGCTTGCCGGGCGGGGCCACCTGCACCTTGATCGGGTCGCGCAGGTAGGTGCCTGCAAGATCCTCGATCAGCTTCGGCATCGTCGCCGAGAACAGGAGCGTCTGGCGCTTCAAGGGCAGGTGCTTTGCGATCTGGCGCAGCGAGTGGATGAATCCCATGTCAAGCATGTGGTCAGCCTCGTCGAGGACGAGATAGCCCGTGTGCTCCAGCGTCAGCGCGCGCCGCTCCAGCAGGTCGATGAGGCGGCCGGGGGTTGCGACGAGGATGTCGGCGCCGCGCGCGAGGCGCTCGGTCTGGCGGTTGATCGAGGCGCCGCCCACCACGGTCGCAACCTTGACCGAGGTCCCTTTGGTAAAGACCTCGAGGTTCTCGGCGATCTGGCTGACCAACTCGCGCGTGGGTGCCATGATAAGAGCGCGGACCGTGCGCGGCGGCGGCGGATGCCCGATTTCCAGCAGGCGGTGCAGCAGGGGCAGGCCGAAGGCCGCCGTCTTGCCGGTGCCTGTCTGGGCGAGGCCCATGAGATCGCGGCCCGCCATGACATGCGGGATGGCCTGCACCTGGATCGGGGTCGGCGTGGTGATGGTGGTTTTCTCAAGCGCCTTGAGAATCTTCGGGGATAGCCCGAGGTCGGCGAAACTGGTCATTGGATGTCTTTCTGACAGGCGGTACGGCCCATCGCTGGGGACCGCCGGAATGGGGTTCGGGCCGCGGAATGCGGCGGGCATGAGGGCCGGTCCTTGCGGACCGTGGCACCCCTGCGTGAAGGTGGGAACCTTGCGACTGTACCGGGCCCTGACCCCTGTGAGGGTCGGCTGCTCACGCGGCAGCGGGCGCTTCGATACAAGCCAGATGAGGCTTTGCGGGGGGATAGTCAAGTCTTGTCCACAGGATCGGTGCCGGAGGCTGTGGCCATCGACGGCACCAGGACCGGCCCCGCCGGAAAGGCGGGGCCGGATCGCCGGATCAGTTCTCGAGCGTCTGGACCAGGCTGCAGACGGCCGTCATGCTTTGGGGCGAAAGCGGCTCGATCGCGGTGTCGATTGCCGCGGTCTCGCCGGTCATGCCCGCTTCGGTGAAGCGGTTGCAATCGGCGATGACAGGCTCGCGGCTGGAGGGCGGAAGCGCGGTCCAGCGGCTTTGTGCGTCCTCGGGGTCGCGCAGTGTCGAGAAGCCCTGCGAGAAGA
Organism: Rhodobacterales bacterium; assembly: GCA_031425325.1. Classification (GTDB taxonomy): domain Bacteria; phylum Pseudomonadota; class Alphaproteobacteria; order Rhodobacterales; family Rhodobacteraceae; genus Aliitabrizicola. The sequence continues at coordinate 8,773 of JANPJD010000046.1, read as the reverse complement.
GGGCGGTGCCCACGTCGGCCGTCCAGGCCGTGCCGCGGCCCGAATTCGCGTCGCCCGTTCCGGTGTCGCCACTCGACTTCGCCTCTCCGGCGTTCGTGTCGGTTTCGTCCGACCCGGAGAGCGCGCCGCCGCTTTCCGTCTGCGCGAAAGCGCCGGTGGACAGGACGAGCGCAAGAAGCGGGGCCGCAAGAAGCAGTTTTGTCATTCGACAGTCCTCGTGTTGGCCGGGTGCGCGCCGGGCCGGGGGCCTGTCGGGCAGCCCGAGGGGGGCAAGGTCCGCCAAGGCCGACGGGCCACTGGCGAAGACCTTTGCAACCGCCCTTGCGCGGCGAATGTTCCAGAAGGCTGCGACCGGACGGGCCGCCGAAACGCCGTGCTGTCGGGTGACCTCAGTCCGGGCGGCTGCGCGTCTCGGCCCGGCTGTCGGGCAGAGTGATGCGCGCGACCTGCTCGGCGATCGGGTCGACCGACAGGGGATGCAGGTCCGACCTGTGTTCGGCCGGGTCGCCGATGTCGCGCCACTGGCCGCCCTTGTAGATCTCGAGCGCGCCGAACTTGGCCTTGTAGCCCATCTTGCGGCTGCCTGGCACCCAGTAGCCAAGGTAGACATAAGGCAGGCCCGCCTCGCGCGCGATCTCGATGTGGTCGAGCACGACATAGGTGCCGAGGCTCGCATCCATCAGGCCGGGGTCGTAGAACGAATAGACCATGCTCAGCCCGTCATCGAGCACGTCCGTCAGGCAGACCGCCGCAAGCTCGGCCTCGCCCGACGCCGAGGTGCGGGCATATTCTACAACGCGGCTGCGGATCGGCGTCTCCTCGATCATGGCGGCGAACTCGAAGATGTCCATGTCTGCCATTCCGCCATCCGCGTGGCGGGTGTCGAGATAGCTGCGGAAGAGCGCATACTGATCCTCGGTCGCCCAGGGGCTCGTCGCGTTGCGACGCAGCCCCTCGTTGCGGCGCAGCACCTTCTTCTGGGTGCGCGAGGGCACGAAATCGGCGACCCGGATGCGGGCTGAAATGCAGGCCGAACACTCGGCGCAGGAGGGTCGGTAGAGCACGTTCTGCGAACGACGGAAGCCCTGCTTCGACAGCGTGTCGTTCAGCTTCTGGGCATGCTCGCCCTGAAGCGCGGTGAACAGCTTTCTCTCCATCCGGCCCTCGAGATAAGGGCAGGTTTGGGGAGCCGTCACATAGAACTGCGGCGCGATGGGAAGCGTGTGGCGCATGGGCTGACTAAAATCAGGACAGACGTGACGTTAGCAAGGCACCTGCGCCCCGCCAAGCCTTCTGTTGCCGCATGCGCCTTGCGCCTCTGCCGCACCTCAGAACGGCGAAGGGCGATTGATGGCGACGGTACCGAGCACGAGGTCGGTCAGGCCCTGCCCGCGCCGCGTCGTCAGCATCAGCACGACCGAGATCACCTGCGGCAGCAGCGTGCCGATCGTCAGCGTGTAGCCCACCGTATGGGCGAAGGCGTAGCCGAGGTCGAACCGCTCGCCCAGACCGGTGCGGAACTCGATTGCGAACAGGCGCATGCCGGGTGTGGCCGACCGGCTGGTCAACGACCAGACCCGGTAGACGAAGCTTACGCACAGCCAGAGAACCGGCAGGAAGAACAGCGCGGTAAAGGCCGTGAACGGCACGATCAGGGCAGTGACGACCGCGATCAGCGTCGCGTCGACCACCCAGGCCAAAGCCCGCTTGGTCGGCACGCCGGAATAAAACTCGGCCTGTGTGTCGGGGTTCGGCAGGGTGTGGTCCATCGGCTCCATCCGCAGGGGCAGGCGCGGCCCCTGTCGGGGGCCGCGCAAGGTGTCAGGATCAGGCGCGGGGCGCTTCAGCGTCCGGGGTGGGCGGCAGTTGGGGGCCACGGGCCCGGTCGGCCATGAAATCGTCGAACTCCTGCTTGTCCTTGGCGTCGCGCAGACGCTGCAGGAAGGACTCGAACGCCATCTGCTCGTCCTCAAGGCGGCGCAGAGTCTCGGCCTTGTAGGCGTCGAACGCGGTGTTGCCCGAAGAGTTGTAGGCCCGCTGATACGTCCGCAGGCTGGGGCTGCATCCGTGGCGAGAGGTGCGGTTGAACATGCGCTTGCTCCAGATCATGTAGGCCAGAAGGGCAAGGCCCGCGGGCCAGAACGCCACGAAACCTACGATCGCGGCGACGATCCAGGCCGCCTTGCCGCGAGCGTCGAGCCAGGCCTCGGCCCGGCCGGGCCAACTCGTGATGCCCGAGGAAACCAGTGTGGTCATGCGCGTGTCTCCCGCGTTGCTGATGTGAAGTCTTTTCACATGAGGGGATATGGGGGGCTTGGCGGCGCTCGCAAGGCCTATGTTAAACAATTTTACATACGTTCAAACGGTCAGCGACACGCCATTGCCTTCGGCCGACTGGACTGCCCGGTCCAGCACGCGCTGCAACGCAGCGCCCCGCGCGAAGTCCGGCTCGGCGGCACTCGTGCCCCGGATCGCCGCGACAAAGCGCGCATGGACCGTAGGGACGGGCGGCGCCTGCACGTCGCGCCAGGTGGCGGTCGGAAGGTCGGCCCCGATGCAGGCGCGCAGGCGGCTTTCCCCCGGCACCGAGACGACTTCAAGCCCGCCCGTCTCGCCATGCAACCGCAGGGTCAGGTCGTTAAGGTGGCCGCTCGCGAACCGCGTGGCCGTCACGACGCCAAGCGCCCCGCCCGTCAGCGTGACCTGCATCGTCGCGGTGTCGTTCGCATCCAGGCCATAGTCGCCGATCCGCCCGTCCGGCGCCTTGTCGAAGGTCTTGAGAAGGCATGACACTTCGGCCGCGTCCTGCCCCGCGATAAAGGTGGCGAAGTCGAGGATGTGGATGCCCACGTCGCCCAGCACCCCGTTCGATCCATGCGCCCGCGACAGCCGCCAGAGCCATTGCGCCTCGCTCCGCCAGTCGCCCCAGGCCGGTTGCGTCAGCCAGCTTTGCAGATAGCTTGCCTCGAAGTAGCGGACCGCACCGATCTGCCCCTCGGCCACCATCCGCGCGGCCTGCTGCACCGCGGGGCCGTTGCGGTAGGTCAGGTTGACCATCGCGACGACACCCGCTGCGGCCGCTGCCGCAGTCATCTCGTCGGCAAGGGTCGCCGAGGTCGCGAGCGGCTTTTCGCACAGGACGTGCGTGCCAGAGGCGAGAAGGGGCAGCGTCGTCGGGTGATGTGCTGCGTCCGGCGTCACGTTGGCGGCGGCATCGAACCCGCCCCAGGCCAGCGCCTCGGCGACCGAGGCGAAGCGATGCGCGATGCCATGCAGGTCGCAGAAGGCCGCAAGCTGATCTGCGCGCGTGTCGACGCCGCCCACGACCTCGATGCCCGGAATCGCGCGGAACGCCTCGACATGGGTCGCGGCCATGCTGCCGGTGCCGACGATCAGGACCCGCAGCGGCCTCATCGCAACCCGACACCGTCTTCGCCGTGCAGCCGGGCACCCCGTTCCACGATGGGTTCGAGGGCCTGCGCCACAGGCCGGTTCGGCGCATCGGTCACAGAGCCAAGGCGCAGCCCAGGCGTGTGCGCCCAAAGCGCTGCATTGTGCAGGACGCGCTGCACGTTCGGATCGAAGTAGGTTGGGTAGGTCTCGTGTCCGGGCCGGAAGTAGAACACCTTGCCCGCACCGCGCCGCCAGGTCAGGCCCGAGCGAAAGACCTCGCCACCTTGGAACCAGCTGACGAACACCGTCTCGAGCGGTTCGGGCACGCCGAAGGGCTCGCCATACATCTCCTCCTGCTCCAGCTCGAAATGATCCGGCAGGCCCGCCGTGATCGGATGGCCCCGGCTTGTGACCCACAGCCGTTCGCGCTCGCCCGCCTCGCGCCAGGTCAGCGTGCAGGGGCTGCCCATCAGGCGCTTGAAGGGCTTTGCGAAATGCGCCGAGTGCAGGAAGATCATGCCCATCCCGCCCCAGACCGCCTCGCAGACCCGCTCGACCACGGCATCCGCGACCTCGCCATGCGCGGCGTGCCCCCACCACATCAGCACGTCCGTCGCGGCGAGACGTTCCGCCGTCAGGCCATGCTCGGGTTCCTGCAAGGTCGCGGTCACCGCCTCGATGCCGCCCTGCGCGCGCAGGGCCGCCGCGATGACTGTATGCATCCCGTCAGGATAGATCGCGGCGACCGCAGGATTGGTGCGCTCGTGGACGTTTTCGTTGAACACGGTCACGCGGACGGTCATCTGTATTGCTCCCTTCCATCGGTCGGCGAGTCGGGCCGCGAACCGTCCGGTCAATTTCGCGGATCGGCTGCGGACCGCCAGAGGAAAATCGCCGCGCCGTTGACCCTTGCGGCTGCGACCGCCACAGTTCGCGCCATGTCCTTCGCCGCCCGCCTGACCCGCAGCCCCATCGCCCACGAGGCCGACGTCGGCGCGGATATGGCCCGTCGCTTCGCGGGCCTGCCTCCCGAAGTTGCCGCGTTGCTGGGTGCGACCGCGGGATGCAGCCCCTACCTGCGCGACCTCATGCTGCGTGAGGAGGCCTGGCTGCGCGAGGCGATAGCGCAGCCCCCCGAGGCGGTTCTCGATGCCCTCGTCGGGCTGCCAGCTTTGCCGTCCGACAGCCTTGCGGCTCCGCTGCGCGAGGCCAAGCGGCGCGTGGCGCTTCTCGTGGCGCTTTGCGATCTGGGCGGCGTCTGGGCATTGCCCGAGGTCACGGGTGCGCTGACGCGTCTGGCCGATGCGGCGGTCGCGCGCTGCGTGGTGTCGCTGGTGGCCGACGAGATCCGGCGTGGCAAGCTGCCGGGCGCGGTGCCCGAAGATGCTGCCTTCGGGGCGGGCATGGTCGTCTTTGCGATGGGCAAGATGGGCGCGCACGAGCTCAATTACTCGTCGGACATCGACCTCATCTGCCTGTGCGACGAAACGCGCTATCCCGATGCAGCGCCCGAGGCGCGGGCCGCCTTCATCCGCGTCACGCGCCGGATGGCCGCGCTTCTGTCGGACGTGACGCAGGACGGCTATGTCTTTCGCACCGATCTGCGGCTGCGCCCCGACGCGGCGGTGACGCCGGTCTGCCTCTCGATGGCGGCGGCCGAGGCCTATTACGAGGCGCAGGGCCGGACTTGGGAGCGGGCCGCCTGGATCAAGGCGCGGCCCTGCGCGGGCGACCTTGATGCAGGCGCGCGGTTCCAGGCTACGCTCGTGCCCTTCGTCTGGCGCAAGCATCTCGATTTCGCGGCGATCGAGGACGCGCATGACATGCGCCTTCGCATCCGCACCCATCGCAATCTGCACGGCCCCCTGACGCTGGAAGGCCATGACCTCAAGCTCGGTCAGGGCGGCATCCGCGAGATCGAGTTCTTCACCCAGACGCGCCAGTTGATCGCAGGCGGTCGCGACCCGTCGCTGCGCCCGCGCGGCACGGAAGCCGCGCTGGCCGCGCTGGCCGACCGGGGCTGGGTGCCAGCCGAGGTCACGCAGGAACTGACCAGCCATTACCGCGCCCACCGCGAACTGGAGCACCGCCTTCAGATGGTGCGCGACGCGCAAACCCACGCGATGCCTGTGACGCCCGAGGGGATGGAGCGGATCGCGCGCTTTTGCGGCAACGCTGATGTCGCCGCTTTCCGCCAGGGCCTGCTCGACCGGCTTGCGCGGGTCGAGGGGCTGACGGGCGACTTCTTCGCCCCCGGCGAGGTCGCAGCCGCGCCCGAGCTGCCGCCCCAGATGCGGGCGATCGTCGCGCGCTGGGCGAGCTACCCCGCCCTGCGGTCGGAGCGGGCCGCCTCGATCTTTCGCCGGGTGCGCCCGGTGCTATTGTCGCGCCTCGAGCGGTCGGGCAATCCCGCCGAGGCGCTGGTGGCGCTTGACGGCTTTCTGGCCGGGCTGCCCGCCGGGGTACAGCTTTTCTCGCTGTTCGAGGCGAACCCGCCGCTCGTCGACCTGATCGTCGACATTGCCTCGACCTCACCCTCGCTCGCGCGCTACCTCGCGCGCAACGCAAGCGTGCTCGATGCGGTGATCGGCGGGGGTTTCTTCAGCCCCTGGCCGGGCGAGGCGGGGCTCGCGGCCGAGTTCGCGGTGCTGTTCGCACAGGTGGGTGACTATGAGGGTCGCCTCGATGCCGCGCGGCGGCGGATGAAGGAATGGCATTTCCGCATCGGCGTCCATCACCTGCGCGGCCTGATCGACGCCGACGAGGCGCAGCGCAGTTATGCCGACCTTGCCACCGCAGTGGTACAGGCGCTGGTCCCGGTCGTCACCGACCAGATCGCCGCGCGGCACGGCCCGCCGCCCGGAGTTGGGGCTTCGGTCGTGGCGATGGGCAGCCTCGGCGCCGGGCGGCTTCACGCGGCCTCGGACCTCGACCTCATCGTGATCTACGACCCCCAGGGGGCCGAGGCGAGCGAGGGGCCGCGCCCCCTGCCGCCGCGCGCCTATTTCGCGCGCCTGACCCAGGCGCTCGTGACGGCCCTCAACGCCCCGACGGCAGAGGGGCGGCTTTACGATGTCGACATGCGCTTGCGTCCGTCGGGGCGGCAGGGGCCGGTCGCGACCTCGCTCGACGCCTTCCGTGACTACCAGATGACCGAGGCCTGGACGTGGGAGCATCTGGCCCTGACCCGGGCACGGCCCCTGACCGGCACGCTGGACCTGCAAGAGGCGATTGAGCGATGCCGGCGCGAGGTGCTGGTGGCCAAGGGAAAGGAGGCGCGGGTGCTGCCAGACGCCGCCGCGATGCGCGCCCGTCTGCACGCAGCCCGCCCCGGCACCGCCTGGGACGTGCGCGACGGTCCCGGTCGGCTTCTGGACATCGAGCTTCTGGCCGAGACGGCGGCCCTGCGCGCCGCCGACCCTGCGCGCGATCCGGTCGGCCAACTTGCTGCAGGTGAGCGCGCCGGTTTCCTTGGCGCCGACGAGGCCGCCACGCTGCTGCGCGCCATGTCGCTTCTGCGCTCGGTGCAGACGGTCACGCGCCTTCTGACCGACGCGCCGCTCGATCCCCGGGCGTTGGGCGAGGGCGGGCGCGCATTTCTGTTGCGCGCGACCGACGCTCCCGACATCGAGACGCTGGCCGCTCGCCTTGCCGAGGCATCCACCCAGGCCGCCGCCCTCACCTCGATCAAACTCGGTCTGGCGGACCGCAGGAAAGGCACATCCGATGGAAAGTGACGAGGCCGACCCCAAGGGCCTGATCCGCGAAAGCTACCGGATCGAGGGGATTACAGCCGCCGAGTGCCGGTCAATCTTCATCGACTGGGCGCTTAGTCTGCCGGTAGGCGCGGCCTTGCCGGACGCGATCCACGCCCTCCTGGCGCGATACGAACCCGCGAACCCCGGCCATCCGATGGGCCAGGTGCTGCGCGAAGGGCTGGCCCCCGCCGCCGCCCCGCAGCGGCGCGGCGGTCGCGCCGGACGGATCAACGCGGCAGGGCTGCCGCCTCGGCCGCAAGACGGGTGACCTCGGCCCAGTCGCCGCGCGCCATTGCCTCTTTCGGCGCGACCCAACTACCGCCCACGCAGAGAACATTGGAAAGCGACAGGTAATCGGGCGCGTTCTTCAGGCTGACCCCGCCCGTCGGGCAGAAGCGAACCTGCGGAAGCGGTGCGCCGATGGCCTTCAGCGCGGGCGCGCCGCCCGACGCCTCGGCGGGAAAGAACTTCTGCACGGTATAGCCGCGCTCGAGCAGGGCCATCACCTCGGTCGCCGTGGCGGCCCCTGCCAGCAGGGGCAGGCCCTCGTCCTCGCAGGCCGCAAGCAGGCGGTCGGTGGCACCCGGCGAGACGCCGAATGTAGCACCTGCGGCTTTCGCGGCCTTGACGTCCGCAGGCGTCAGCAGCGTGCCCGCCCCGACGACGCCGCCCGGCACCTCGGCCATCGCGCGGATGACGTCGAGTGCGGCCGCAGTCCGCAATGTCACCTCGAGCACCGGCAGGCCCCCCGCGACCAGCGCCTCGGCCAAAGGACGCGCCTCGGTCACTGTCTCGATCACCAGAACGGGGATCACGGGGGCGAGGCCGCAGATCTCGGCGGCGCGACGGCTTTGGTCGGCGGGGGTCATGGCAGGCTCCTTGACGGCTTCGGACGGTGGAGGGGTCAGACCTGCTCGACCGTCACCTTGTTCGGATAGAAGGCGAGGTGGCCCGCGATGGCCGCCACCTCGGCCTTGGGATCATCATAGGACCAGGCGGCGTCGCGGATCATCCCGGCATTGGTCGAGATCGACCAGTAGCTCGCCTTGCCCTTCCAGGGACAGTTCGACGTGGTGGGCGAGGGGTCCATCATCGCCATCGCAAGGTCGGCGCGCGGAAAGTAGATCACCGCCCGGCCGCCGCCTTCGACAAGTTCAAGCGCCGCTCGACTTTCGCCAATGACCGCGTCGCCCGCGCGGATCACCCATGTGCCCTGCGCCGGTGTGATCGTGATGTGGTCTGCCATCCGCCTGTCCCCCATGTTCGGGCAGCACAGTGCACAGCCCCGGCGTGCTTTGTCAAAGTGGTGCGGTCGCGCCCGTCAACCAGGCCCGCGCGCCCGCCGAGACGCGGGGCGAAAGCAGCTTGAAGGTCTCTTCGTGATAGGCGTCCAGCCAGGCCCGCTCGGCACGCGACAACTCGGCGGTCAGGATCAGGCGACGGTTGATTGGCACGAAGGTCAGCGTCTCGAACGACAGTTGTGCGCGCGCATCGCCGCCGGGCAGGGCAGGGGCCTCCTGCACGACGACGAGGTTCTCGATGCGGATGCCAAAGGCGCCCTCGCGATAGTAGCCCGGCTCGTTCGACAGGATCATCCCGGTTTCTAGTGGCACTTCCGACAC
>JANPJD010000045.1:0-9255 GCA_031425325.1 Rhodobacterales bacterium | reverse complement strand
CGAGCCCGCCTGATTTGCCGCTTGCAATGACAGGCAGCGGCGGCTACATCGCCCGTCATTGCGGACCCGTAGCTCAGCTGGATAGAGCATCAGACTACGAATCTGAGGGTCGGGCGTTCGAATCGCTCCGGGTCCGCCAATCATCCCTTGCTGATCCTTTTCTGCCTCTCCCTGGCGGCTTAAAGGCAGGTGCCACTGCCCCTCTTGGGACAATGGCACTCGTTTCGGTCGACGCGTGGTCTCAGGCGACCGCGCGGGCAGCAACGCTTGCGCGGCGGCGACGCAGGACGGCCAATCCGCCAAGCCCCGCTCCCAGCAGCCAGGCCGATGCGGGCAAGGGCACCGGGGCGGGGGCGGCCTCCAGCACCTCGAACCGCAATCCGTCGGCGGTGCCGTCCCGGAACCCAGTCCAGCCATCAGTGCCGTTCACGGCCAGATCAAGGAACTGCTGCTTGCCGAGATCGCCCTTCAGGTAAAGGTCCATCCACGACGTCACGAAATGCTGTCCCACATTGTTCATGAACACCGTGTCCCAGACCGGATCGGTGTAATGCTCGGACACGTTGAAGTTGAGCAACTCGTTGAAGTAGAAGCTTTCCTCGGGCGCCGGAATGGGCGCAACCGTGTTGTGGCTGCCGCCCTCGAAGGTCAGGAGAGCACGGTCGGCGTTGACCGCTTCCTCCCATATCTTCCGCACTCCGGTCTCGTAGCCCGACACGGTGTCGTCCGACCCGGCGATGAACATCATCGGGATCTCGATGCCCGCCAGTCCGGCGGCATCCCAGAAGCCGACCTGCCGGCCCCAGGGGCCGATCGCGACCGCTGTCTTGATGCGGGGGTCTGGGAGGGCCTCATGCGTGGCACTGCCGGCCTCATGGATGCCGAGCGTGCCGAACGGAGGGCTGAAGGGAAAGTTGACGGAGGCTTCCGTCACGCCGCCACCCGCCGTGATGACAGCCCCGTAGCCGCCCATCGAATAACCGACCAAGCCGGTATTGTCGGTGTCGATACGCCCGGCAAAGAACGAACCCGCCTCGGCGTTCAGCCGTGCCATCTCGTCCAGCACGAACAACTGGTCAAGCGAGCGGTTGCGAAGCGTCGAGCCGAAGGCCGCCTGATCGGCATAGGTCGAATCCGTATGATCGATCGAGGCGACGACGTAGCCCTTCGAGGCGAGGTTCTCGGCCAGATGCGACATAAGGAACCGGTTGCCCGGGTAGCCGTGGCTGAGGAGCAGCAGCGGTGCGGGGCCGCTTGTGGTCGAGGCAGCGGCATCCCGGATGGCACGGCCCTGAAGCGTGACCTCGGTTGTGCCGTCCCGCAGAAGGGTCTTGATCGAAGTGTCGCCCGTCGACCCCTCGGCTGCGGGATACCACATCTCGACGGTCAGTGGCCGGTCATAAAGCGGCAGCTCGGCAGGCTCTGGTTTCGACCGGTCAAGGGCCAGCACATTCACCTGATCCTTGTTCACAAGCTCAATGCGCCGCACACCCACCGGTATGTTGCCGTAGGCAGACAGGGCAGGCGCATCGGGCGACTGCCCGTCGATGCGATTCTCGGCCCAGATCGGCAGCGCCGCCGTTGCGGCTCCGATCCAAACGCAGGTAAAGGCGAGATATTTCATGGATGATCCTCCCTTGGATGGTCCATGTCGGACAGGCCCGCACGGACTCGAAGCCCGGCGCTGATGTCCGGACCACCGGACAAACATCCAACGGGCCGCACAAGTTCCAGTAGAGCATCTGATTTTTCAGACAACCCCAGGAAGTCATGTCAGGGAAGTGGATCAGGCCCGCCAAGCCGACCTTGGGCCACCTGCCGAGTTTGCAGGCGAGCCGCGTTCAGTGACCGAGGATCTGGCTCAGGAACAGCTTCGTACGCTCGGATTTCGGGTTCAGGAAGAACTCTTCCGGCTCGTTCTGCTCGACGATCTGACCCTGGTCCATGAAGATCACGCGGTGCGCGACCTGGCGGGCGAAGCCCATCTCGTGCGTCACGCAGAGCATGGTCATCCCCTCCTCGGCCAAGGCGATCATGGTGTCGAGCACCTCCTTGATCATCTCGGGGTCGAGGGCGCTGGTCGGTTCGTCGAACAGCATGATCCGCGGCTTCATGCAGAGCGAGCGCGCGATGGCGACGCGTTGCTGCTGACCGCCCGAAAGCTGCCCCGGATACTTCAGCGCCTGTTCGGGGATCTTCACCTTCTCGAGGAAATACATCGCCGTTTCCTCGGCCTCGCGCTTGGGGATCTTGCGGACCCAGATCGGCGCGAGCGTCAGGTTCTCCAGGATCGTCAGGTGCGGGAAGAGGTTGAAGTGCTGGAACACCATGCCGACTTCAGACCGCACCTTGTCGATGTTCTTGATGTCGTTGGTCAACTCGGTCCCATCCACGATAATCTGGCCGGACTGGTGTTCTTCCAGCCGGTTGATGCAGCGGATCAGCGTCGACTTGCCCGAGCCGGACGGCCCGGCGATCACGATGCGCTCGCCGCGCTGCACGGTCAGGTCGATGTCACGCAGCACGTGGAACGTGCCGAACCACTTGTTCATCTTGACGATCTGAACCGCGACCTCGTCGGTCATGTTCATCGCGCGACGGTCGACGGCGGATTGTGTGGACATGAAGGCTCTCCCTACCGGTGGTCGCGCTTGAGTTTCTGTTCGAGATACATGGAGTAGCGCGACATGCCGAAGCAGATCACGAAGAAGATCGCGCCCACGAAGATGTAGGGCTCCCAGTAGATACCCTTCCAGTTGATGTCGGCGCGGACAACGGTCGTCACGCCCCGCAGCGGGTCGAGCAAGCCCACGAACGAGACGAGCGTGGTATCCTTGAAGAGCCCGATGAAGGTCGAGACGATCCCGGGGATCGAGATCTTCAGTGCCTGCGGCATGATGATAAGCCGCTGCGCCCGCCAGTAGTCGAGGCCAAGCGCATCCGCCGCCTCGTACTGTCCGCGCGGCAGGGCCGCGAGGCCACCGCGGATCACCTCGGCGATATAGGCCGCGGCGAACAGCGTCACGAGGATGATGACGCGCAGGATCAGGTCGAAGTTCGTGTTGGGCGGCAGGAAGTATTGCAGCAGCAGCGAGGCCGTAAACAACAGCGTGATCAGCGGCACACCGCGGATGAACTCAATGAACCCGACCGAGAGGGTCTTGACCAGCAGCATGTCGGACTGCCGACCCAAAGCCAGCAGGATGCCCAAGGGCAACGAGAACGAGATTGCCGTCACCCCGATTGTGATCGCCAGAAGGAAACCCCCGAAGCGGTCGGACGGCACGGACTCGAGGCCGACGGGAAACAGCACCGACATCTGCTGCGCCAGCGGCACGTCGAGAAACAGCCACCAGAGCAAGGCCAGCACCACGCCGACACTCGCAGCCGGAGCGACGCCTATGCGGTTGACAAGCAGGCGGTAGGCGACCGCGATCACCCCCAGCCCGACCATCGCCATGACCGGCGTCCAGATCGAGCCCCCCCACAACAGGAAGAAGGCGATCGCCGGATAGAGAAGCGTGAACAGCATCAGACGCGGCGAGGCGACCTGTGCCACGCCGATCAGCAGGGCGATGATGGCCACCGCACCCACAAGAACGGCCATCGGGGCGGTCGCCATCGACAGCGTCACGATCAGGAACAGGGCAACGGCCGCCAAGACGGCCATCAGGTTGCGACGATTGTCCGAATACAGCACAGGCGCGATCGCCGCGAACAGCAGGCCAAAAGCCAGCAGCGGCCGCCAGTACTGATCCTGCGGATAGAAGCCGAACAGGAACTGGTGCCAGCGCTCGCGCACCATTGCCCAGCAGGCCCCCGAGGCCCCCGGCCCCGCGCGTTCTGCGACGATGGCCCGGCACTCCTGCAAGGAATTCGCGTTCCACACGCTGTTCAGAAGCCAAGGCAGGGCAGCGGCGGCAAGGCTGTAGACGATCCACAGCCCGACGAGCGTGAGCAAGGTGTTGTATGGCCCGGCGAACAGGTTCTCGCGCAGCCACTTGATCGCGCCCTTCTCGGTCAGGGGCGGACTTTGGGCGGGCAGGATCGTCGTTCGGACGAAGGCGTGCGAGGTGTCGGTCATCTCAACGCTCCTTCAGCCGGACGGTCGAATTGTAGAGGTTCATCAGCGACGAGATCAGAAGGCTGATGATGAGATAGATCAGCATCATCAGAAGCATGCATTCCAATTCCTTGCCGGTCTGGTTCAGCGTGATGCCTCCGAGCGTGCCGCGCAGGTCCATGTAGCTGACCGCGATGGCAAGCGAGGTGTTCTTCGTCAGGTTCAGGTACTGGCTGATCAGCGGCGGGATGATCACCCGCAGCGCCTGCGGCAGGATGATCAGGCTCATGGTCCGCCCCGGGCGCATGCCCAGCGCAAAGGCGGCCTCTGTCTGGCCCTTCGAGATGGCCTGGATGCCTGCGCGCACGACTTCGGCGATGAAGGCGGCGGTATAGAGCACGAGCGCGATCAGCAGGGCCGAGAAGCTGTGCAAAAGCTCGAGGCCGCCCGTGAAGTTGAAGCGGGTGATCTCGGGGTATTCCAGGTGGAAGCCAAGCGCGACAAGAAGCAGGACAATCGGCCCGAGAAGGAGCAGCAGGCTTTTCCACCAGGTGACAGGACGGACGCCGGTGTCTTCCTGCACCGCCTTCGCATGGGCGCGCAGACGCCCGTTGAGGAAGATCGACACGCCAAGCACAACGATGATCGCAAGCGTGTTCAGCGAAAGCTGGAATTCGCCCAGCCCGATCGTGCCGAGGTTTCGGTCGAAAAGCGGGGCGGGCACGTTGATCCCGCGGTTGGTGACGGCGACGGTACCGTTCAGCAGCATGCTTGCCGCCGGAGCCTCGCCGGCCGCCGTCATCTCCTCGGTCACCCGAAAGTCGCGCGGCGAGGGCGTCGTCTCGGTCAGAATGACGAATGACAGCAGGATCCAGAGCAACAGCGGGATGTTCCGAAACACCTCGACATAGACGGTCATGATCCGCCCGATCAGCCAGTTCTTCGACAGGCGAAGGACCCCGACGATCACCCCGAGGACGGTCGCAAGAACGCAGCCCAGTGCCGCCACGACCAGTGTGTTCACAAGGCCGACAAACAGCGCGCGGCCGTGCGTGCTGTCATTGGTGTAGGGAATGAGGGTCTGGTTGATATCGTATCCGGCACGGTTCCAAAGGAAACCGAAATCGAAGGTCCGGTCCTTGGCCGCGAGGTTCTGGACCGTGTTGTTGATCAGCCACGACACGAAAAGGCCGAACAGGATGAGCACGATCACCTGGATGGTGATCGACCGATACCGCGTGTCGTAAATGAGCATTCCAAGCCGAAAACCCTGTTTCGGCGCCTCACCGGCGTAAGCCATTCGATAACCCCCTGATACCTGCCGAGGACCCGCTTTCGCGGTGTCGCGGAAGTCTTTGCTTCCTGTGGGCGGGTGTCCCCAAGCGAGGACGGGCGCACCCCAAGGGCGCGCCCGTCCGTCGTGTCAGATCAGCGGAACGGCGGGGCGTACATCAGCCCGCCCTGGGTCCACTGGGCGTTCAGACCACGGGCGAGGCCGATCGGGGTCGACTCGCCGATGTTGGCGGCGAAGATCTCGCCGTAGTTGCCGCTGACCGCAATGGCGCGCTTTGCCCACTCGGCATCAAGGCCAAGCATTGCACCCATGTCGCCTTCGGTGCCGAGGAGACGCTTGATCTCGGGGTTGACGGTGCTCGCCCCGATCTCGTTCACGTTGGCCGAAGTGATGCCAAGCTCTTCCGCCGCGACCAGCGCGTAGAAGGTCCAGCGGACGACGTCGCCCCAGTTGTTGTCGCCATGGCGGACGAGCGGACCGAGCGGCTCTTTCGAGATGATCTCCGGCAGGATGATGTGGTTTTCGGCATCCGCCAGCGTTGCACGGCTTGCGGCGAGGCCCGAGGCATCCGTGGTGTAGGCATCGCAGGCGCCGGCGACGTACTGCCGCTGCGCTTCGCTGTCGTCGGCCACCGTGACGGGGGTGTAGCTGATGTTGTTGGACTTGAAGAAGTCCGCAAGGTTCAGCTCGGTGGTCGTGCCGGTCTGGATGCAGACCGTGGCACCGTCGAGTTCCTTGGCCGACGAAACGCCCAGATCCTTCTTCACCATGAAGCCCTGGCCGTCATAGTAGTTGACCGCCACGAAGTCGAACTTGAGATCGGTGTCGCGCGAGTAGGTCCAGGTCGAGTTCCGCACGAGCAGATCGACCTCGCCCGAGGCAAGGGCGGTGAAGCGCGTCTCGCCGGTCGTCGGCACGTAGCGCACCTTCGTCGCATCGCCGAGCACGGCGGCGGCGATGGCCTTGCAAACGGCGACGTCGAAGCCCTGGTATTCACCGTTGGCATCCGGCGCCGCGAAGCCGGTCAGACCGGTGTTGGTGCCGCAGATCAGCTCGCCACGCGCCTTGACGTCGGCCAGCGTGTCAGCGGCGGCCATCCCGGCCAGCGCACCGGCTGCAACAAGCGTGCCAAAGAATACGGATTTGTTCATTCTTACCTCTTCCTGATCCTCCGCCCGATTTCAGGCGGCTTTTTATCATCCCGCCAAGCGCAGGGGCGAAACTGACGGACTGTTCCGCACAGTGTCGGCAAGTTTGGGCCGATGCTCTTTCAAAGGTCAAGGCTTCTGGCTGGAAGGCCGGAAAATTGGGAAAATCTTCGCAAGAGCAGGCAGACTGCCCAACCATTGGGCGTTCGCCTGTCGGAAAGGCGGCGGCGTCAGCCGCACATCCGGTAGAATCGGTCCGCCTGAAGAAACGCCGCGCGCCGCACTTCGCCGAGGGCCTCGGCCTCTTCATCGCGTCCCCAGACCTCAGCCTGCCAGTCCTCGTCGAGGCGCGAAAGCGCCCAGGCGTCGTCCGGGCCGATCCGTCCGTCGATGAGCGCCAGCGCAAGCACCAGAGAGCCCGACAACGAAACGAGGTCATGGGCCGCCGTCAGCCGGAACGGATCGAGCGCTTCAAGACGCGCCCGAAGCCGGGCCAGGCTTTCCGGTGCCTGCGTGACATGCATCACACCTGCGGTAACCGACATGGGCGCGCCGAGTTTCGTCGCGGCCCAGTCGAGCAGCGGGTCCCACGCAAGATTCTGGCGGCGGATGAATTCGGCGGGCGTCTCGGCGCGGTAGCACAACAGGTCGCTGCCGCCGTACTCTGCCAGCATCGCAACGACCTGCCCGAACGCGGGGATGACCGTGTCGATGGCCGAGTTCGCTGCCCGTGTCACCGGCATCGTCTGCGGCCGGACCACGCGCTCTTGTGCATCCCACTCGGCAGCAATCGCTTCGGCCAGTGCGCGGGTGGGCACCACCAGCGGTGCCTTCGCCGGGGTCTTGACGGGCCGCGCGTCAAGCAGCACGGCGAAGCCGCCCGGCCCCTCCTCCACCCGCGCTTCGGTCCAGAAGCGCTTTGCCGTCCAGCCGCTCACCTCGCTACCTGATCGCGGCGAAGGGATCGGCGGGCACGTCGCTCTCCTTCCAGTCGAGCAGCTTCCAGGTCCGCGCCATGTGATCGGGCAGCGGCGCGGTAAAGGTCAGAACCTCTTTCGTCACCGGATGTTCGACCGTCAGGCTGCGCGCATGGAGATGCAGCTTGCGGCTAAGCTCGCCCCCCGCGCCAGCGCCCCAGCCGTCGCCCGCATTCTCGGTGTCCGAGCCGCCATACTTGCCGTCGCCCAGGATCGGATGGCCGATCTCGGCCATGTGCGCGCGCAACTGGTGCGTGCGGCCCGTCACGGGCTCCAGCGCCATCCACGACAGGCGGCTGGCAAGGAACCAGAGCGTGAAATAGTCGGTCTGCGCGCGCTTCGCACCCTCGGTCTCGGCGATCTTGGCGGGATGGACGCAGACCATCTTTTCGCCCTCGCCGCCGCGCCCCCTGCCCGGTGCCTTGACGAGGCCGAACTTGATCGAACCCTGCTTCGGTTGCGGCACGCCCGCGACGACCGCCCAGTAGATCTTGCGGGCCTCGCGGTGGCGCAGCGCCTCGGACAGGGCGCGGGCCACGCGGTCGGTGCGCGCCAGCATCAGGACGCCCGAGGTGTCCTTGTCGAGGCGGTGCACGAGTTTGGGCTTTTCCTTGTAGCCGAATTTCAGCGCCTCGGCCAAGCCGTCGACATGCCGCTCGCCCTGGCCGCTGCCGCCTTGCGAGGGCAGACCGGCAGGTTTGTTGAGCACGATCATGTGCTCGTCTTTCCAAAGGACAGCCGCCTGGATCATCTCGGCATCGCTGCGCGCAAGCCGCGTCTCGGCCTTTGGCGCCTCGCCCTGCGGCAAGGGGGGCACGCGAATCTCCATCCCCGGCGCCACGCGGTCCGAGGCCTTGGCCCGCGCGCCATCGACCCGGACCTGTCCGGTGCGGCACATCTTCTCGACCGCGCCTTGCGTGACCTGCGGGAAGCGTCGCTTGAACCAGCGGTCAAGCCGCTGCTCGCCTTCGGCATCCTCGACACGAAGGGTCTGCACCCCGCTCATGCGGCCACCCCGCGTGCCAGCGCCATCCCGGCCACAAGTGCAGCGATCGAGACGACGACTGATCCGACGACATATCCCGCAGCCGACAACACGGCACCCCGTTCCCACAGGCTGACCGCATCAAGCGAGAAGGCCGAAAAGGTCGTGAAGCCGCCGAGCAGCCCCGAGACCAGAAATGGCGCGGCCCGCGTCAGCCCCCGCTCGGCCAAAGCCACGACGAGCAGGCCCATCGCGAAAGAGCCCGCGACGTTGACGATGACGGTTCCCCAAGGGAAGCCCGGTCCGATCCCGCGCATCACCGCGACATTGGTCAGGTACCTCGCCGAGGCACCCAGCGCCCCACCGAGGGCGACCTGGAGCAGAGTTGCGAACATACCGCCTCTTTCCGCCCGGACAGAGGCAAAGTCAACGCGCGACGGCAGCGGCAAAAGAATCCTGCCCTAGCCGCCCTGCCGCTTTGCCCGCAGCTTGGCGAAATACTCGACCCGCTTTTTCAGATCGCGTTCGAAGCCGCGTTCGGGCGGCTGGTAGAACACCGGATGGCGCATCCCTTCGGGGAAATAGTCCTGTCCCGAAAAGCCGTCCTCGGCATCGTGGTCATAGGCATAGCCCGCGCCATAGCCGATCTCTTTCATCAGCCTCGTCGGCGCGTTGCGGATGTGAAGGGGCGGCGGCTCGGACCCTGTGGCCTTGGCCGAGGCGCGCGCAGCCTTGTAGGCGGTGTAGCCCGCGTTGGATTTGGGGGCGAGCGCCAGATAGATCACCGC
>JANPJD010000044.1:0-10918 GCA_031425325.1 Rhodobacterales bacterium | reverse complement strand
CGACAACAACCAGCCATCGGCCAGACGCGCCGCCAGTTCGCCTTGCAGCGCGGTGATGCCGGCTTCGATCCAGCCCATCGGCGCTTCGGCCCAGCTGAACACCGCCTGGAACATGAAGAACAGCACACCGGCCAGCAGCAGCGGGCCCGCCAGCGCGTGCAGGGCAATCTTGTCGATGCGCTGCGACCAGCGGCGGGCGCTGCCGGTGCTGGTTTCAACGCTGCTGGCCAGTGCACGCGCCTGTTTCTGCAAGGCGCGCACGTCGCTGGTGGTGGCGTGCGGCGGCGGGGGCGCGGCGTCGCCGATGCGGGCGGCCAGCGCGGCGCCCAGCGCATCGAGGCCCTTGCGCCGCACTGCCACCGTGGCCACCACCGGCACACCCAGTATGTCGGCCAGCCGGGCCGCATCGATGGTGATGCCGTCGCGCGCCGCCAGATCGACCATATTGAGCGCCACCACCAACGGCAGCCCCAGCGCCTTCAGTTCCAGCACGAACCGCAGATGATTGCGCAAATTGGTGGCATCGATCACCGCGACGATGGCATCCAGGCGTTTTTCCCCGGCCATGCGCCCGAAGATGGCATCGCGCGTCACCGCTTCGTCAGGGGAGCGCGGATCAAGGCTGTAGGTGCCAGGCAGATCGACGATTTCGCAGGAGCGGCCATCGGGCAGCGCCAGCCGGCCGGATTTGCGTTCGACGGTGACGCCGGGATAATTGCCCACCTTCTGCCGGCTGCCGGTGAGAGCGTTGAACAGGCTGGTCTTGCCGGCGTTGGGATTGCCGACCAGCGCCACCACCGGCTGGCGGGTGATTGCAGGCGCCGCCACGTTCATGCCGGTTCCACGTCGATCAGGCGGGCCATGTCGCGGCGCAGCGCCACCACCATGTTGCCCACCCGCACCGCCAGCGGATCACCGCCCAGCGGCGCGCGGTGCAGGATTTCCACATCCACGCCTTCATCGAAACCCAGTTCGCACAGGCGCTGGGCGGTATCGGGATCCAGCCCGCCGCGATCGATGGCGGCAATCACCGCCACTTCGCCAATGGCAAGCGCGTCGATTGGGCGGTGCAAGGGCGGCGGACAGACAGGGGCGGGCAACAGGCGGACCTTCAAACGGAGCGCTTTCAGTTGCGAACCGTTATCAACTCTTGTCTGTCAGCGCTACCGCCAAGTTGCTTATACTGCCGGATACCGCAGCCGGCCCAGAAAGCGGGCCGGATCGGGCAGTTTGCCCATCATGCCGGTGAATTTGGCCTTGGTCTTTTCAAAGCGCATGACGCCGTCGATGCGGCGATCGATGAAGGCGCGGGTGGCGGCGAAATCCGCACTGTCGTCCTGGGTCCAGTGCAGCAGGATGGCGGAATAGATGCCCGACACGATCAACCGCTTGGTATAATGGTTGTAATCGGTGGCGGTATCGCCCGCCGCCCGCCAGATCGCATCGGCTGCCTGCCACAACAGCCGGGCCGAAAGTGCGGCGTGCTGAGGCTGGGCCAGCAGGTTCAGCGCGCGGCGCGTCACTTCGCGGTCACCCTGTTCCAGCCGTATGACCAGTGCCATGCGGATCCGGTCGCGCACTTTCAGATTGTGCGCGGCAGCCATGGTTTGCGCCATGCGGGCGTTGGTGATCGCCGTCCACGCGGTCAACATCGCCGGCACATCGGGCAGCGCCATCGCGGCGATGTCCGGGTCGATGCCGGTTTCGCGCGCCGCGGCGGCCAATGCCGTGTCACTCCAGCCGTCGAACGGCACATGCGGCAGCATGGCTGCGACGAGGCGGGGGGCCAGTTCGGCAAGCGGGATGTCGTGCGTCATACCCGGTGGTATAACCCGGTGCAGGAACGCTTCACAGTCGATATTGCGTCGCGGGGTTGGGGGAGGGGCCAGCCCGTTGGGCGCAGGACTTGCCGGGCTGTTGGCCTTCTGCTATCCGCGCACCCTCTGTGATCGGGGCGACTCGGTCCACAACGGTATTTTCACGAGACAACCCGCATACGGGGCCGTTTGCCCCTCGAACGAATATGGAGTGACGGCACCTCATGCAGATCTTGGTTCGCGACAACAACGTCGATCAGGCCCTTCGGGCCCTGAAGAAAAAGCTCCAGCGCGAAGGCGTTTTCCGCGAGATGAAGCTCAAGCAGCATTTCGAGAAACCCTCCGTCAAGAAAGCGCGCGAGAAGGCCGAGGCCGTGCGCCGGGCACGCAAGCTCGCTCGCAAGAAATTGCAGCGTGAAGGCGGTCTTTAGGACGTAAGCCGAACCTGTCGCCCGCAAGGGCGAACCGATGAACCCCCGCGCGCGAGTGTCGGGGGTTTTTCATTGCTCTGCGTCTGATCCCAGCCCCAGCGGTGCTGCCTTGCGGGGCAGGTCGTCGATCCCAAGCGGAGTGGTCGGCAGGGCAAGCCGGTTGCGGACCACCCAGTGCAGCCGCGTCTCGGCCCGTGTGATCGCCACATAGGCAAGGCGCTTCCAAAGGGGCGCCCCTGCCTCGACCCGTCCGGTCTGGGCGGCGACGAACAGGTCGGGAGCAAAGACCTGCACATCGTTCCACTGGCTGCCCTGCGCCTTGTGAATTGTGACGGCCGCCCCGTGCAGGAAAGCCGCGCCCATCCGCGCGGCCGACGGGATGAAGGGCTCGGCCTCGTCGGGTTTCTCGATCTTGATGATGGCCGCCGCACTCACCTGCGGCTCTTCTGCGCCGACCACATGCAGGCGCGCAAAGCCTTCGCGGCTGCCGGGACCAATGTAGATCGCCTGCGCGCCCTTGATGAGGCCGCGCGCCTCGAGGTCGATGCGCTTCTTGCGGTGCTTCAGCGGCAGCTCGATCCCGTCGCAGATCAGCGGCTCGCCGGGCAGCAGCGCATCGTCGGGCGCACCATGCGCGCGGCGGAATGCGGTGATCAGCTTGATCCGCGTCGCGTTGCGCCACACGAGCACGGGCGAGCGTGCCATCAGGTCGGCATCGACGCGCTGTGCGATCCGCACCCGCTCGTCCGTCTCGGCGGCGCGCTCTACCATCCGCTCGAACGCCTCGAACGTCAGGTCCGGGTCGCCCAGCGCATGCGCGAGGTCAAGGATCGGGTTGTCCTGTGCCTGGCGGTGGATGCGGCTGAGGGTCAGCTTGCGGGTGATGCCGAGGCGGTCGAACACCATCTCGCCCGACTGGCCCACGGGGGCAAGCTGCGCCGGGTCGCCGAACAGCACGAGCGTGGGGAAGATCTCGCGCAGGTCGTCGAACTGGCGCTCGTCGAGCATCGAGGACTCATCGATCAGCCCGATGTCGAGCGGCTCTTCGCGCCGCTTCCAGCCCTTGATGAAATCGCTGCCCCGCAGGCCCGCCGCGGCCAGCGCGCCGGGGATCGAGGGCACCTGATCATGGAACGCCTTCGCGCGGTCGAGTTGCAGCTCGGTCAGGTTTTCGACCGCCGGGCGCGTCCCCTGACCTGCCAGCCATTCGGCGATCCGTTCGTATTGCGGGTCGTAGACGGGCGTGTAGAGGATGCGGTGGATCGTCGTCGCCGGGACGCCGCGCAGCCGCAGGACCGAGGCTGCCTTGTTGGTTGGTGCCAGAACCGCAAGCGTGCGCCGGTCGCGCCGCCGCCGCCCCTCATAGTCGCCCGAGACGACCTCGACCCCTGCGGCGACCAGCGCCTTGGTCAGCGAGGCCAGGAGCAGCGTCTTGCCCGATCCCGCCTTGCCCACCACGGCCAGCACCGAGGCCTGCCCCTCGGCCTGCGGCGAGAGCGTGCCGGTCGCCAGGTTTACGCCCATCGCACCAAGCTGGTCCGAAAGCCTGTCCCAGGCCTGTGCCTGATCGTCCGAGAGCGTGGGCAGGCCGGGGACCATCGCGCACATCTAGCCGCAGGTTCGACGCTGCACCAGTGCGACCCGTCAGTGTGGCCGGTCTGGCGTGTTGGGCAGCGACTCGGCCGGGTCGGTCAAGTCGCGCTGCACCTCGGTCCGCGCAACGGCCAAGGCGTCGTCCACACGCGCCGCAAGCTCGGGCATGCCATTCTTTTCGGCATATCGCCGAAGATCTGCCAAGACATCAAAAATCCAATCGTGACGCATCAAGCCCCCGTGCCGGCCGTCATCGGCCCTTGCCCCTGTTGCCCTGTGCCGCCGTCTTTGCAGCGCGCAGGATGTTACCACGATCACGAGCCTTCCCTGCTCCGTCCAGAGTGTTGTTGGGCTCTTGCCTGGGGTCGGGACGCCAAGGCCGCCTGCTCGGCGGAAACGCGCGCCAGTCCGGGGACAAAAGAAGATGGCCCCCGCGAAAATGCGCGGGGGCCACCCAGGTCGAACGAGCAGCTCGGTGGTGCGGTCTGGGTGGGGGCTGAACATCCCGCCCCACCGTGCAAAAGGTCACTCGTTACTTGTCTTATGTCGCACCTGTTTGGGGCGGCGAAACGGAGCTGCGCGGGAGTTTTGGCGGTGTTTCCAAGGCGCAAACTGGGCAGCGGTGCCGTCAGGGTTGATTTGACGTCCGCCGTGGCTAAAGTTTGCGGATGACGGTCCAGCCGCCGACTCCGTTTCCCTTCGCGCCCCGCCTCGCCGAGGAGGTCAGTTTCGATCGCCGCGAGCTGGGGCTGATCCTTGGCCTCTATGGGCGGATGGTCGCGGCGGGTGAGTGGCGGGACTACGGAATCTCCTGCCTTCGGGACGTGGCGATCTTCAGCGTCTTTCGTCGTACAGCCGAAAATCCGCTCTACCGGATCGAGAAAAGACCGAAGCTGCGGACCCGTCAGGGTCTTTATGCGGTCGTTGCGATGAACGGCGAGGTCGTGCGTCGCGGTCACGACCTTGCGGTCGTGCTCAAGGTTCTGGAACGCAAGCTGATCCGCCCGGTCGACTAGCAGCGTCGCCGCACCACGATCCCGTGGCCAAGCGCCGCGATGCGCGCCGTCGCCTCGGTCAGATCCTCAAGGACCACGGCCATTGCGTGACCGGTCGCGTGGAGCACGCGGGCCTCGTCGGCCATGATCGCCACATGGCCCGGCCAGAAGATCAGATCGCCGCGCGCATGGGGGACATCGTCCGCCAGCGGCCGCCCCAGCGACTGTTGCAGGTCGCTGTCGCCGGGGCAGGCCCTGCCGCAGGCCAGCCATGCAGCCTGCACGAGGCCCGAGCAGTCGATGCCGTCTCGGCTGTTGCCGCCCCACAGATAGGGCGTCCCGAGAAACAGCCCGGCCACGTAAACCGGATCGTCAAAGACCTTGGCGAGCGGGCGGACATGCTGAGCTGGCACGAACCCGTCGGGGGTCGAGACGAACTGCCCGCTGCCCCCATTCACCGTCAGCAGCGCGCCGAAGGACAGGGCGGCGGTCTCGTGGGCCTGCACGCGCGGCTCAGGGTAAAGATGCGTGGCGGGGGCCGTCACGCGATGCGTCGCTGGCCGCGCCGGTCCGAGGTAGACTTCGCGCAGATAGCCGCAATAGCCGTCGCGGGCCGCCTCGACAAAGGCCCAGCCGTCCTGCCGGTCGATCACGGTCACGGCTTCGCCCCACAGAAGCTGGCGATCCCGCGCCCCGCCGGGGCTGCGGCACAGGTCGGAGAGCGGCACGGTCACCCGCGCCGCCTCGCCCGGCACGAAGCGGGGCGCGTCGACCTGCCCGCGCAGCCGCTCCAGCGCGGCGCGTCCGTTGGCCGGGGTAAGGCGCGGATCGCTCACGCGCGCAGCATCCGGGGCAGCGCCTCAAGGATCGCCCGTGCGCCTTGGCCGACACCGCCCTTGGGGCGGGCAGGGGCATCGGCAGGCTGATGCCCGTAGATGTCGAAATGCAGGTAACGCGTGTCGCTGACGAAGCGCCGCAGGAAGAGTGCGGCGGTGATCGAGCCCGCAAAGCCAAACCCCGGCGCATTGTCGAGATCGGCGATTCCGGGCTCGATCACGCTTTCATAGGGCGTCCAGAACGGCATCCGCCACACCGGATCGCGGACCGCACGCGCGCCCTCCTCGAGTGCCGCCGAAAGATCGGGATCGTCGGTGTAATAGGGAGCAAGGTCCGGCCCGACCGCCACGCGCGCCGCCCCCGTCAGGGTCGCCATCGAGATCAGGATGTCGGGCCGCTCTTCGCAGGCGAGGGCCAGGGCATCGGCCAGCACCAGCCGCCCTTCAGCATCGGTGTCGTTCACCTCGACCGTCAGGCCCCTGCGCGAGGTCAGGATGTCCTTGGGGCGCATCGCGCGGCCCGACACGGCATTCTCGACGGCGGGGATCAGGACGCGCAGGCGCAGCGGCAGGTTCAGCGTCATCACCATCTGCGCCAGCCCGAGAACCGTCGCGGCCCCGCCCATGTCCTTCTTCATCAGTTGCATGCCTGCGCTGGGCTTCAGGTTCAGCCCGCCCGTGTCGAAGCACACCCCCTTGCCCACCAGCGTGACTGCCGGACCCGTCTCTCCCCAGCGCAGGTCGACCAGACGGGGCGCGCGATCCGAGCCATGTCCGACCGCGTGGATCATCGGAAAGCCGCGCTGCAGATCGTCGCCCATCGTGATGGCGACGCTGGCACCATGGCGAGCCGCAAGGTGGGTCACCGCCGCGGCGAGTTCAGCCGGGCCGAGGTCCGAGGCTGGCGTATTGATGAGATCGCGGGTCAGCGCCTCGCCCGCCGCGATGGCTTCAAGGCGCGGGGCGTCGCAGCCTTCGGGGGCTTTCAGGCGGGCGGTGGCGGCTGCACCGGCCTTGTAGCGGTCGAAGCGATAGGCGGCCAGAAGCCAGCCGAGGGCTGCCTCGTCGCGATCCTCGGGCGAAAATTGCGTCGCCAGATGCCAGTCGCCCTCGGGCAAGGCCTGGGCGGCACGTGCGAGCAGAAAACGCCCACGTGCGCGTGCCTCTGGTGTGCCAAGGCCAAACACCGCCCCGCCGAGGCCCCCCGGCCCCGGAAGCAGCCGGGTCTCTCCCAAGGCCGCGGTGAAGCCGGACGCCTTGAGCCAGTCGCGGATCGTCGTGTCCTGACTGTCGAGCCAGCCCTCAAGATCGGATGAGGCGATCAGATGAATCGGCAGGGACGGTGCGTCTGGTTCGGCAAAGCGAAGCGGCATGGGGCGTGTTCCGGGCAAGGGTTGCCGCACCCTAGCCGCAGCCACGGCGCGCCGCCAAGCCCCGTCGGGTGCCGGGGCAGCCGACCCTAAAGCGTCTGATCGAGGACGTCCTTGTCGGTGGCGAGCGAGCGTTCGGCAATCCGCATCAGCCTGGCCCAGACTGCGGCGAACGCAGTTCCATCACCGTTTTCGAGGCACTGGCGCACCTCGGACGACACGCTGCCCAGACTGACCATCCCGAGATGTTCGGCCATCCGCTGCAACCGCCGCAGCCTGCGCGGCAGGTCCGACAGGTCGCGGTCGCGAACCCGTTCCGCCAGTGCGGCCATCGTCAGGGCGATCTCGCCGAGCGCCCGCGTGACCACCTGTTCGGCGGCGGCCGTACCGAGATCACGGTACATCGCCGCGATCGGTTCCGCGTCCTGCCGCACACGATCTTTCGGTCGCAAGACCGTCACTGTCCCAGACATCACCCACAGCCTTTCGTCACACCCGACGCCATGGTTGCGCGGCGTCCTGAAGAAAAGGTTGCGGCCCCCGCAATAAACCCCTCGAATTGTCGCCATCGTCGGCCTACCAAGCCCCGATACCCGGGACGGAGCGACCATGGATCAGGCAAGACCGCTTCCGGCCTATCTGGTGCAGCGCTTCCAGGGCTGGCGCGCGACCACATATCAGGACAACAAGGCCTGGTATCGCAGGCTTGCCGAAGCCGGCCAGATGCCCCGCGCCATGATCATCTCGTGCTGCGACAGCCGGGTTCACGTGACCTCGATCTTCGGCGCCGACGAGGGCGAGTTCTTCATTCATCGCAACATCGCGGGCCTCGTGCCGCCCTTTAACCCGGACGGGCAGTACCACGGCACGTCGGCGGCCCTGGAGTACGCGGTTGCGGCGCTGCGCGTCGCCCATATCGTGGTGCTGGGTCATTCGAACTGTGGCGGGGTCAAGGGCTGCCACGACATGTGCCTTGGCCATGCGCCAGACCTCGAGGCCGCGTCCAGTTTCGTCGGCCGCTGGATGGACATCCTGCGCCCCGGCTTCGAACGCACCGAAGGGATCGAGGCGTCCGCACGGGTGCAGGCTATGGAAAAGGAAGCGGTGCTGATCAGCCTCGAGAACCTGATGACCTTCCCCTTTGTGGTCGAGGCCATCGCCGACGAGCGCCTTACGGTGCATGGCCTCTGGACGGATACCGGCGCGGGCGGGCTGGAACAGTATGATCCGCATCTTCGCGCGTTCGTCGCGATCTGATCTTTCGTGCCGCGCTTCGCCTGATAGGGTGCGGGGAAACGCAAGGCACACATGACCGAAATCCTGTCACTCGCCCGCGACAACTTGCTGTCGCCGATGATCCTGTGCTTCGCGCTCGGCCTGTTCGCGGCACTCGCGCGCTCAGAGTTGAGCGTGCCCGAGGCGGCGGCCAAGGCGCTGTCGATCTATCTTCTGTTCGCGATCGGCTTCAAGGGCGGGGCCGCGGTCGCGGACTATGGCCTTGATGGCCGTCTGATCGCGGCCCTTGCGGGTGGGGTGGTGCTGTCCTTCGGGCTGCCGTTCCTCGCCTTCGCCCTGTTGCGCGTCCTGACGGGCATGAGCGTGACCGACGCGGCTGCCGTAGCCGCACATTACGGCTCGATCAGCATCGTGACCTTCGTGACGGCAACCTCGGTCCTGGCCGGGCGGGGCATCGCCTCGGAAGGCTACATGGTCGCGGTCGCCGCCGCGATGGA
This sequence comes from Rhodobacterales bacterium, assembly GCA_031425325.1. Classification (GTDB taxonomy): domain Bacteria; phylum Pseudomonadota; class Alphaproteobacteria; order Rhodobacterales; family Rhodobacteraceae; genus Aliitabrizicola. The sequence continues at coordinate 2,143 of JANPJD010000044.1, read as the reverse complement.
AGCGCCCGCCATCGTCTCGGCGCTGTGGCTCGCGACGCGCGGGGGCGGCGGCAGCCGGATGGATGCCGAACTGTGGCGCGAGATCCTGCTGAACGGCTCGATCGTGCTTCTGGTCGGCTCGTTCGTCATCGGGCTGGTGACTGGCGCCGACGGAATGGCGCGGATCGAGAGCTTCATCGTTTCGCCCTTTCAGGGTGTGCTCTGCCTTTTCCTCCTCGACATGGGCCTTGTGGCGGGGCGAGGCCTGCGCGGCGCGCGCGGGGTGCTGGGGCCGGGCGCGCTGGTCTTCGGCCTGACCATGCCCCTGATCGGTGCGGCGACGGGGCTTGGCATGGGCCTTGCGCTTGGCCTGTCGGCGGGCGGGGTCGCGCTGATGATGACGCTCGCGGCCTCGGCCAGCTATATCGCGGTGCCCGCGGCGATGCGCGTGGCCCTGCCCGAGGCGAACCCGAGCGTCTATCTGACGTTGTCGCTGGGCGTGACCTTTCCGTTCAACCTGACGGTGGGCATCCCGCTTTACGTGGCCCTCGCAAGCGCGCTGGCCGGAGGATGAGATGAAGACGCATCAGGCGAAACGGGTCGAGATCATCATCGAGGCGCCGATGGAATCGCGCCTGACCGGGGCGCTGGAAAAGGCGGGGGTCACCGGCTTTACCGTGCTGCCGGTGCTGGGCGGGTCGGGCCGGTCAGGCCGCTGGACCCGTGAGGGGCAGGTTGGACGGCAGGGGATGGTCGCGGTCGTCTGCCTGATCCGCCCCGAGCGGCTCGACGTCCTGCTCGAGGCCGCTTTCGCGGTGGTCGAGAGGCATATCGGCGTCGTGTCGGTCAGCGACTGTGAAGTGTTGCGGGCCGAGCGGTTCTGAGCCGAGGCCCATGTCCATAGCGCCGGGGGCCTTCCGCCCCCGGACCCCCGAGGATACTTTCGCCAAAATTGAAAAAGGCAGGGGCGACGCGATGCAGATGACACGGCGGATGGTGGGGCTGGGGCTGGCGGCCTCGATGCTGGCGGGATGTGTCGGGGGCGGGGCGGGCGTCACGCGTGCCAGCGAGCCGGTGATGCGCGCCGTCCCCAATGCGGGCTGGGATGCCTGGGTCGCCGGGTTTCGCGGACGGGCGGCTGCGGCGGGGGTGTCTGGAGCAACCTATGATTCGGCGTTTCGCGGAGCGGGCTTTCTGCCCGACGTGATCGAGCGCGACCGCAACCAGACCGAGTTTACCCGCAGCCTCGAGGACTATCTCGCCATCGCCGCCTCGGACGAGCGGGTCGCCAACGGGCGCGCAGCGTTGAGCCAGTATGGCGGCGTGCTTTCGCAGATCGAGGCGCGCTTCGGCGTCGAGGCAGAGGTCGTGACCGCGATCTGGGGGATGGAAAGCAGCTATGGCGCGCGGCGCGGATCGGTGCCTGTGATCTCGGCGCTGTCGACGCTGGCCTATGACGGTCGTCGCGGGGCCTTCTTCGAGCAACAACTCGTGGCCGCACTGAAGATCCTGCAGAATGGCGACATCCCGGCGTCGCGCATGACCGGAAGCTGGGCCGGGGCGATGGGCCACACCCAGTTCATCCCGACCTCGTTCCTTGCCTATGCTGTCGATTTCACCGGTGACGGGCGGCGCGACATCTGGTCGGACGATCCAACGGACGCGCTGGCCTCAGCGGCGGCCTATCTCCAGCGCTCGGGCTGGCAGCGCGGACAGCCCTGGGGCGTCGAGGTTGCGGTGCCTGCGGGTTACGCAGGCCCCGTCGGGCGGGGGACGACGCGCGGGGCAGCCGACTGGGCGGCGGCGGGCGTGCGGGACATGAACGGGCGGGCCGTGCCGAACCACGGACCCGCCTCGCTGATCCGGCCTGCGGGGGCGAACGGTCCCGCGTTCCTGATCTTTCGCAACTTCACCGTCATCACGCGCTACAACAACGCGGAAAGCTACGTGATCGGCGTCGGCCACCTGTCCGACCGGCTGGCGGGCGGGCCGCCCATTCGCAGCGGGTTTCCCCCCGATGCGCGCGGCATGACGATCGCAGACCGGCAGGAGCTGCAGCGCCGTCTGACCGCCGCCGGGTTCGACACCGAGGGCGCGGACGGGGTGATCGGCTCTCGGACCACCGCGGCGATCAGCGCCTACCAGCAAAGCGCAGGGTTGCCGG
>JANPJD010000043.1:0-24608 GCA_031425325.1 Rhodobacterales bacterium | reverse complement strand
CGTCTGGACTTCGAGCTGGGCGTGATCGAGCAGATGGGGTTTCCCGGCTACTTCCTGATCGTGGCCGACTTCATCCAGTGGGCCAAGAAGCGCGGCATCCCCGTGGGGCCGGGGCGGGGATCGGGCGCGGGCAGTCTGGTGGCCTATGCGCTGACCATCACCGACCTCGATCCCCTGCGCTACAAGCTGCTGTTCGAGCGGTTCCTGAACCCCGAGCGCGTGTCAATGCCCGACTTCGACATCGACTTCTGCATGGACCGCCGCGAGGAGGTCATCACCTATGTGCAGAACCGTTACGGCCGCGACAGGGTCGGGCAGATCATCACCTTCGGAGCACTTCTGTCGAAGGCCGCTGTGCGCGATGTGGGCCGGGTCCTGCAGATGCCCTACGGGCAGGTGGACCGCCTTTCGAAGCTGATCCCGATCGAGGGCGTCAAGCCCGTCTCGATCACCAAGGCGCTGGCCGACGAGCCGCGCCTGCGCGAGGCCGCGAAGGAAGAGGTGGTCGCGCGGCTTCTGGACTACGGCGCGCAGATCGAGGGGCTCTTGCGAAACGCGTCGACCCATGCCGCAGGCGTGGTGATCGGCGACCGCCCGCTGGACGAGTTGGTGCCGCTTTACCAGGACCCCCGCTCGGACATGCCGGCCACGCAGTTCAACATGAAATGGGTCGAGGCGGCGGGGCTTGTGAAGTTCGACTTCCTCGGCCTCAAGACGCTGACCGTCATCCAGAACGCGCTCGACCTCTTGGCGGACCGGGGCATAACGGTCGACATCGCGATGATCCCGCTGGATGACGCGAAATCCTACGAGCTTTACGCAAGCGCCCGCACTGTCGCGGTCTTTCAGGTGGAAAGCAGCGGCATGATGGATGCGCTGCGGCGCATGAAGCCGACTTGCATCGAGGACATCGTGGCGCTGGTCGCGCTGTATCGTCCCGGCCCGATGGAGAACATCCCCGCCTATTGCGAGGTGAAGAACGGGCTGCGCGACCTCGAGTCGATCCATCCCAGCATCGACCACATCCTGGCCGAGACGCAGGGCATCATCGTCTACCAGGAACAGGTGATGGAGATCGCACAGGTCATGGCTGGCTACAGCCTTGGCGGCGCAGACCTTTTGCGCCGCGCCATGGGCAAGAAGATCCCCGCCGAGATGGCCAAGGAGCGTCCGAAGTTCATCGAAGGCGCAATGGCCAACGGCGTCAGCCGCGAGAAGGCGGGCGAGGTCTTCGACCTCTTGGAGAAGTTCGCAAACTACGGCTTCAACAAAAGCCATGCCGCCGCCTATGCAGTCGTCAGCTACCAGACCGCCTGGCTGAAGGCGAACCATCCGGTCGAGTTCATGGCCGCCGTGATGAACTGCGACATCCACCTGACAGACAAGCTGGCGAGCTATGCCGAAGAGGTCCGCCGGGGGCTAGGCATCGGGATCGTGGCGCCCTGCATCAATGCCTCGCTCGCGACGTTCGGCGTGCGGGACGGCAAGGTCGTCTACGGTCTGGGTGCCTTGAAGAACGTGGGCGTCGAGGCGATGAAGGCAATCGTCGCGGCACGGGGCGAGCGGCCCTTCGTCAGTCTCTTCGACGTCGCGCGACGGGTGGACCTGAAGAGGGTCGGCAAGCGCCCGCTCGAGATGCTGGCGCGCGCGGGCGCGTTCGACGTGCTCGATCCGAACCGGGCGCGGGTGTTCGACGCGCTCGACGCGCTGGTCGCCTGGTCTGCCGCCCTGCACGAGGCGCGCGCCTCGGCCCAGGTCTCGCTGTTCGGCGAGGCAGGGGCGGACCTGCCCGAACCACGCCTTGCCGACCGTGCCGACTGGCTACCGGCCGAGCGGCTGGCGCAAGAGCATCAGGCCATCGGCTTCTACCTGTCGGGGCATCCGCTTGACGACTACATGGGCCCGCTGCGGCGCATGAAGGTGATGACGCTGGCCGAGTTGACCACCGCGGCCGAACGGGGGCCGCTTGTGGCAAAGCTCGCGGGGTCGGTCGCGGGGCGGCAAGAGCGCAAGTCCGCGCGCGGCAACCGCTTTGCCTTCGTGCAGATGTCGGACCCGACCGGGCTTTACGAGCTGACCGTGTTCTCGGACGTGCTCGAAGCGGCGCGCGACCATCTCGACACCGGGCGGAACGTGGTCGTCACGGTCGAGGCGACGCTTGAAGGCGAAACGCTGAAGCTGCTTGCGCGCGGCGTACAGCCCATCGACGCGGTGGCGGCCGAGGCCGGGGGCGCGGGCCTTCGCATCCACCTCGACCGGGCAGAGGCGGCCGCCTCGGTCGCGGCGCTGCTCGGCCGACTCGGCGGCGAGGCGCGCGGGCGGGGCGCGATCCGCCTCTGCGTTCCAGACCGCGAGACGGGACGCGAGATCGACCTCGAGTTGCCCCGCACATGGCCTGTCAGCCCGCAGGTCAAGGGTGCGCTGCGGGCCGTCCAGGGCGTCGTGATGGTCGAGGACCTGTAGGCCTATTCGGCCGCGATCAGTCCTGCCACTTCATCTGCGAAGACATCCCCTTCGATCCCGGCGAAGGCGCGGATGTTGGCGATCCGTTCGGCTGAACAGTCCATCAGCGCCGCCATCGCCACGACCTTGCCCATGTCCTTGGGCGATCCGACATATCCGTAGGGTGCGTTGCCCGAGCGTTGCAGGACGCGGTTCATCACCGGGTCGATCACCGCGACGGCATCGGTGACACCAGCCTGCATGGCGTATTCGAATGCTCCGATCATCACCTCGCTCGTCACGTAGGAGATCGTGTTGCGACCGCGCCCGGTGCCGAGCCTGGCGGTGTCGACGCAGAACCGCGTTGCCTCCCACAGGGTCGAGGAACGCAGCGGCGGCTCACCGTCGAGGATGGACGCGAAAACATCGGCCAGCATGTGCGGACCGGTTGTCTGCAAAAGCCGCATGCAGCCCACAACTTCGCCCTGATCGTCGACGCTTATGACGTGGGCGGGATCAAGCCGGTCGAACAGGTCGGTTTCCATACCGTCCGTCACCTCGACGTCCCAGCCGAGCCGGTCATGGAACACCCGGGCGCGGAGACGAAACATGTCGTCCAGCAGCGACTTGTACTTTGCCTTGTTCAACGAATCGATAACGTAGATCATGTTGCCCCCAGATGTCCGTGTAAGAAACAAGGTTGGAGCAACCAGAGCGCGCGCGCCATAAGGGGAATCCCGTAGGAAATCGGGAAATCCGTTAAGATTCAGCGGGGATGGATCAACCCAAGGCCGATTGCGCGCCCGGCGGCCTGCACCGTGGTCAGAGCACCCAGTTTCTCGCGCGCCGACCGAAGGTGAACCTCGACGGTCCGGGTGGAAATGCCCAAAATATCACCGACATCCTGCTGCGACTTCCCCGCGGCGACCCATTGCAGCACCTCTCGCTCGCGGTGCGACAGAATCGGGCGGGCCAATTGCGGCATGACCAGGCCGGAGCGTATGACCGCATCGTGCAGATGGACAGCCGCGTGCTGTAACTCCCCGATGATCGAGCGGCTGAGACCCCGCCAGTCTGCCGCCGACATCGAGGCGGTGACGCTTAGCAGGCCCCGGTCTCCGTAAGGTCCGCGGATCGGCACGGTGATCCCCTGCGGCGTGATGCCGAAGTCATGCGCCGACCGGAAGACGGCATGGAACTTGGCGTCCCGCTCGAACCGGCCCCAGTCGACGGGGGCGATCGACAGGGCCGACTTGTGGATTGTCGGATCGACGTGGTGCAGGTTGGCCTGCATGTAGTGCTGCTTCCACGCCTGACCGTAGGTCGCGTAGCCTTGGACCGCCCCGCTGACCGGGTTCATCGTGGCATAGGAGCCGTATTCCACGCCCAGCCTGCGGCACAGGCGGTCGATGAACAGCTCGAAATTCTCCGTGCTGCCCCGCACCGTGCTGAGGTCGATCAGATCCATCCGTTACTTGAGAAGCCCCCGTTGTGACGCGATCGAAGCTGCCTGCACGGGTGTTCGCGCATTCATGCGGGCAACGGCGCTCTTGAGCCGGGCCTTGACGGCACTTTCCGAGATATTGAGCGCATATGCGATTTCCTTCAACCGCATCCCGCGCGACAGAAGCCGCAGCGCGTCGGTCTGGGCCCGTGTCAGCGGCTGGTCGGCTTCGCATTCGTGAAAATGCGCGGCGCGGAGCGTCGTTTCAAGTTCGGACAGCTCGGCCGCCGAGAATTCGCGGTCTGACCTCGCAAAGTAGCCAAAGGTCCGGCGCGGACGCTCTTCGTCGGCGGTCACGCAGATGACCGCGCCGTAGCACATCCCGAAGGCCGCATAGGCGGCGAGCACGCCCATCGGGTCGGGCAAGTTAAGCTCGCTCCAGCGTTGTGCGCCACTGCCCGAGTAGATCCAGCGCATCAACGGGTCATGCAAGGCAAGCCCGTGAACCGTATAGTGATCGACCCAGTGCGGATCGAACGTGTTGAGTTCTTCCTCGGGCGAAAAGAAGCCAAGGCGCAGCGCAGCGTAGAAGCCAGCCGGTGCAAGCGACGCAAAGAACTCTGTGCAGTCGGCCAGTCTCATAATGGACAGCGCTTCCCCGGTGCCTTATCAAACTTTTCTGAGACTTGTTTATTTGCGTGAAAGTCAGGCGTTTTGATGCTGACTCCTTGTCCTTTCCCAGATGCAGATAAATGAATCAGGGCGAAAAGATACACGGCGAGTTGCAACGGCTGGGCGCAGTCCCGGGCTGGAGGTATGCGATCGGTCTGCGGATCCGGTTCAACCATCCGACCTTGCTGTACCAGACCTACCCCGAAGCCTGGATCGCCCATTACGCCCGGAATGGCCTGCTTTTCTTCGATCCTGCGGTCCGCTGGGGAATGACGCAGACGGGCCTCTGCGACTGGGCCGACCTTGCGGCGGATGACTCGGCGGGCGTGCTGCGGACCGCGGCAGAGTTCGGGCTTGTCCACGGCGTCGTCATCTCGGTCGGAGACGAGGCGACGCGCTCGCTGGGGTTCTTTGCCCAGTCGAGCGGTCCTCTGACGGGGGACGAGCGCGGCTTGGCGCAGGGCGTCGTTGCAGCGCTTCACGATGCGACCGACGGCGTGGCCGACCTGCCCCCGGCCGAGATCGCCGTGCTTCAGTCCCTCAACGATCATTTGCGCCCTCCGCCCGCAGCCGCCCCGACAGGACCTGCGCCATCGTGACGGACAGGACGATCCGCGCGACATGGTGCGCCGAGACGTAGACGACGCTCATCTGCAGGCTGAGTGCCACAAGGCTCATCTCGGCAAGCCCCCCCGGCGCGAAGGCGAGAAAAACCGCTGCCATCGGCTCCTGCACGACCGTGGCCAGCATTGCCGCAAACCCCAGTGCGAGGCCAAGCGACGCAACCGCATTGAGCAGGGCCACGCGCACCGCAAGCGTCAGGGTGTCGCGCGGCAAGCCGACGAAGCGCGCGCCAAGCGAGGTGCCGACCACAAGTTGCGTCAGCAGCACCGCCCAGGCGGGCGGAACGGTCTGGGTCAGGCCCGACAGGTGAGCTGCGGCCGAGAGCAGGATCGGCCCGGTCATGATCGCAGCCGGCAACCCGATCTTGCGCCCCAGCAGCACACCCGCCACAGCGGCAACGATCAGCACGGCCGCATCGACCACGCCGATCGGCACGTCCGAGCCCGTCATGGCAATGCCCGAGGCGCTGCCGACGGCCTGGCCCGTCAGCAGCGTGAAGCCAATCGGCACGAAGACGATACACAGGATCAGCCGCAGGAACTGAAGAAGCGTCAGCAACCGCGCATCGGCCCCCGCCTCTTCCCCCAGCACGACGGTCTCCACGAGGCCGCCCGGCACAGCGCCGAAAAACGCGGTCAGGCGCGGGATGCCGCCGATGTGATGGTAGATCACGTAGCCGAGACCAAGCGCGAGCGGCAGGTAGACAAGCAACGCAAGGAAACTCGGCAGCCAGATGACCACGTCCCGCAGGATGTCGGGCGTGAAGGCCCCACCGATCGACACGCCGATCACCGGCACGAAGAAGAAGCGCAGGCCCTGCGGCACGGCAACCACGACACCGAAGGGGGCCCACCCGGCCACCGCGACGACCGCGACGGCAAGCATCGATCCAAGCAGCATCCCGAGCGGCAGATGAAGTGCCAAGGCCACCGCGCCGCCCAGCGCGCCAATGACGAGCGCCAGCCCAAGGGCTGCCAGGTCGGGCATGGTCTGACCGGGTCTTGAAATTGTCATAATCGGGTCCGGGCGCAGATCAGCATCCACAACCTGAAATGGCAAGCCGCCAGTTCGTGTCGCCCTGCCGCGACCCCGTCAGTAATGCGGCGGGCGTTCGTCCCCCAAGGTGACCGTCCCACCGTCCGCCTCACGCTCGGCTTCGCGCAGCATCAGCAAGGCGACCTGTCGCGACAGGCGATCCACCTCTCGGCCCTGCCGCGTCACGACGTCGGACAGGTCGTCCACACAGCGGATGAGGTGGGCGATCCGCTCTTCCTGTGACGTTGCGTCACTCATGCGGCTTCCTTCGCCGGTTCGGTGCTCTGGGCCAGTCCCCAGGCCGCCATCGCGTCGAGAATCGGCAAGAGCGTCAGGCCGAGCGGCGTCATCGAATATTCGACATGCGGCGGCACGACCTCGAACACCCGGCGGTGCAGGATTCCGTCCGCCTCAAGCTCGCGCAGGTGCTGGGTCAGCATGCGCTGGGTGATTGCCGGGATCTGCCGACGCAGCGCGTTGAATCGCTGCGGCCCGTGCCGGAGGTGGTAGAGGATAAGCGCCTTCCAGCGCCCGCTGAGCACGCGCATCGTGCGATCCACCGGACAGTCGGTCGGGGCGAGGCCCTGGATGGGTGACGGACCGGTATCCATTTCGACACTACATGACAAAATGCTGCGTACTTACGTGATTGCCTCCTTGATGCCAGACACAGGGCAGTCGCGCAACGAGGAGTGAACCATGCCAACCGCAGTCGTCATCGGGATCGGGGGCCTTCAGCAAGCGGCCATCGCCCGGGCCTTCCGCACCGCCGGATGGACCGTCCGGGGAACCAGCCGCAGCGGCGGCCCTGATGTCATCCGGGCCGACCCCGAAAGCGGCGAGGGCCTTGCGGCCGCGCTTGCCGGTGCGGATGCCGTGGCCTTCACCCTGCCGCAGGACCATCGCGAGAGCATAGGCGCGCGCATCGCCGCCTCGGTCGCCCGCAGCGCCGCCGAGGCGGGGGCCGGGCGCATCGTACTGAACGTCGCGGCGCGGCTCTCCGAGACATCGGACTCCGAGGTGTTCAGGGCGCTGCGGGCAGCGCGGGATACGATCCTGTCGGGGCCGGTTCCGGCCGTATCGCTTCAACCGACGGTGTTCATGGACAACCTGACCGCCCCCTGGGCGATGCCCGGCATCCTTGCGGGCACGCTGGCCTATCCCACCCCGCCCGAGGTCGGGATCGCCTGGATCTCGCATCGCACGCTGGCCGAGGCGGTGGTAGCCGCCGCGACGCACGACGTTGCAGGGCAGGACATCGCCATCGGCGGCCCCGCCGACCTGACCGGCCCGGACCTGACACGAACGCTGGCCGCGCATCTGGGCTTTCCGGTGACATATGCCGCGATCCCCTTGCCCGGCTTTGCCGCCGGATTGAACGCGGCCTTCGGCCCCCCGGCAGGCGACAGGATCGCCGAGCTTTACGCAGCACTCGACGCCGAACCCCACATGCTGAAAGGCGGCGCCGATGGCCTGGCGCGGCTTGGCGTGACGCCCGAACCCTTCGCCGCCTTCGTCGCCCGCACCCGCTGGGCAGCCTGATGGATGGGCGCGGGGCGATCCTTGCCCCGCGCCGTCCCTTGGGCTAAGCCACCGCCCTGACGCCGCAGGGGTTCCAAGATGGCCGCCGACACACCCGCCCGCCGCCCGAAGGCCGAGACGCCAAAGGGCTTTCGCGACTATTTCGGGGCCGAGGTGTCCGAGCGCCGGGCGATGCTCGACAAGATCGCTGGCGTCTACGAGCGACACGGCTTCGACCCGCTGGAAACGAGCGCCGTCGAGACGGTGGAGGCACTGGGCAAGTTCCTGCCCGACGTGGACCGCCCCAACGACGGCGTCTTCGCCTGGCAGGAAGAGAAGGACTGGCTCGCTCTGCGCTATGACCTGACAGCGCCCTTGGCCCGCGTCGCCGCGCAATACCGCAACGACCTGCCTGCGCCTTATCGGCGCTATGCAATGGGCCCCGTCTGGCGCAACGAGAAGCCCGGGCCGGGCCGCTTCCGCCAGTTCACCCAGTGCGACGCGGACACTGTTGGTTCGGCGAGTGTCGCGGCGGACGCCGAGATGTGCATGATGCTGGCCGACGCGCTGGAAGCGGTGGGCATCGCGCGCGGCGACTATGTGGTGCGGGTCAACAACCGCAAGGTGCTGAACGGCGTACTGGAGGTCGCGGGCCTGCTCGACCCGAGCGACCCCGAAAAGTTCGCCGCCGAACGCGGCATCGTGCTGCGCGCCATCGACAAGCTGGATCGGCTGGGGGTGGAGGGCGTGCGCGCGCTGCTCGGCGAGGGGCGCAAGGACGAAAGCGGGGATTTCGCGAAGGGCGCGGGGCTCGCGCCTTGGCAGGCAGACACCGTCATGGGCTTTGTCGAAGCGCCGCAAGCCGTCAGTCGCGAGCTCCTGCTGGCCGCCGACGCGGTGGAGGACGATGGAGCAGACATGTTTCTGCCGACCGATCCGGTGACCGCCGATGGCATCTTGGCAGACTTTTTCAGACATCCTGACGCCCAGACAAACAGGTTTCACAACGCAGCCACACTCAAGGTCCTGGCTGACATTGTCGGGCCGTCACCTACGGGTCTGGAAGGCGTCAGCGAACTCGAACAGATCGCCTCGCTCCTGGAGGGACAGGGCTACGGAACCGACCGTATCCTCATCGACCCCGCCGTCGTCCGGGGCCTTGGCTACTACACCGGCCCGGTATTCGAAGCCGAGTTGACCTTCACCATCCCCGACGAGAAGGGCCGTCCGCGCCAATTCGGTTCGGTCGCGGGCGGGGGGCGGTATGACGACCTCGTCAAGCGCTTCACCGGCCAGTCGGTGCCCGCGACCGGCGTCTCGATCGGCGTCGACCGACTGCTTGCCGCCTTGCGCGCCAAGGGTCTGTCACAGGCGGCCAGCCCCGGCCCGGTCGTCGTGACCGTCATGGACCGCGACCGGATGGGCGACTACATGGCGATGGCGGCAGAGTTGCGCGCCGCGGGCATCCGCGCCGAGGTCTACCTCGGCAACCCCAAGAACTTCGGTAACCAGCTCAAATACGCCGACAAGCGCGCCTCGCCTGTTGCCGTGATCCAGGGCTCGACCGAGGCCACCAATGGCACCGTCATCCTGAAGGATCTCGCCCTCGGCGCAGAGATCGCCCAGAGCGCCACGCTCGAGGAGTGGAAGGATCGCCCGGCGCAGCGCGAGGTGCCGCGCGCCGAGCTGGTGGCCGAAGTCCGCCGGATGCTCGGCTGACATGACGCCCAAGGCCGCCATCCGGGCCGAGGCCGAGCAACTGCTTGGCGCCATCCGCGCCACGGGGGCCACGCAGGTCGAGGCGGATATCCTGCTGCCCGCAGGCACGCTGCTGGACCTTTACGGCGAGGATATCCGTGCCCGCGCCTATGTCACGCAAGACCCCGTTCGTGGCGAGATGATGCTGCGCCCCGACTTTACCGTGCCCGTCGTGCAGATGCACATGGCGAGCGGCGCGGACCCCGCGCGCTACTGCTACATGGGCGAGGTCTTCCGCAAGCAGGACCACCTTGCGGGACGGGCGAGCGAATACCTGCAAGTCGGCTACGAGGTCTTCGCGCGCGAAGCCCCGGCCCGCGCGGATGCCGAGGTCATGGCGCTTTTCGCCCACCTGCTCGGCCCCTTGGACCTGCGGGTGACGACCGGCGACATGGGCCTGATTCTGTCGGCGGTGCAGGGCCTGACCACCTCGCCGCGCCGCAAGGCCGCGCTCTTGCGCCATGTCTGGCGTCCGGCGCGGTTCCGCAGCCTGCTCGACCGTTTCGCCGAGCGCGGCCCGGTGTCCGACAGCCGCACGGCCCTGCTCGCGCGCCTGCGCGCGGATGCGCCCGAGGCGCTGATCGCCGCGGCGGCCCCGGTGATGGGCCTGCGGACCGAGGCGGAGATCGCCGCCCGGGCTGCCTCCCTCTTGGCCGATGCCGAGACGCCGCCTTTGCCCGAGGCCGAGGCCCGCGCGGTCGACCGCCTGCTGTCGCTGGCGGGCCCGGCCCGGGTCTGCCTTGCGGAACTGTCCGGCATCGCAGGCGACCTTGCCGCCCTTGCCCCGGCGGTAGCGCGCCTCGCCGCGCGCCTCGACGCGATGGAAGAGGCGGGGATCGACACGACCACACTGCCCTTCGAGGCCAGCCACGGGCGCAGCACGCTCGAATACTATGACGGCTTCGTGTTCAGCTTTCAGGCGGGTGACGCGGCACTCGCGCCGGTCGCCTCGGGCGGGCGCTATGACGCGCTGACGGCGGTGCTGGGTCAGGGTCGCTCGATCCCGGCGGTGGGCGGCGTCATCAGACCCGGCCTCGTCGCGCGCCTGAAGGGGGTCGCATGACCGTGAGGATCGGCGTGCCGTCAAAGGGGCGGCTGATGGAGAAGACCTTCGCGTGGTTCGGGGCACGCGGCCTTGTCATGCGCCAGTCGGGGGCCGACCGTGAGTATGCGGGCCAGGTCGAGGGGATCGACGGGCTGGACCTGATGCTACTGTCGGCGGCCGAGATCCCGCGCGAACTTGCATCGGGCCGCATCCACCTTGGCGTGACGGGATCTGACCTTGTGCGCGACATGCTGGCCGACTGGCAGACGCAGGTGAACGAAGTGGCCTCGCTCGGCTTCGGGCAGGCCGACCTCGTCATCGCCGTCCCAGCCGCTTGGATCGATGTCGAAAGCCTCGACGACCTCGATGCGGTGGCGGCGGCGTTCCGCGCCACGCATGGCCATCGTCTGCGGATCGCGACCAAGTATCATCGCCTTGTGCGCGAATTCCTGACCGCCCGTGGCATCGCCGACTACCAGCTTGTCGACAGCCAGGGGGCCACCGAGGGCACCGTCCGCAACCATGCGGCCGAGGCGATCGCCGACATCACCTCGACCGGCGAGACCCTGCGGGCGAACCACCTCAAGATCCTGTCGGACGGCCTCGTCCACCGCTCTGAAGCGACGCTCTTCGCCTCGCGCAGCGCCGACTGGACCGGCCCGGCAGGACAACTCCTGCGCGCCCTGTCCGCGCGTCTTGGTTTGCCTGCGGGCGCGGATCGCTGAGGTCGTTGCGGTGAGGGGCCGGGGGGCCGTCTGCCCCCCGGCCCCCCCGAGGACATCTGAGGACAGAGGAAGGAAATGGCCCTGCGGACGCCCGGCTCCGCCCGGGGTCGGGAGGGACCAAGGCATCGACAGCCCCTTGCGCTGCGCTACCTGACGCGAACGATAACCGATGGAGTTTGCCGTGTTCGCACGCTTTCCGTTTGCCCTTTTCCTTCTGGCAACACCTGTCGCCGCCGCCGATCTCGCCTCGGGCGATGCCATCCGGGCCGCCATCGCGGGCAATACCGTCGAGGGCAGCATGAGCGGCACCGGCGCCTATACCGAGTTCTATGACGCCTCGGGCGCCATCAAGGGGTCGGGCTATTCCGGCACCTGGAGCGTCGAGGGCGACACGATGTGCTTTCGCTACGGTGAGGATCCGGCAACCTGCTGGTCGGTGCGGATCGCCGGCGATCAGGTGACCTGGATCGCGGGCGAGACCGAAGAAGGCACCGGGACGATCCTGCCGGGCAACCCGCGCGGCTTCTGACGCCTGCGCGGCTCAGCGCAGGCCGATCTCGGCCAGCGCCTGCGCCAGGGCCGCCGGAAGCGCGTCCTCGTGCTCGCGCCGCCGCCCGATGTCGGGCGGCGCTTCGTCGGGCGAGAGGTAACGCCAGCCCTGGAATGGGCGGCGCGGCGCGCCCTCGGTGCGGATCACCTCGGGATCGAGGATGAGAGCGCAGCGCAGGATGCCGTCGCCGCCGGTCCGCTGCTCCAGCCCCAGGATGCGCTGGCGGGCAAGGATCATGCCCTTGAAGACCCAGTAGAGCGAGCCGCCGTTCAGGATCTCGTCAGCGCGCTTCGGCCACATCCGCGTGACGTGAACCGGACGACCGCCCGCCCAGTCGTGCCGATGGTGGGCCTGCCAGTCGATCAGATCCTCGACCCGGTCGGCCCCGACGCAGAGCTTGAGAAGGTGAACGTGGTCTGACATCGGATTCGCCCTGACAACCGTGCTGGATCATAGCCCGGCACGTCGCCAGCGCAAGTTGACCACCACCGCCGAAGCCTTTATCTTGTGGGGTCTGGCCGCTTTCCCCACAATCTCAAGGGTTTCCCATGTCTCGATTCGCTGCCCCGATCGCCGAGCAGATCTGGGACATGAAGTATCGCCTGAAGACCGCCGATGGCACGCCCATCGACGGCTCGGTCGAGGACACCTGGCGTCGCATCGCCCGCGCGCTGGCCGAGACCGAGGCCGACCCGGCGGTCTGGGAGGATCGCTTCTACGCGGCGCTCGAGGATTTCCGCTTCCTGCCTGCGGGGCGGATCACGGCGGGGGCTGGCACGGGACGATCCGTCACGCTGTTCAACTGCTTCGTCATGGGCACGATTCCCGACAGCCTCGACGGCATCTTCCAGATGCTGAAGGAGGCCGCCGTGACAATGCAGCAGGGCGGCGGGATCGGCTATGACTTCTCGACCATCCGCCCGCGCGGGGCCGAGGTGAAGGGCGTCGCCGCCGACGCCTCGGGGCCCTTGTCCTTCATGGACGTGTGGGACGCGATGTGCCGCACGATCATGTCGGCGGGCTCGCGCCGGGGCGCGATGATGGCCACGATGCGCTGCGACCACCCCGACATCGAGGCCTTCATCGACGCCAAGAAAGACCCCGCCCGGCTGCGGATGTTCAACCTGTCAGTGCTTGTGACCG
Source organism: Rhodobacterales bacterium (assembly GCA_031425325.1). GTDB lineage: Bacteria > Pseudomonadota > Alphaproteobacteria > Rhodobacterales > Rhodobacteraceae > Aliitabrizicola. The sequence continues at coordinate 11,649 of JANPJD010000043.1, read as the reverse complement.
ACCCCTTCATGGCGGCGGTCAAGGCGGATGCACCGTGGGAGTTGACCTTCGGCGGGCGCGTCTACCGCACCCTGCCCGCGCGCGACCTGTGGAACCACATCATGCGCTCGACATTCGAGGTGGCCGAGCCGGGCGTGATCTTCATCGACCGCATCAACGCGATGAACAACCTCGCCTATTGCGAGACCATCGCCGCGACCAACCCCTGCGGCGAACAGCCCCTGCCGCCCTACGGCGCCTGCCTGCTGGGGTCGGTCAATCTGGCGCGACTGGTCAGGAACCCCTTTGAGAAAAAGGCGAAGCTCGACCTTCAGGCGCTGGACGATCTGGTGCGCACCGCCGTCCGCATGATGGACAATGTCGTCGACGCCAGCCGCTTCCCGCTGCCGGAACAACTGGCCGAGGCGCGGGCCAAGCGCCGCATCGGTCTGGGTGTGACTGGGCTGGCCGACGCCCTTCTGATGCTGGGCCTGCGCTACGGGTCGGAGCAAGCGGCGGCACAGACCGAAGCCTGGATGAAGGCCATCGCCCGCGCCGCTTATCTTGCCTCGGTCGATCTGGCGAAGGAAAAGGGGCCGTTCCCGCTCTTCGACGCCGAGAAATTCCTCGCGTCCGGTTCGCTGACCCACATGGACGAGGATGTGCGCGCCGCGATCCGGCAGCACGGTATCCGCAATGCCCTGCTGACCTCCATCGCGCCCACCGGGACGATAAGTCTTTACGCTGGCAACGTTTCCTCGGGGATCGAGCCGGTCTTCGCCTATGCCTACACGCGCAAGGTGTTGCAGAAAGACGGCTCGCGGACCGAAGAAGAGGTCGTCGATTATGCTGTCCGCCTCTGGCGCGAGAAGCACGGCGATGCGGCCTTGCCGGATTACTTCGTGAACGCCCAGACCCTGCCGCCGCTGGACCACGTCCGGATGCAGGCGGCGGCGCAAAAATGGATCGACAGCTCGATTTCGAAGACCATCAATTGCCCCGAAGACATCAGCTTCGAGGATTTCAAGGAGGTCTACATGGCCGCCTGGGATCAGGGCTGCAAGGGTTGCACCACCTATCGTCCGAACGACGTGACGGGGTCCGTCCTGACCGTCTCGGAAAAGACCGACGCGGCGCCGGGCGAAGCACCCGAGCATGGCCGCGGCAACGGTGCCGAGGTTGTCTATCTGTCCGAACCCCTTGACCGGCCTGCCGCGCTCGATGGACAGACCTACAAGGTGAAATGGCCCGGCTCTGAACACGCGCTCTACATCACCATCAATGACGTCGTGATCGCCGGGCATCGCCGGCCTTTCGAGGTCTTCATAAATTCGAAGAACATGGAGCACTTCGCCTGGACCGTTGCCCTGACGCGGATGATCAGTGCGGTGTTCCGGCGCGGCGGCGATATCTCGTTCGTGGTCGAGGAACTGAAGGCTGTCTTCGATCCGCGCGGCGGGGCCTGGATGGATGGGAAGTACATTCCCTCGATGCTCGCCGCGATCGGCGGGGTGATCGAAAGCCACCTGATCTCGATCGGATTCATCGACGGCGAGGGGATGGGGCTGAAGTCCGATCCGAAAGCCGACGTCGCCGTGATCGGCCTGAAGGCCAAGGCATGTTCAAGCTGCGGCAGCTACGATCTGAGGATGGTCGAAGGGTGCATGACCTGCGCCAGCTGCGGGTTTTCGAAGTGCGGCTGAATTGACACGGTTCTCTGCCTGGGTCTCGGCAGACCGGGTTTTGCCACACTGATATGTGAGAGACTTCCGCAGGGTGCGCCGCAATGGCGCGCGTGGCTTTGGGTGGTAGGATCGATGTGCAGAGTGGTCGTTAGGTTTGTCGCGGTTCTTCTGGCAGTTATGTCCCCTGCTGGAATTGCGCATGCGCAAGAGCGGGCGACACTCGGCTGGGGCAGGCTGTTCAACAACGACCTGATAGGAGACGGCAAGGACCGCTGGCGGACGGGCTCCTATACGCTCAGCCGGATCCGCGGCATCGAATGGACCGGAAGCCTTCCGCCCACCTTCGGCGAAATCCTTGAGCTGCGCCTGAGCGGCGAGATCATCGCGCCGTCCAACCTTACCGACCCGCCGCCCGATGACCGCCGCTACGTCGGCGCGTTGACAGCGGGGTTGCATACCCATTTCGCGCTTGGCGCGGCGGAAGCGGCGGCGGGGATCAACCTCGTCGTTACCGGGCCGCAGACTGGTCTCGGGAATTTCCAGCGCAACATTCACGACTGGTTCGGGCTGGAAAACCCCGAAATCCTGTCCGACCAGATCGACGACGGCATCTACCCCACCGCCCTGGTCGAGATCGGGCGCAGCTATCGCATCGGTCCATCGACTGTGGTCAGACCCTTCGCCGAGGCTCAGGCCGGGGTCGAGAGCTATATCCGCGTCGGCGGCGACGTTGCGGTCGGCGGCCAGTGGACGGATGCGCTTCTGGTACGGGATTCGTCCACGGGCCAGCGCTATGTTGCCGTTCGCGGCAGCAGTGCGCCGGGCCTCAGCCTGTCGCTTGGCGGCGACATCGCCCAGGTTTTCGACAGTGCGTATCTGCCGTCGGACGGTGCCGCTGTCTTGCGAGACAGCCGGGCGCGGCTGCGGGCAGGGCTGCACTGGCAGGGCGAACAGGCGGACGTCTTCTATGGCCTGACCTGGCTTGGGAAGGAATTCGACAGCCAGGACGGCGAGCAGGTCGTGGGGTCGCTTCGGATCAACCTGCAATTCTGATATGCTGTTGCCTGCATGTCATAGCCTTCAAGGTTGCGCGCTGGTAGCCTGCGCTTAACAAAGAAGAAAAAAGAGCAGGCAAACAGGCATGAAAACGGGCTCGGGTGGCACGTTTGTTGTTGCGTGGTCAGGTACCGAGATTGACGGCGTCCGCGCCGCGCCTTTCGCCTCGCTGATCGTAGGGGCGGTGTGGCGCCGTGTCGGCGAGGCTGTTCGACTGGACGGCGCACAGGGAATTCTGCAGCTTCACGATCCCGTCGGGCATGAAGAAGCGCGCCGTCGTGCGGCACAGGCCGTGCGTCGCCTGATCGGCCTTGCGATCGACGTTGCCGACCGGCCCGAGCATGATGATCCGGGATCTGACCAGAGCTTCGTGCTGACCGACGGGCTGCAAAGCTATCAGGCGGATATTGTCCAGGCGCCCGGGGCTGGCGGCGCGCTGCTGGTCTTTGGGGGGGCCGTTCCGCCGACCGACTGTGACCTTTGGGTCGTGCGCGTGACCATGCCCGCCCGCGCGCCCGCCGCAGCGTCGGCCCAAGAAGGCGGCGTGATCTGCTTCACGCCGGGGACCGCGCTCGCCACCCCCGCAGGCCCACGCTTGATCGAGTCGCTCAAGGCCGGTGATCTGGTGTCCACCCGGGATAACGGGCCGCAGCCCGTCATCTGGTGCGGTCAGCGAAGGATGAGCGGCGCACGGCTTCATGCCATGCCCCGGTATCGGCCTGTCCGCATCCGCAGCAATGCCTTCGGTATCGGGCAACCGGACCGCGAGCTTGTCGTCTCGCCCCAGCATCGCATGCTGATCCGGGGGCCCGCCGCACTGGCGCTGTTCAACACGGCAGAAGTTCTGGTGGCCGCCGAACACCTGCTGAACGATCTGTCGGTCATCATCGACTACCAGATGCGCGAAGTGACCTATGTCCACGTCCTGCTCGAGCGTCACCAGATCGTCTGGGCGAACGGGCTGATGACGGAAAGCTTTCACCCGTCGCATACGGCGCTCGACGCGATCGACCCCGCGCAACGCGACGCGCTCTTGTCGGTCCTGCCATCGCTCGCCCACGATCCGCTGGCCTATGGCGAGCCGGCGCGGCGCTATCTTTCAGGGGGTGAAGCCGCCATCCTGCGGCACGAGCTGGCAAGCTGAGGCGCTGTTGACTCTGCCCGGCACGGCTGTATAAGCCGCCCACTCCCGGATGAAAGTTCGGGGGTTTTTCATTGGTGTTGGTGGCCCTCGCAAGAGCATGCCTGTCGTCCCGGCAACGGGAAGAGGACAACGCACTTCGCAAACATGAAGGAGATCAGCGGTGACCAAACGCACCTCTGCCAAGTACAAGATCGACCGCCGCATGGGCGAGAACATCTGGGGCCGTCCGAAGTCCCCGGTGAACAAGCGCGAATACGGCCCGGGCCAGCACGGCCAGCGCCGCAAGAACAAGCTTTCCGATTTCGGCACGCAGCTGCGCGCGAAGCAGAAGCTCAAGGGCTATTATGGCGACCTGACGGAAAAACAGTTCCGCAAGATCTATGCCGAGGCCGAGCGCGTGAAGGGCGACACCGGCGAGATGCTGGTTGGTCTGCTCGAGCGTCGTCTTGACGCCGTCGTCTACCGCGCCAAGCTGGTTCCCACGATCTTCGCCGCACGGCAGTTCGTGAACCACGGGCATGTGACCGTGAACGGTCAGCGCGTGAACATCGCCTCCTACCGCGTGAAGGAAGGCGACCTGATCGAGGTTCGCCAGAAGTCCAAGCAGATGGCGCTGATCCTGGAAGCGACCCAGTTGACCGAGCGTGACGTGCCCGACTACCTCGAAGTCGATCACTCGAAGCTGACCGTGAAGTTCGTCCGCACCCCGGCATTGGGCGATGTGCCCTACCCGGTGCAGATGGAACCGAACCTGGTCGTCGAATACTACGCAAAGAACTGATCCTACCGGATCGAGAATTCGAAGGGCCCGCCAGCGAAGCGGGCCCTTTCGCTTTTTTCCATGTCTTGGCATGCTGCACGCGCAGCCAGAACCGTCGAGGTCTTATCAGTGAGCAAGCACAAGGTAGAGCGCCAGTTCGAGCAGCTTCTGTTCTTTTCGCGCTGGCTGATGGCTCCAATGTATCTGGGGCTTGTCGTGACGCTTGCGATGCTGATGCTCGTCTTCCTGCGCGACTTGTGGAAATACGCCCTTCAGATCATGACGATGAGCGCCGAGCAGGTGATCCTTGTCGCGCTGACGCTGATCGACCTGACGCTGGCCGCGAACCTTTTGCTGATCGTGTTGTTTTCCGGATACGAGAACTTCGTCTCGAAACTTGATATCGACGATGGCGGTGATCGTCCCGACTGGATGGGAACGGTCGATTTCTCGGGCCTGAAGATGAAGCTGATCGCGTCCATCGTTGCGATTTCGGGTATCCATCTGCTCAAGCGGTTCATGGAAATCGGCGATAGCGTCGCCGATGCCAAATTCGGCGAAACGGAACTCTATTGGTTCGTGGTCATTCACCTGACCTTTGTCGTCTCGGGCGTGTTGCTGGCGGCGATGGATTGGATGAGTTCGAAAGCGAAGAAATACTGATGACCCATTCCTTGCACGCACGCCTGGACGGACCGCTGGTGATGATCGGCTTCGGCTCGATCGGTCGGGGTACGCTGCCGCTGATCGAACGGCACATCGCCTATGACCGCAGCCGCTTCACGGTCATCGAACCGAGCGGCGAACATGCGGCCCTGCTCGCGCAGCATGGCGTCAGCCACATGCAGGTCGCACTGACGCGCGAGAACTATGCCGAAATCCTGCGCGGGCTTTTTCCTGACGGGCGGGGCCTTGTCGTAAACCTGTCCGTAGATGTGGGGTCGATCGACCTGATGCTGCTCTGCCAGGAAATCGGCGTGCTCTACATCGACACGGTGATCGAGCCCTGGCCCGGGTTCTATTTCGGATCGAGCATTCCGAACGCTGATCGCACCAACTATCCCCTGCGCGAGGAAGTGCGGGCGCTGTCCCGCAAGCATGCCGGCGGCCCGACCTCCGTGTCATGCTGCGGGGCGAACCCGGGAATGGTGTCCTGGCTGCTGAAGGAAGCGCTGCTGCGGCTGGCCGCCGACATGGATCGGCCTGCCGAAGTGCCGGTCAGCCGTGAAGGTTGGGCAAGGTTGATGCAATCCCTCGGCGTCAAGGGCGTGCACATCGCCGAGCGCGACACGCAAGTCTCTGCCCGTCCGAAGCCGCCGGGCACCTTTGTCAACACGTGGTCCGTCGATGGCCTTTTGTCCGAAGGGTATCAGCCGGCCGAACTGGGCTGGGGCAGCCACGAAAAGCGCCTGCCAGCGCTCGGATACGGTTTCGAAACCGGAAGTCGCTGTGCCATCTGGATCGACCGCCCGGGGGCGGATACGCGCGTGCGCAGCTGGTGCCCCGGTGTCGGCCCCCAGTTCGGCTATCTGGTGACGCATAACGAGGCCTTGTCGATCTCTGACTACTACACAGTAGGCGAGGGCCCCGCACCCGAGTACCGGCCCACATGCCACTACGCCTATCATCCCTGCAACGACGCGATCCTTTCGCTGCACGAGATCAACGGCGCAGGTCGCCTGCCCGAGAAGAAGCACATCCTGACGGCGGACGAGATCGTTGCCGGTGGCGATGATCTGGGCGTGTTCATTTATGGGCCGAAGCGCGCGCTGTGGTACGGCTCGCGCTTGTCCATTGAGGTGACACGCGACCTCGCGCCGTGGCAGAATGCGACCGGCATGCAGGTAACGTCGGCTGTGCTTGCCGCAATGGTCTGGGCCATCGAGCACCCGCGCGCAGGCATCGTCGAGGCCGACGAAATGGATCATGCCCGCTGCCTGGAGGTCCAGCGCCCCTATCTGGGCCGCATCGAGGCGCACTACACCGACTGGACGCCACTGTCGCACCGCATCAACAGCTTTGCCGAGGATCGTGACGACAGCGATCCATGGCAGTTCGTGAACTTCCTCGCTGTCTGAGGCGAAGCGGGCGCTGCGGCCACAAGTCTCTGGCAAAGGCTCGGCGCGCCCGCTAGAACCGCGCGGACAGCCGGAGGAAAGAATGAACGACGCGATCCGCCCTCAGCCGGGCATCCTGGACATCGCCCTTTATCAGGGCGGTCAGGCACATATCGCGGGCGTCTCGAACGTCGTGAAGCTTAGCTCCAATGAGAACCCCTTCGGCCCCTCTGAGCGCGCCAAGGAGGTTTTCCTGCGCAGCGTCCACCAGTTGCACCGCTATCCTTCGACCGACCATGCGAGCCTGCGTCAGGCAATAGCCGACACGCATGGCCTCGACCCCGCACGGGTCATCTGCGGGGCCGGATCGGACGAGATCATCACCTTCCTTTGCCAGGCCTATGCCGGTCCGGGTGACGAGGTAATCCACACCGAGCATGGGTTCCTCATGTATCGCATCTCGACGCTTGCCGTCGGTGCGACACCCGTAGAGGTGCCGGAAAGGGAACGGACGGCGGACGTGGACGCCATCCTTGCGGCCTGCACCAAGAAGACGAAGCTCGTCTTCATCGCCAATCCGAACAATCCGACCGGAACGATGATCGGCGCAAAGGACATGGCGCGTCTGGCAGAAGGGTTGCCGAAACAGGCGATCCTCGTGCTCGACGGCGCTTATGCCGAGTATGTCGAAGCCTATGACGGCGGCAAGGCACTGATCGAGGCGCGCGAGAACGTCGTGATGACGCGCACCTTTTCCAAGGTCTACGGGCTGGGTGGGCTGCGGATCGGCTGGGGCTACGGACCCAAGGCGATCATAGACGTTCTGAACCGCATCCGGGGCCCGTTCAACCTGTCCACGACCCAGCTCGACGTGGCTGAAGCGGCCGTGCGCGACCAGGACCACGTCGCGAAGTGCCGGTCGGAAAACACGCGGATGCGCAGCTGGCTGGCGGAGTCGCTGGCCGAAATGGGTGTTCCGTCGGACACCTCCACGGCCAATTTCGTGCTGGCGCGTTTTGCCGACCCGACCGAGGCCGAGGCCTGCGACGCCTACCTGAAATCTCAGGGCCTGATCGTCCGCCTGGTGGCGGGGTACAAGCTTCCGCATTGCCTGCGGATCACCGTGGGCGACGAATCCTCGTGCCGCCGGGTGGTCCATGCGATAGCCCAGTTCAAGGGCCAGCGCTGATGCCGGTGATCTACAACCGGGTCGCCCTGATCGGCCTTGGCCTGATCGCCTCGTCGATGGCTCATGCGATGAAGCAGGGCGGCCTTGCGAACGAGATCGTGGGCTACGCCCGTTCCGCCGAGACGCGCAACACTGCCCTGGAACTTGGGTTTTGCGACCGCGTGACCGATACAGCGGCCGAGGCGGTGCTTGGGGCAGACCTCGTGGTGCTGGCGGTCCCGGTTGGTGCGATGCAGTCGCTGGCCACCGAGATCGGCCCGCATCTGATGCAGGGCGCAACGGTGACCGATGTGGGTTCGGTGAAGCAGGCGGTGATTGATGCCGTTGCACCGCACATGCCTGTCGGGGTCCATTTCATTCCCGGCCACCCCATCGCGGGGACCGAGCACTCCGGTCCGCGGTCGGGTTTTTCGACGCTGTTTCGCAATCGGTGGTGGCTGCTGACGCCGACCGAGGGCACTGATCCGCAAGCCGTCGCGCGCCTGCGGTCGCTGCTGGAAGCCTTTGGCGCGAATGTCGACGAGATGGATGCGCCGCACCATGACCTTGTTCTGGCCGTCACGAGTCACACGCCGCATCTGATCGCATATACGATGGTCGGCGTCGCCGACGACTTGCGCAGGGTCACGGACAGCGAGGTCATCAAATACTCGGCGGCGGGTTTTCGCGACTTTACGCGGATTGCCGCCAGTGATCCTACGATGTGGCGCGATGTGTTTTTAACCAACAAAGACGCGACCTTGGACATCCTCGGCCGGTTCACGGAAGAGCTTTTCGCCCTGCAACGGGCGATCCGCCTTGGGGATGGTCCGCACCTGCATGAATATTTCACGAGGACTCGCGCGATCCGGCGCGGTATCATCGAAGCAGGGCAGGATACGTCGGCGCCCGACTTTGGCCGGGCAACCGGAACGGGAACCGAGACGAAACCGGGAGAATAGCAGATGCGTCAGATCGCGACTGTTGCAGCGCTGTTGGCGCTTTGCTGCGGGTCTGCGCTGGCCGATGCTCCGTCCTCTTCGCTCCGCCCGGTTTTGCGTCCTGCTGCCCCAGCCGAAACCACGCTCGCCGCGCAAGCTGTGGCACTCGCCGGTCCCATCAGCGCGCCGCGCCCGCGCGCCCGCCCTTTCGCCGAACAGATGCCGATGGCGCAGCCGCTCGCGGCGCTGGCCGTGATGGTTGCGCCTGCTGCCACGACGGTCCCTGCCGCCCAAGCCGCAGGGCCAAGCGAGAGCGTCGGTGTCCTTTCGACGATGAGCATGGCTGCCCCGCTTTCCGCGCCCCGCCCCGCCCCGCGGCCCCGGCTGACCGCGCCTGACGAGGGAGCTGGCGGGCTGGAACGCATCGAGCCTGCCGCAGCGGTCCGCATCCTGCCCGGCAAGAGCGCGATCACCGGTCGCAAGGGTTCGGTCTGTGGCGATCCGGCAATCAAGGGTGAAGTTCTTGCACCGATCACGTCGCGCGTGCGTGGCTGCGGCATCGACGAACCGGTCCGCGTCACATCGGTCGATGGCGTGGCGCTGAAGCAATCGGCCGTCATCGACTGCACCACGGCCCGCGCGCTGAGGGAGTGGGTTTCCGAAGGCCTGAAACCCGCCTTCGGGCGCAAGGACGTTGCGGCGCTGCGGATCGCGGGAAGCTATTCCTGCCGCACCCGCAACAACGTCAAGGGCGCGCCGATCAGCGAGCATGGGCGGGGCAAGGCACTCGACATCGCTGCGATCGAGCTTGCGAACGGCTCGACGGTGACGGTGCTGGGCGATTGGCGCAGATCGGCGGGCAAGCCCATGAAGAAGGCATACAACGCCGCCTGCGGAATTTTCGGGACCACGCTCGGCCCCAATTCCGACCGGTTCCATCGCGACCACATGCATTTCGATACGGCCCGCCAGCGTGGCGGTGCGTATTGCCGCTGATCAGTTCAGCCGGGGCGCGGGCCCGATCGGCACAGGACCAAGGCTCATCCGGCCCTGCTGCATCGTCAACGGCAGTACCAGATCGGTGCCGTCACCGGACTGCTGCGCAAGCAGGCCAAGCGCGCGCTCCCATGTCGGCAGGGCTTCCGCGCTGATCGCGCCGCTCGCCACGGCAAGCGGCAGAACAAGGCGCCAGTTGGTCAGTCGCAACTCGATCCTGCCTTCGCCGACGCCCTGATCATTGGCCGCGATACGTCCCTTGCCGAACAAGGCGAAGTCGCCCCAGGTGATGAGCACCTCTTTCACGTCGAAGCCGCTGAGACGTGGCGGTGCCTCGCCGTCCTGTCCGGGCAGGAAGCCGACAATGGCATCGAGGCGCATCTTGGAAAGTGTCGGCGGCAAATCGGGCAGCGCGGCGGCGAGCGACGGGTCCGGAGTGACCTCAAGCGCCTCAAGGCCGATTTCCTGATCCAGCCCGTCGGCATCAAGCGCGCGCGTGGCGAGCCGCAGCGTTTCGGCGGACACCGACCACCCCATGGTCGAGCTTGCCGAGACGGCATCACCCACAAGCACCGATCGCTCGACCCCAATCGGCGACGACGGGGCGAGTGATGCGCTCGCCTGAAGCTTGGCCGAGGTGATCGCGATGTCCTGCCCGGGAACCGAGATCGTCTGTTCCGGCGGAAACGCGGCAATGACCTTCCATGGCTGATAGCTCAGGGCGAACAACTGGACGAACGGGGCCCGCCAGCCATAGCCCGTATCGGGATCAAGCAAGAGCGGCTCGGTCACCGTCAGATCGAAGCGGTTTGGAAAGCCCCTGACGGACAGGCTTTCATTTTCGGCAATCAGTCCGTTGTCATTCTGGCTTGCAAACCAGGCGACAGCGCCCTTTTCCAGCGCGCGCGATCCCACGAACCAGTAGCCGCCCCAGGCGAGGCTTGCGAGCACCACAAGCCAGATCAAGCCCCGCATCGCCGCCCCTTCCAAAACCACCCTGCCTGATGTTTACAAGCGGCAGTGCAAGAGGACCAGTTCCATGACGCAGCCGACGGACAAAGACGGACTTTGGGTCTTCGGCTACGGCTCGCTCATCTGGCATCCCGGCTTTCCGGTGGCGCGCCGCGAGGTCGCCCGGCTGCATGGTTGGCATCGCAGCTTCTGCATGCGTTCGATCCATCATCGCGGATCGCCCGAAAGTCCCGGCCTTGTCCTTGCGCTGGACCGTCGCGATGATGCGACCTGCGACGGTGTCGCCTTCCTCGTCGAGCCTGGCCGCGAGGCGGAAACCGTCGAAATCCTGCGCGAACGGGAACTGATTTCATCGGCCTATCTGGAAACGCACCTGCCGGTGCTTTTGCCGAACGGGGAACAGGTCGTGGCGCTGGCCTATGTCATCGATCCAGACCACGTTCAGTATTGCGGGGATCTTCCCCTGGAGGAGCAGGCGTATATCATCGCACATGCCGTGGGCGGGCGTGGTCCCAACAGCGAGTATCTGTTCAGCACGGCCGAGCATCTGTCGCAGTTGAACATAGACGACTCCGATCTGGGCTGGCTTGCGGCAAGGGTGCGCGAGATCGTCCGCAGTCAGGGCTGATACTGCCGACAGGTCGCAATGTGAGTTGGCATCGCCCCGGCGCGCCCCTATTCTCGCACCGACGTTGTTGTCAGGAGCATTGATGCAGACGATCGGGGCCGAGCCGCGCTTCCACCAGCCCGTGCGCCAGATTTTCCTGACGGTCGTCGTCACGCTGGCGGTTGCCATCGGCATCGTCACGACATTCCCGATGCTGCGGGGGGTGTTCCTGGCCAAACCCTTGCTGAACGGGTTTGTCGGCTTCGTGCTGGTGCTCGGCATCA